>JASHQI010000307.1 GCA_030037645.1 Xanthobacteraceae bacterium
CCGTCGACGTCGCCGTCGAGCCCGAGGAACAGGCCGAACTCGGTCTTGTTCTTGACCTCGCCCTCGACCTCCGACCCGACCGGATATTTCTCCAGGAACACTTCCCAGGGATTGCGCATGGTCTGCTTCAAACCGAGCGAGATGCGCCGCTTGACCGGATCGACCTCCAGCACCTGCACTTCGACCTCCTGAGAGGTCGAGACGATCTTGCCGGGATGCACGTTCTTTTTGGTCCACGACATTTCCGAGACGTGGATCAGGCCCTCGATGCCGGGCTCGAGCTCGACGAACGCGCCGTAGTCGGTGATGTTGGTGACACGGCCGGTGAAACGAGCACCGACCGGGTATTTCGCCTCGATGCCCTGCCACGGGTCGTCGAGCAGTTGCTTCATGCCGAGCGAGATACGGTGGGTCTCGTGGTTGATCTTGATGATCTTGACCTTCACCTGCTGGCCGATATTGAGCACTTCGGTCGGATGATTGACACGACGCCAGGCGATGTCGGTGACGTGCAACAGCCCGTCAATGCCGCCGAGATCGACGAACGCGCCGTAGTCGGTGATATTCTTGACGACCCCGTCAATCACCTGACCCTCTTCGAGGTTCTGCACCAGCTCCTGACGCTGCTCGGCGCGGGTCTCCTCGAGCACCGTGCGGCGCGACACCACGATGTTGCCGCGCCGGCGATCCATTTTGAGAATCTGGAACGGCTGCTGCTGGTTCATCAGCGGCGAGACGTCGCGGATCGGCCGGATATCGACCTGCGAACGCGGCAGGAACGCAACGGCGCCGTCGAGATCGACGGTGAAGCCGCCCTTGACCTGGTTGAAGATGACGCCCTGCACCTTTTCGTTGTTCTGGAATGCCTTCTCGAGCTTGCCCCAGCTTTCCTCGCGGCGCGCCTTGTCGCGCGACAGCACAGCCTCGCCGAGCGCGTTCTCGATGCGCTCAAGATAAACTTCGACAGTGTCGCCAATCTTGATCTCGGCCGAGCGACCGGGACCCGCGAATTCGCGCAGCGCGACGCGGCCTTCAGTCTTCAACCCGACATCAATGACAGCGAGGTCTTTTTCAATGCCGACGACCGTACCTTTGACGACGGCGCCTTCCTGCAAATGGCCATCGCCGAAAGATTCATCGATCAGCTTGGCAAAATCCTCGCGCGTCGGCGCGGTGGCGACAGCTTGAGCCATAAATACTCCGAACCCCGTGATTGAAATCATCCCGAACGCACGGCAGCCGCCGGTAGGGCCGGCGGTTGGGGTTTGTAGGCCAAGCGATCGGGACAAAGCTTTTGCCGGGCGCGGCACACGGGGCGGCGAACGGGCTCTACCTCCAATGACGAAACCGCTGTCAACTGCGCTTTCGGCCCGTTCGAACAGCCTCGATGATGTCAACGGCGGCCCGGAACGCGGCGTCTATACCCAAATGCGTGGTATCGAGCAAGTGCGCGTCGGGCGCCGCCTTAAGGGGGGCGGCGGAGCGTCTGGCGTCCCGCTCATCGCGCCGCAATAGGTCGGCCAGAACCTCGCGCTCGTCCGCAGCTTCTCCCCGCGAACGAAGCTCGATCGCGCGGCGCGCCGCACGGACCTCAGGGGTGGCGATAACGAAGAGCTTCACATCGGCCCCCGGGGCGATGACAGTGCCGATATCGCGGCCGTCGAGCACCGCGCCAGGCGGGCGCATCGCAAACTGACGCTGATAGTTCATCAATGCCTCGCGGACCTGGGGTACCGCCGCGACCACGGACGCCGCCTCGGTGATGGCCGGCAATTTCAGCGTATTATCGTCGAACTCTTTCGGATCGAGCGCGGCCGCCGCAGCCGTCGCGCGCGCCACGTCGGAGGGCAAATATCCGGCGTCGAGTACGGCTTTGGCCACCGCCCGGTAGAGAAGCCCGGTGTCCAGATGATGCAGCCCGTAGACCGCCGCTATCTGGCGGGCAATCGTGCCCTTGCCCGAGGCGGCCGGTCCATCGATGGCGATGATCATCGTTGCTCCAGATTTTCGCGCCGGCCGAGGCACCGCGGAACCGTTGGACTTTGGCCGGGAAGCGGGTAGATCAAAGGATGGGAAGATGATTCCGCAAACACCAAGAGTACCGCTGCAAGCCTGTTCCTACAAACGTCTGCACCGCTTTGCCTCGGCAACACGCCGACAGTGAGCTGACCAAGGGTTGCGCGTCGATGGCGTTCGGAAGACAACTCAAAAACAAGCCTTGGATGCAGAAGACAATCGGCGTTTTGGCAGCCGAATACTTGCGCTTCGTCTGGAACACCAGCCGCTTCACGATCGAGCCAACGGATTTTTATCAGCGTGCCGAGCCGGAACAGCCGGTAATCATTGCGATGTGGCACGGTCAGCATTTTCTGGTACCATTCCTTCGGCGGCACCACCGCGTAAAGGTATTGATCTCTCGCCATAGCGACGGCGAAATCAACGCGATTGCCGCCGAACGGCTTGGCATCGGCACTATTCGCGGTTCCGGAGACAGTGCCGGCCGGTACCAGGCCAAAGGCGGGGTTGTCGCATTCAAAGGCATGCTGGAATTGCTCGCGGAAGGCTGGAATGTTGCGTTGACCGCCGACGTGCCGAAAATTTCCCGCGTTGCCGGACGGGGCATCGTCACGCTGGCGCGCGGGTCCGGCCGTCCGATCTATCCGGTTTCCTTCGCGACGAGCCGCAGGATCGTCCTCGACAGTTGGGACCGCTCGGAGATCAACGTGCCGTTCAGCCGCGGCGCGATTATTATCGGCAACCCGATCCGAGTTGCCATGGACGCTGATGCCGCGGCGCTTGAACAGGCGCGCGGCACCCTGGAGAGGGAGCTTAACGTGGCCAGCGAACGCGCGCACAATATCGTCGACCGACGGTCTTGAGCGCTGACGATCCGGCGTGCCGCGCCGGCGGGCTTGAGATCGACCACGGGGATAGCCAATAATGGCCTTGTCGGATAGAGACGTTCGCGTGCAAACATTGGACATGAGCGACGACTTGGAAATTATCAACGCGGTCAGATCCATTATCTCGAAGTCGCTCAAGATCCCGGTCGAGCGGCTGACCCCCGATTCGCGACTTGACGAATTGGGGGCGGAGTCGCTCGACGTCATCGAAATCGTTTTCGGCCTCGAGGAAAAATTCGATATCAGCATTCCGTTCAACGCAGATGAGAAAAAGCGCGTCGCAATTCCCGATGACAGCGGCGAGATGCAATTTTCTACGATCGGCGACATCGCAAATGTCGTGGAGAGGCTAATCGAGGCGAAAGCCGGCCGATGAATCGGGTCGTAGTCACGGGTATCGGCGTCGTTTCTCCCATCGGCAGCACCATCGATAGATTCTGGTCGGCCCTTGTTGAAGCACGATCCGGCATCGGCCCGATCTCGGTTTTGCCGACTGAACGTTTGACCACGACGATCGCGGCTCAAGTGCTTGATTTCGAACCATCCCAGCATTTCGATGCAAAGCGCGAGGGTCTTCTCGATCGATTTTCCCAGTTCGCGGTGGTTGCCGCGCGAGCCGCGGTGCGCGATGCACACCTGGACATTTCCGAGGAGATTGCGCCGCAAACGGCGGCCCTCGTCGGCAATGCCGCCGGCGGGCAGAATTCGGTCGATGAATCCTACTATAAGCTTTACGGGCAAAAATCCCCGCGCGTCCACCCGCTGACGATTCCCCGCTGGATGGTCAACGCCGCGGTCAGCCAAGTCTCGATGGATCTCGGCATCAAGGGTCCGGCTTACACGATCGCGTCCGCTTGTTCGTCCGGTACGCACGCGATCGGGCAGGCATTTCAACTGGTCAGGACCGGGCAGGCCGCCGTCGCGCTCGCCGGCGGTACCGAAGCCTGCCTGACGGTCGGCACGATCAAGTGCTGGGAGGCGCTGCGGCTGCTGAGCGCCGACACCTGCCGGCCGTTCTCGAAAACGCGATCGGGACTTGTGCTTGGCGAAGGCGCGGCAATGGTGGTGCTGGAAACGCGCGACCACGCGATGGCGCGCGGCGCGCCGATTTATGCCGAAATATTGGGCTTCGGCATGAGCGCCGATGCCGGCGACATCATCGCCATCGATCCCGATGGCGCCGCTCGCGCGATGCGCGCCGCTTTGGTCGATGCCAAGACCAATCCGCAGGACATCGATTACGTCAACGCTCACGGCACGGGAACGGCTCTGAACGACCGGATCGAAACAATTGCGCTGCGAAAAGCATTTGGCGCGAGCGCCGAACGTCTGGCGGTGTCGTCAAGCAAGGGGGTGCTTGGCCACAGCCTGGGCGCCGCGGGGGCGTTGGAGCTGGCTGCGACGGCGCTCGCGCTGCATCACCAGATTATCCCGCCAACCGCCAACTTCGAAGAGCCCGACCCGGACTGCGATCTCGATTTTGTGCCCAACACCGCTCGCAACGCGCCGATCGGTCAGGCAATGTCGAGCTCGTTTGCGTTCGGCGGATTGAATGCGGTCCTCGTTATGGCGCGCGCATGATGCGAACGGCTACAATCGCCCGGCCGGAATGATCATTGCGCCGAGCGATTGATGCCCGAAGGCAGCAGGCATCATCAGGAGACCGAATGTTCGCTGAGAGTCGGCTTTCCAGCCTTAAAAAGCTCCTCGGCCAGATGCGGGATCGGCTCGGCCTCGATGTCGGATTTATTCTTTGGGATGGCTCGACGATACCGGATGGACTCGCACCCGGTGCACTGGCGCTTCATGTCGCCGACGAGGGCGCGGTTGCCGCGCTGATCCGGCGGCCGAAGCTAAATACCCTTCTCAATCTTTGGGTGACCGGGCGCCTCGATTTGCGCGATGGCACCCTGTTCGACATCGTCGCACGCCGGCCCAAAATGCACACCAAGGAATTCCTGCGCGTGCTCGAGAAAAGGCTCGTTCTCGGTGTCGTTGCTAAATTTCTTTTCGTGTCGCGCGGTGGTCCGTGGCCGCTCGATGAACTGTCGAGCGACAAGCGCAACAGCGGCGATCCGGAGGAGAACCGGCGCAACATTTCCTATCACTACGACATTTCGAACGCATTCTACGAACTCTGGCTCGACAAGGAGATGGTCTATAGCTGCGCTTACTGCACCGACTGGAACAACGACATCGACCAGATGCAACAGGACAAGCTGGAAATGATTTGCCGCAAGCTGCGGCTTAAGCCCGGCGAGCGGATGCTCGACATCGGCTGCGGCTGGGGAGCAATGGCAATCTACGCGGCGACGCATTACGGCGTCACGTCCTGCGGGGTAACGCTTTCCGAGCAGCAGGTTGCTTACGGCCAGGCCAAGGTAAGACGCCTCAGTCTTGAGAATCTGGTCAAGATCGAACTCAAGGACTATTCGTTGGTCGAAGGTGAAAAGATTTTCGACAAGGTCGTCTCGATCGGAACCCATGAACACATCGGGCCCGACAACAACGCCAAATATTTCGAGACTGTAAAGCGGCTCCTAAAACCCGGCGGGCTGTTTCTGCATCACGCGATCACCTGGCCCGGCAAGCAGAAGCATTACAATTTTCGCCGCCGCCGCACCGAGGGCAAGCTATTCAACAAATACATCTTCCCCGGCGGCGACCTCGACTACATCGGCAACACCGTGACTATGCTGGAACGTCACGGCTTCGAGGTGCACGATATCGAGAACTGGCGCGAGCACTATCAACGCACTTGCCGGCACTGGCACGACCGGCTGCTCAAAAACTACGACGCCGCGGTCGCTCAGATTGGCGAGACCAAGACACGATTGTGGCTCGCCTATCTGAGCATGAGCTCGATCATGTTTGAGCGCAACGTCTTCAACCTGCATCAGACGTTGGCGTCGCCGCGCCGCCGCGGGCCGTCCGGCCTGCCGCCGACGCGGGCCGATCTTTATCGATAGCCGTCAGCTCAAATCCGCGCCCACGCCGCGCATCAGTTCGACGAAGCCGGGAAAGCTCGTGGCGATGAACGCGCCGTCATCGATTGTCACCGGCTTCTCGCTGGCGAGGCCCATGACCAGAGCCGCCATCGCGATACGGTGATCCATGTAAGTCGCAACCGTGCCGCCGCCGGGCGCGCGGCCCTTGCCGTGCACGATCAGGTCGTCGCCCTCGATCTCGACTTCCACGCCGTTGCCGCGCAACAGCGCGACGGTGGCGGCAAGGCGATCGGATTCCTTGACGCGCAGCTCCTTGAGCCCGCGCATTATGGTCGTGCCTTCGACAAAGGCGGCGGCAACCGCCAGCACCGGATATTCGTCGATCATTGACGGGGCGCGGTGTGCGGGCACCTCGACGCCGCGCAACGGCCCGGCGCGCACGCGCAGATCGGCGACCTCCTCGCCGCCTTCGTCGCGCGTTTCGAGCCGCTCCATGACAGCGCCCATTTCGCCGAGCGTCGTCACCAGCCCGCCGCGCAACGGATTCATCATCACGCCTTCGAGAATCACCTCGGAGCCGGGCACGAGCAGCGCAGCAACGAGCGGAAACGCTGCCGAGGATGGATCAGCGGGAACGACAATCGGACGGGGTGACAATTCCGGCTGGCCGGCGAGCGTGATGCGGCGGCCACACTCGCCTTCCGGCACGACCCGCACGTCGGCGCCGAAATGGCTCAGCATCTTCTCGGTATGGTCGCGCGTCGCTTCAGCCTCAATGACGACAGTCTCGCCCGGTGCCGAGAGTCCGGCGAGGAGCGCTGCCGATTTCAACTGCGCCGAGGGCACCGGCGGCTTAAAAACGATGGGAATGGGGTCGCGAGCGCCGGCGAGAGTCAACGGCAAGCGGTCGTCGGCTGAAGACAGCGTGCGGGCACCGATACGCTCAAGGGGATCCAGCACGCGCCGCATCGGGCGTTTGCGCAGCGAGGCATCGCCGTCGAATGTCGCGGTAATCGGACAGCCGGCGACCGCTCCAAGCATCAGCCGGCAGCCGGTTCCCGAATTGCCAAAATCGAGATTGTCCCTGGGCGCGGCGAAGCCACCGATCCCGACGCCGCAGACGAGCCATTGTTCTTTGCCGGTTCGCTCGACAACGGCGCCGAGCGCACGCAGCGTTTCCGCCGTATTGAGGACGTCGTCCCCTTCGAGCAGGCCGCTGACTCCGGTTTTGCCCACGGTTAGCGCGCCCAAAATCAGGGCACGAATCGAGATCGATTTGTCGCCAGGGACGCGCAGGCGACCCGCCAGCGGACCGCTGTGGCGGGCGGTGAGCGGAGCGGTTTGAGCGGGCATGTTCATAAATCCGGTGCACCCTCTATCACGGCCTGCGATGCCGAGTCCCGAGTTCTGCCCGCGAGTCGCATTTCTGGGTGCAACAGATCGCAGCGGCGTGCTCCAAACCCGGAATCGCCAGTGGCGGGGAGACCGCGAGGGTCCGCAATCAGCCCCCGACCGCGGCAATCCGCTATTGACAGGCGGGCCGCGGCTAGCCAAGTGAAGCTCCCAAATTGCTCAAGGATCTGGATCGTGGCCAAACCCGAGTTCGGCACCAAACGGCTCTGCGCCCATTGCAGCGTCAAGTTCTATGATCTTAACAAGGATCCTATCGTCTGCCCGAAATGCGGCACAGTCTACGAGGTCGCGACGGTTGCAACACGCGGTCGTCCCGACGCGGCGGCGGCCGCTGCTGCCCGCGCCACGCCTGCGCCGCCTGAGGAAGTCGCTACCCCCGAGCCCGCGGAGGCCGAGTTTGTCTCGCTTGAAGAGGCCGACGCCGAAGCGACGGCCGCCAAGAAGCCCGTTGAGACGGCAGAACCCGAGGTCGAGGAGGAAGAAGTCGAGATGGACCAGTCCCTCGATGACGCAGCCTTCATCGAGGAGCAGGAGGAAGAAGATGCCGACGTCACCGATATCATCGGCGGCGACATCGAAAACGAGGAGGAAGGATAGTCAGGCATCAGGGATCAGGAATCAGTCATCAGACCGATCGCATCGGCGACCGCTCTCTGATTTTCGCCTGACCGCCTCTGATTTCCGATGCCTGAGTTGCTGATTTTTAATCCCTGAAGGGGCCATAGCTCAGTTGGGAGAGCGCTTGAATGGCATTCAAGAGGTCGGGGGTTCGACTCCCCCTGGCTCCACCAAGCATAAGTCATTGATTCACCTAAGAAATATTGCGACGACAAGAGCGCAACCGGCACAGGCCGCCGTCACACCCGCAGGGGCGGGCCTGATGCTGTTCACCGGCGCGCGGCCCAACGAATTGGCGCAGTTGCAGGTCGAGGATCTGCCGCCGGATTTCAACGGTCGTCCGCACATTTCGGTCCTCCGCGAGGAAGGGACCGACAAAAAAGCGGACGAGTTGGAACGGGGTTTCGTTGGGGACGATGAAGGCGATGCTGCGGTCATGCCCCCTCCGACCGTGAAGTCAGCGCCCGACGGCAGAAGCGTGAAGACTCTTGCAGGCAAGCGCCTAATCCCCGTCCACAAGGAACTGATCGCGCTGGGCTTCGTCGAATTCTGGAAAAGGCGCGCCTCCGGGGCCAAGCCCAAGACCCTAATCTTCGGCGACATCGACAAAGAGCCGGCAAAGAATGCAAATTTCTACACGACGATGTCGAAGCGGCACAATCGGCTTCTGGAGAAGCACTGCCACGTGAACGAGAGGCAGGACATGTATTCGCTGCGGCACAATTTCAACGATGCGTGCAAGGCCGCTGAAGCACGACGAGAAATGATGGCCGAAACCCGGATGAAATTTATGGGGCACCGGCTTCCCGGCATGGACGGGATTTACGGCAACCCATTGCCCCGCGAGGACGAGAGCCCGACGATCGACAGCATCGGATTATGAGGGGCTGAAACTGCTGTAGTGATGGCGCACGCCTTTCTTAGCCGTCGCCGACTGGCCCGCGAAGTTGATCGGATGGGCAGTCCGTCGCACGAATTGATTTTGAAAGGCCGATCTGCTGAGCTTTGCTCATTTTCGCCGTCTGGCGGCCGAAAAGTCGCTCAGCGACCGTAAGGCTGCGGTAAAGAATGCTGAAAAACGTCGGAATGCCCAGAGCGGAATGTAGCGCGCGATTCTACCTATGGCCAAAGCCTACGTTAGAGGTTTTGGATGAGCGCCCCCCGCAGGAAATTCTCCCAATGGAGAATAAGCCACCGGCAGGCCTCACGCGCTAGCGGGATTGACCGCTCTGTCGTCCCTGGTCAGTTCGGGGAAAAGATGCCGAAGTTTGGAATCGGTCTGTCCGGGCTCCCTACCAGGAAAAATGCCGCCCAGTGATACGGATTCGAAGACGGTGTGACGGAGTTCCTCCGCCACCGAAAAGGCCACCAAACACGGCACTAAGTTCGGTTGCCGCCCATCGCAAAACTTCCTTTCGCTCTGTTGGTGCGTCCCCCACAAAAGGTTTTTCAAAATTGAAATAGCGCGCAAGATTTGTAGCCGTATCACTCGAGCCAGGTGAGCATCCTCAGAGGGAAACGAAGGAGCGACAGCATCGACTCTCCCCGGACACAGGTTCTCGGATGAGAGTTCCCGCTCGACATCGTCGGGCCACCATCTTGCCGATCCGATTTAGCGATCCTCCGCGGCAACGTTCTTCAGCCGTTGCGTGAACGCCGCAATTTCCTCGAGGCTATACGATAAATGTACGCGCCTCACCGAAGGCGGTCGCTTGCCGACAGACAGGCCGGGTCTCCACTCTGTCTTCGGCCGAATGGGACGAGGAGCGAAGCTGCCGCCGCAGTTCGGGCAAACATCTAGCAGCCTACGTTCGACGCAGGCCGCGCAAAATGTGCACTCAAAGGTGCAAATTCGCGCATCTTTGGCGTCCGGCGGCAAATCCTTGTCACAACACTCGCAGTTGGGCCGAAGTTCGAGGGCCATCAGGTGGCATTCTTGCGGATGGACGCCCCATCCTAGTCCGGCTTAATGTGGCGGAAATGACAAACGCTACGCAAAAACCGCCAAAGCTGCGACCCGTCGAAATCGTTGCGTTCGGTGATGCCCAGCTTTTGGACATCGCAGGTCCGCTGCAAGTGCTGGCGACAGCTAACGAGATTATGGCTCTGCGGAACGCGTCAATACCGTATGCGGCGCGCGTGGTCGCACGGCAGCCAGTGATAATCACTTCAGCGGGACTTGCCCTCAACGTCGCTCCATTGCCGCGGCCCGATACGGCTATCGATACCCTCGTAATTGCCGGTGGCCGCGGTATTCACACGGTGCTCAAGGATCCAAAATTTGTTCGCTGGCTCGAGAGCCGGTCCAAGCGGGCGCGGCGAATAGCTTCCGTCTGCACCGGCGCCTTCGCGCTCGGCGCCATCGGACTCCTCGACGGTAGGCGGGCCACGACGCATTGGACGGATGCGGCGGCACTGGCGGCTCGCACCCCGAAAGCTCGCGTCGAGACGGAGCCAATCTTTATCCGTGACGGCAAGATTTCGACCTCCGCCGGCGTGACAGCCGGTATTGATCTGATGTTGGCGCTCGTGGAAGAGGATCTCGGTCACGGGGCCGCATTAGCCGTTGCGCGCGAACTTGTGGTTTATCTCCGACGCCCCGGAGGGCAGTCGCAGTTTAGTGCGGTTCTCAAGCTGCAATCTCAGGACCCGTCTTTCGATGAGCTCCATGCTTGGATTGCAAGTCACCTGACGGAGGACCTTTCAGTAGCGGCGCTCGCGACGCAGATGGGCATGTCGGAGAGAACGTTTGTACGACGCTATACCGAAGCGGTCGGCGCGACGCCGGCGCGCGTCGTTGAAACGCTACGCACGGAGGCAGTTCGGCAGCTTTTAACATCAACTACGCTATCGATAAAGCGGATTGCACAACGTTGCGGTTTTCGCTCCCAAGATACCATGCGGCGGAGCCTGATGCGGCAGGCCTCCACCACCCCACTCGACTATCGGGCTCGTTTCGCTATCCAACAGCGCGATGACTGAACGAAGCGCCGGCACGTCGCAGTGTGGCACGTCGCGACCCCCACGGCTGACGCTTTCAAGCGACGATATTGAGGCTAAGGCGGATCTGCATCCATCGAGGCCAATCGGTCGATCTTGACTGATGCTGTCGAAAAAGTTGCCTTTTTTGTTGGTGATGGCCTTTTGCGAGTCGAATGCTCATTGGTCGACTTTTTCGACAGCATCGGTCATTCGCGTCGATTTCGACCTCTCGCGTCACGTCCGCCTACGATACGATCGCTGACACGACAGCGGACATACGGTTCGGCCGCAAGGTACCAGAAGGAGACGAAAGTGCATTGCAGCCGGCAGACTACGTGCGCTTGCAGTCTTTGAGTAGCACGTTTCACGTGAATTTTCATGCCGGTTCTCCCGACTCGTTGATTTGGGTACGAAGCGCTTTCTCCTGGGAAAAGGTGTGAGCCGCGTGTCCTCAGCTCGGCGCCTCATCGCCTGGCTGACGGGTCGACTCAACGTCTCCGTTTGCGCTCAAATCTGGGGGCGATCACCATCTCGATGTCCGATCCCTTCGCGCGTCTGCCGCCCTCGTCGACGAGGGCGACCGAAAACTTTTGACCGGTCGATTTCGACCGCAGCGTCAAAGGAGAAGTCCCGCCTCCCAGCCATTTGTCGCCCCATGCGGTCATCGCCATGAACGGCAGACCGAGGGCCTGTCCCATCCGGGTCAAGGGGTACTCGACGCGCGCGCGTTGGCCCGCCTCGCGGTACTCTCGGCGCTCCATGATGCCGCTCTCGATCAGGCCGGCCAGCCGGTTGCTGAGCACGCTGCGCGGCACGTCGATATCCGCCTGGAAATCGTCGAAGCGGCGCAATCCCCAGAACGCCGATCGCAGGATCAGGAGGGTCCAGCGGTCGCCGATCAGTTCGAAGCTCTTGGACAGATTGCAGTCGCGTAGCGATACCGGCGAGCGGCGTCTCAGCGAGGGGGCGGCCATGGCGGTTCGCGATCTTCTGAGTTGCAAAGATGGACCCAGCTGTGCTCTCCTGAGTCTACAATCCAGACTCAGAGGGCGCAACCGTGCCGGTACGCAGCATGAAAGAGGACGATCCGCTCGACGATTTCGCCCGACGCGAGATCGCGTTCGACGGCGTTGCCAAGCGGGTGTACGTCGCCGGCCAGAGGCCGGCGGTCATCGTGATGAGCGAGATGCCGGGAAGCAGCCCGGAGGTCGCGCGCTTCGCCCGCTGGGTGCGGGACGCTGCCTTCACGGTTTTACATGCCCTCGCTGTTCGGCCGCGACGGCGCCGTGCCCGGCGCCGAGGAAGGTGTCGCGGTGTTCAAACAGGCCTGCGTTAGCGCCGAGTTTCGCGCGCTCGCCGCCGGCCAGTCGAGCCCGGTGACGCAATGGCTGTGGGCGCTCGCACGCCTCGCCCATCGCGAGTGCGGCGGCCGCGGCGTCGGTGCCATCGGCATGTGCTTCACCGGAAACTTCGCGCTCACCACGATGCTGGACCCGGCGATGCTGGCGCCGGTTCTCTGCCAGCCCGCGCTGCCGCTCAACGATCCCGCTGGTCTCGAGATCGCGCCGGAGGAGATCAGGGCCGTCCGCGACCGGCTCGAGCGGGAGGACCTCACGGTGCTGGCTAATCGTTTCGCCGGAGATCGGTTCTGCCGCGCCGAGCGCTTCGCCGCCTACGCGGCGGCGCTGGGCGATCGCTTCGTCGGGCGAGTGCTCCCCGATAGCGCGGCAAATACCGATGTGGCGCCCTTCTTCGCTGAGCGCGTTGCATGCCCGTACAGCGTGGTGACGGCCCATTTGACCGACGAGGTCGGCCAGCTGACCATCGCAGCACGCGACGAGATCCTATCCTTCTTCGCGCGGCGCCTCGCTCCGGATATCGGCGAGCTTCGATCTGCAGGGAGCCGCGATGCCGCCCGATAGCGGAGGCGCGATGACGACAAAGCGGCTGAGCCGCAGCTCGCAAAGCGAGCCGGAATGGTGGGCGCTGTAGGACTGAGAAAGGGATCGAGGGAGAGCAATGTCGCAGGCAACCGAAGACACCGTAGCCGATCGGCTCTGGGAGGCATTCGAAAAGAAAGTGCCCTGCGCGCCGGTTCGAAATGAACTTGGCAAGGACAATATCCTCGGCGCGTATCGGGTTCAGGACACAAACGTCAAGAGGCGCATAGCAAACGGAGACGCGCTCGCAGGCTTCAAAGTCGGCATGACCTCTGCTGCTGTTCAGCAACAACTAGGATACTTCGAGCCAAACTTCGGTCACTTGTTCGGGAGTCGCGAGTACCTGAACGGCGCCACCGTTCCCAACGAGACGTTGATCCAGCCGCGAGCCGAGGGCGAAATTGCGTTTGTCCTGAACAAGGATTTGATCGACGCAAGATTGCGCCTTTCTGATGTCGTCAGGTCGATCGACTATGCCGTTTGTTCCATTGAACTGTTGGACTCGCGGATTACAGGTTGGGACATTGGTCCCGCGGACTCGATTGCCGATAACGGCTCTGGCGGGGCGCATGTGCTGGGGATGTTTCCTCGCAAGGTGACGGATTGCGATCTCACTTTGTGCGGAATGATTGGCAAGAAGAATGGTCGGATAGAGACGCTTGGTGTTGGGGCAGCTTCCATGACGAACCCGCTCCTGGCGGTTCTCTGGCTGGCCGAGAAGCTGGCGCAGACAGATCGCCCCCTGAGAGCAGGGGACGTTGTGCTTAGTGGGTCTCTTGGTCCGATCGTGGCACTCACTCCCGGCGATGTCTTCGAAGTCGAAATCGGAGGGTTCGGATCAGTCTGCATTCATCTGGCGGATCGGGAGTGATTGGCGTCGGACTGTCAGTGAGCGTCCAGTTTCGCAATGGTTCAGGATCGAGCGGTTAATTCCGAAGAACACGCGTCCGCTGGAGCCCCAATGGCGTCCGTTTGGGCGGCTACCCGTCGCGTCGTGACGTGTCAGAAGCAGACATGGAACACGGGCCTTAGCCGGCTACCGTTCGTCCGCTTTCATAATCTGGGTCGCGGCAGCGGTCGTCAGTCTTGTTGCAAGAAGCTGGTCGACAGTCCAACCCTTCTTCTCGATGAAATATGTGACCAGCAGGCGATAGCGCGGATAACCGCCGTACTTGACTCTTGTCGACGTATCGTCAGGCCAGTCACCCAGCGCGTTACGCAACTGCTCGAACGTCTCCCGGTGCGCTATGCCGACATAATCGGCCAATCCTTCCCACGCCCATTGCGGCACCAAATAGCGTCTTATGCCAAGGTGCTCATCAGCAATGACATGGGTAAGTTCGTGGGCACACAGATAAGCAAGCGTGCGTGGCGGCGTCCCGACATATCCCCAGTGGACGATTCGACCAGTGTCGAAATCGGCGCCGGTCAAGAAGGCGTTGCGTCCGAGCGGATAGGGGTACTCAATGCCCCAGGCGTCGGGATGCGGGAGGAAGAACAATCGCTTTCGCCAGTTCGCGTTTGTAACGTAGACCCGGTATTCGCTCCGCTCCGCTTTAAGCGGGGATCGCTCAAGCAATTTCTCGCAGTCATGGAGAAAATGCGCGCCGCCCACGGCTGGTATTGGGCGGTCGGAAGCTACCGTTATTTTTCCCGCTTGTAGCGAGTACGCAAAGAGCGGTGCCGGCCAAAATATGAGAGCTCCGAACGATATTGCGGCACATCCCAGTGCGGCGCACGTACAAACCAGAGCGCGCTTCGTGATCCTCATCATCAATGCCTCCGTGGCAGGCACGCGCATCCGTGTTCCCGAATCTCCGGCGACGCCCGCGATGTGCGGCCATTTGGGGCGCAATAATAGACGCGCCGCGTCAATGTTCCGTCAGGTTGGCGTCAAAAGGCTTCTTCCGTCTCGTCAACCGTTTGGATGGACCGCAAGTCTGCCTCGACCGACCGTCTCCGCTCAATCACCGCACGTCCGCTGCGTCCCAATAGCATCGATCAGAACCGTCAACCGTCGCGTGACGACGTGCCAATCACAGACATAGTCTGAGTTAACCCGCGCGTTTACTCAGGTTCACGGAGCAGCGCCGTTTACTTCCGCGACCCGAAACAACCGGGAAAAGCTCTTGTGCACCTCTGAAGGCAAAGTTGGTGTAGCTTTCCGCTTTTATCTTGATCACAATCTTGTCGGCATGTAATGGCAGCTCCCATCATACTACATGCTGCGACGCGAAACTCTGAAACATTTATTTGAGCGGCGGTCTGGACACTGACGCAATGTCCGCTTATCCGCGATCATGCAAGATTACGTCCTGGCCAAGAAGGCGTAATTCTGCAACAGCTCCATCGAACGAGTTGGCCGTCGCTTGAGGTCCGTCAAGAGTCATTTTCGACCAATTCAACGCAGCTTTGCGATGTACGGCTATCCTCCATGGCGGACATCGCCGGGTGGCCACGGCAAGTCCGTTTTGTGCCACAAGGGACGTTCGCCTGAAGGGGCATTTTTATCGTGCAGGCATTGCCACGGCGTCCGCCAAATGTCCCGTGGCGCCAAGTGTGACTGCGCACTGCTCAACCATAGCAGGCAAAAGAGCGAACGGCCTTTCCGTCGGCGCCGAATTCGAAGGTTTCGGCGGCCTGTTGACCACGGTGATTGCGGTAGAGGATCGTCAACGCTTGATGCCCCAGACGAACGCCGACAAACTCGAACGTGAGTGCCGGTTGGCGGTCGAGGGCCTGTTTCCAATAGGCACTCAGCGCCGGAAGGCCGAAGACGCGGCCGTCGCCGACCATCTTTTGAGCAAACGGCGATAGCAGGACGATCTCGGGCGCGTAATGCGAAAGGATGCGGTCAAGATCGTGGCTGTTCCAAGCGGCAATCCATTCATGCGCAAACGCGCGGGCTTCATCGATTGTCATTATAACTCCTTAGCAGTTGCTCATGTCGGAGCGTAGGGGCGCGACGAGGATCAATCCACCATCGGCGTCTCACCAGTCAGGATTCGCCGGTAGACCGCCGCATCGATGTTGCCGCCGGACAAAATCACCGCAACCCTCTTTCCGGCCATGCGTGCGCGTTCTTGCATCAGTCCGGCAAGCGCGGCGGCGCCGGCGCCTTCGGCGACATTGTGCGTGTCCGCGAAATAGGCCCGCACCGCGTCAGCAATACCGTCCTCGCTCAGCTGCAGGACACGCGCCGCACCGCGCTTGATGATGGTCACGGCCTCTTGCCGCGGATCGCGTGTCGCCATCCCGTCAGCAAAGGTTTGCGCGGAGTCTGTTGGAACAGGCTTGCCGGCCGCAAACGACAGGGCCATTGCCGGGGCGTTGTGGGCGACGACCCCGACGATTTCAGTCCTGAGGCCGAGAAGATCGCGCACCGTGATGAGGCCGCAGATGCCGGACCCCATGCCGATCGGGACATAGACCGTGTCGAGGTCGGCGATCGCGCGAAGCAGTTCGAGCGCGTACGTCGCGACGCCCATGACCTGGTCGCGATTGAACGGCGAGATGAAATGCAGAGCTTCGGCGCCGGCGATCCTATGCGATTCGGCGAGGGCCTCGTCGAAATCCCTGCCGAACTCGACCACAGACGCTCCAAAGGCGCGCATGGCGGCGTTTTGATCTGTTGAATTGCCGCGCGGGACGTAGATCGTCGCCGGAATGCCCGCCCGCAAGGCGGAAAACGCGATGGACTGGCCGTGATTGCCGCGCGTGGCCGAGATCACCCCGCTCACCTTTGCCCGCGAGCGCTTCAGGTTGTCCATGTAGACGATGCCGCCGCGCACCTTGAAGCCGCAAGTCGGCGTGTGGTTTTCATGCTTCACCCACACTTCGCAGCCGCTCCGCCTGGCAAGAAGCGGCCAGGCATATTGCGGTGTGGGTGGCACCGTACGATGCACGAGTTCGGCCGCAGCTTCCAATTCTGCAAGGCAAAACAGCGGGTTGGGCGCGCTCATCAACACTTCCAAGGAGGGCGATAGCGGAAAAGCTTAGCGCGGCGGCCGCCGCCGCGCTTTCACGGGCTTGACCCAAAAAGCTGCATGGTACGGTAACGATCTTCGAGGCCATTGAAGTCGCTAACGCTGCGGGCTACCGCGGTGACGCCATGTGGGAATTGAACCGGAACACTGCGATCGTCCCGCGCCGCCCGGCTCCGCATCATGAGGGCTCCGGTTTTGCGTTCACCGTGCTGCCCGCGTCGCCCTACGAGGTGAGCTATGCGCCCGCCCGGCACGTGATCGGCTTCACGTTCGAGGGTCAACGCGGCGTTCACGCCTTCGGCAGCTCGCGCCGACGCCCTTTTGACGCCGAGCCTTGGCGGCTTGCTTTCACGCCGGCAGGCTGCGACATCTTTTCCACCTCAGACCGAGGTGGAGAATATTTTATGCTGAAGGTTGAGCCGGAGATGTTCGCACGCCTTGCACCCGAAATCGTGAGCAGCTCCCTCGCGCAATTTACCAATGTAGCCGATCCTCTGTTCACACGGCTTGCGACCAACCTGAGGCGGGCCATGATGCTTGGCGCGGCGAGTTCGCCTCTTGCATTCGAGGTTCTTGCTGCTGCCGCAGTCCGGCGCGTCTCGGAGTCGCTCAACGGCGGCAAGCTGAGAGCCAGACCCGAACGCCGCATGACTTCGCGGCGCTTGAAGCAGATTCTCGATTATTTCGAGGCTCGGCTTGCCGAGGAAGTCCGCTTGACGGACCTTGCACGCGCCGTTGGGCTCTCGGAATCGTACCTCGCCCGCACGTTCCAGGCAGCGACCGGCACGACGCTGCACGCGGCTCTCATGGAACGGAGGATCGCGCGGGCGCGCCTGCTTATTGAGGCGGCCTTGCGTCGCGGTGCCCGCACAAACCTTGCGGACGTTGCGGCGGCGACCGGCTTCTCAAGCCACGCCCATATGACGACGGCGTTCGGCCGCATACTCGGCGTTACGCCGAGCCAATGGATACAAATGGCCGTCAGCCGTTCGTCCCTGAATTAACCGTTATTGGGGGAAAGGCGATTTTGTCTTGTCGCCGACACGCCGCCGACGATTGGGAGGGACGTGGTTTCCATGCTTCACAGAAAGCCCAAATGTCGAAAGAAGTCACGTGAGACGGCCTAAACAACGCGAGGGCAGCCCCGATCCTGGTTCACCGAGTAGTCGGTTGAGGCATGTGTGCTGGCTCGGTGGCGGCAGTGGCGCAGGCAAGTCGACCATCGCCCGCCGCCTCGCAGCCAAGCATGGTCTGCGCCTCTATTCGACGGACGAGGCGATGGCGGATCACGGAGATCATGGCGGCCTGAGGACTGTCCACTCCTCGTGCATGAACAGCCGAATTGATCAGCTTGCCTCGGTCATCGCGGCACATTTGCGGGAGTGGGAACCGTCACCTGCGTTTGTCGAACTCGCCATTTTTGGTAGCGCCGATGCACGTTCCATCGCCAGAATCCTCAACGCATTCTGCATGCAAAATCTTGGCTCCCCCGTTGCGGGGGGTCTATTTCATCAATCGAGTATTGGCAGCGTGACGGGCGTTGTTCTGGAGGACGGGCGTTCGCTGGTGGTTAAGGCGCATCAACCCAGCCATTCGCGCGAATTCCTTGCTGAAGTGGTACGTGTACAGTCGTATCTGGCGGAACGACGTGTTTTTGCGACTAAAGTGGTTGCCGGCCCCCTTCCGGTTGGTCGAGGACACGCGGTTGTAGAGGAATTCGTCGATATCGGTAGCAAGGCCGATGCGCACCGTCCCGAGATCCGTGGCGCACTCGCCGCAGGCCTGCACGCGATCGTCCAGGCCTGTGCTCCACTCGTAGACGGCACCTCGCTGGGACCGGGCGTGCTCGCATCAGCGGGTAATGCGCTATGGCCGACGCCTCACAGCAAGCTCTTTGACTTCACCGCGACCGCAAAAGGCGCCGAGTGGATTGACGACATTGCGGCGCGCGCCCGAGAACGAATGAACCCCATTGGAAAAAGTGTGATCGGTCACGGTGACTGGCGCGCGGAACATGTTCGATTTCTGACTAATAAGCCTGTCGTGGCATTCGACTGGGACAGCTTGTGTCGCGAGCGCGAACCAGCATTGATCGGCGCCGCAGCGCATGGGTTCTGCGCGAACTGGGCTCAAGGCGACAAGCGCCAGGCTCCAAGTCTCGATGAGGCGCGCGCATTCGTACGGGATTACGAGCGAGCGAGAGGCAAAATGTTCTCAGCCGAAGAGCGGCGACTGTGTGGCGCCTGCTTGGCCTATGCAAGCGCTTATACCGCGCGATGCGGCTACGCGGGCGGCGGGGACGAGCACGAAACTCCAGGGACCTTCCAGCATCTCGTCTGGAGCGAACGCAGTGATCTCTTCAACGTCTAAAACTTCTATGTCTTCAATTGGCACCGAACGTCGAGTTACCTGGCCACATCGACGTCCGATTGTTGGGCCGACGACGATCCAGGAAATATCCGGCCCCGAACCAGAGCGGGCCGACGATGATCGGAATCCTACCGACGCGCGGCAGACCCGCGTCGACGGCGAAATGATAATTCGCGAAAGGGGATCCTGTCCCGGCGCCGAGATTCTTCATTGCGAAAGTAATCGCGACGCAGAGGAGGAAGAAAACCAGCGCCTGCTTGCGGCCATAGAAAACGCCGGCATTGGCGAGCGCGCAGCCGATAAAGATTGTCGCCAGCGCCTGTGCGAAGGGCGTCGGCTCCAGAAATAACCGACGCCGGCGACAAGAACACAGACGATGGCCAGCCACAGCACGACCTCTCGCATCGAACGCGACGAGTCGATATTGATGTTGGCATTCTCTGTGCTCATTCGGACCGCGCCCGCGCAGCCTCGCAGAAATCCTAGTGCATTGAATGAGTTGCCTCAACGCTCGAAATCCAGCCGCGTTATTTCGCTTACGGCGCCTTGACCCATCGCAAGACAAAGCATAGTATTGCTATGTATTGAAACGGAGGGAGCCTCGCATGCCGGTAGCCAAAGTCTATTTGCCCGAAAACACGCTCACCCCGGACCAGCGCCGGGAAATCGTCAAAGGCATCCATGAAGTCATCAATAACGTGGAGAAGCGCCCGCCCGGCGCGCAGACGTATGTTCTCATCAACGAGGTTCCGGCTTCCGATTGGGGGAACGCCGGGACCGTCTATGCGCCCCGAACCTAGCGGCGCTTATCCCATTTGCGCCGGAACCAGGGGCGTACCGTTGATGGCCTGCTCCGGCCACCCGCCACGCATCATTATTATGAGGTCGTGCAATGAACGTGATCAGTGAATCGAACGAGAACCTGGAATTGGCCGGGAACGCCGACGGCTTGAGTCGTAGAAGCGTTCTGATGACGGCGACTGTGGCCGCTGGGACCTTGGCCGCCTTACCCGGCGCCCTGGCAGACGCGGCGCCGGGAACGAGCTTCGGCGCGCCCCTTGTCGAGGTCTATGTTCCTGCGGGCGCGCTGACGCTCGAACAGCGCAGCGCGATGATCAAGGGCGTCACCGACGTGGTGTTCGGCGCAATGAAGCAGCCGCCCGATCCGGCCAAAAGGCTTTTCGTCGAAATCATCGAAACCGCCGAGGGCGGCTTCGGTGTCAACGGTCAAGTCTTTACGCCGCGCAAGTAGCTCTGGGATTGCCACGCCGGACGTGCGACCGGGCGGGCGCGCCGCTACCCTGCGCGCGCTCGCGCTCAATCCGCACGCCTTGACCCCCGCAAGCGAAAAGCATAGTGACACGAGGTATGGAAGGCGAAATGCTCAAGGGGCATCTCGACATGATCGTGCTGGCCGCTTTGGCGGCGGGCCCGGCGCACGGCTACGCGGTGATTGAGGAGATCAGACGCAAGAGCCGGCAGGCGTTCGATTTGCCGGAGGGAACCATCTATCCCGCATTGCATCGCCTGGAGCAGAGTGGTCTGCTTTCCAGTCGCTGGATGACCGCCGAATCCGGGCGGCGACGCCGAGTCTACGCCTTGACGCGGCGCGGCGCGCGCGCACTTGCCGGGCACCGCGCCGTCTGGAGGCAATTTTCCGATGCCATCGGCGGCATGCTTGCAGGCGCCCCCCCATCGAGGAAGCCCGCGTGATCGCCGACTATCTTGATGCGCTCGCCAGCGCGCTCAGTTACGATCGCGCTCTATCACGCCGCGTACGACAAGAAGTCGAAGACCATTTAGGCGAGACCGTCGCCGCCGATCCGGACGGCGACAGGCTTGAAGCGGAGCGGCGCGCCATTGCTAAATTCGGCGATCCTCACGTCATCGCGGCGCGGTTCGCCATCGTCTCGCTTTCGCGGCAGGCGAGAAGAGTTGGAGTTGCCCTGATTCTGGTCGTTGTGACTGTTTTTATTTCCATGAAGGCGCGCGTCGCCTGGTATTCATTCGCCCAATGGACGATGCGTGACGACCTAAGGATCGCGGGGCGAATCGCGGGCTCGATCGATCGTTACGCGTTCTGGCTTTCGGTCATCATCGGAATCGCAGGCTTCGCCTACATCACTGGCAATTATCTCCGTCAAGCCTTCTGCCTGGCCCATCGCAGGCAGACCACCCGTTTTCTTATTCTAAGCACTGCAGCGACGACCGCACTGATCATATCGGTCATCAGCGATGGCGTGCTCACGGCTCTCCAGCTTCTTGGAACGGGGCTCCGTGTTGGAGTCCTCGTTCCCCTCGGCGCGATGGCAATCGAGGTCGCGTGCGCCGGTATGCTCATTGTTCTGCTTCGGGGAATTGCGCAACGAATGGCTTACGCAACGGCCCTACTTAAACGGTGAATTCCAAATCATGCGCATTTCGCGCCGGAATTCGATTGCGTCCTCGCGGGCCTATCGAACTCTTTGCTCATGTGCGTGGAGGCAGCCCGGGCGGAGACATCGGACGGTTTGCCGACCTCTTCGCATCGGCGATGAAAATGCCGGCTCCGTGCCTGATTGAGGCTGTCATGTGAAGGACGCTTTCGCAGCAGGAAAGCCCCCGTTTTCCCCTACGGCGTTTCAACCGTTGGCGGGCCGGGGCTGCGTAATAACATTCGCATTATCGAATGACCGATGCCCAAGGCCGAACGTGATGAGGGCGGGTGCGTCTTGCGCACGTTGACACGACCACGGAAGCCAGAAGTGCACATCTGCATCCACACCGCCTGCCTTGTGGGAAGGTCTAATTGCCCTCGGGCACGCCGGCTCGGTAGAAGGTAGACACCGATCTCGCGCCGGCGACCCGGGGTACGCTGATGCACCATGGGCGGCGCAATCATGATTGGCCAGGAACCAGCGAGGTGTTCAATGGTGACCTCAAAAGTTAGCGGGATGCTCAAGGAGCCACTCGATCCCATCATTCAGTCGGAGATGTTGGCTCCGAACCTGATCAGAGATTTCGCAGCCGCGCTGCCATTGATTACGCAGATCAACAAGGCGCACGTTTTGATGCTCCGCCAGCAAGAGATACTAAGCCCGGAGCAGGCGCAACAGTTGGCTGTGGCGATCCTGGACCTGGAGGCAGCTGGCCCGACGGCCTTTCAGCTCGACCCGGGGCGGGAGGATTCCTATTTCAACTATGAAGCCGCCCTCATCGATCGCATCGGCTCGGATATCGGCGGCCGTGTCCACATCGCGCGAAGTCGGAATGATCTTTATGCAACCATGGATCGTCTGCGCGCGCGCAATGCGACGATTGCCCTTTGCAACGCCATGCTCGATTTGCGCAGGTCGCTGCATGAGCAAGCGACGCGGCATCGCGACGTCATCATGCCAGGCTACACGCATCTGCAGCCGGCCCAGCCGGTCACATTCGGGTACCATTTGGCTGGCTTTGCGCACGGTCTAGAGCGGGACTATCAGCGGATCGTCGAATGCTTGCGACGCACAAATGTCTCGCCGCTTGGTGCGGGTGCCATGGCGGGGACTTCCTTCAAGATCGACCGAGATGCGACTGCCCAGCTGCTTGGCTTCGACGCTGTAGGTCCTCACGCTCAAGATTGTATCGCATCACGCGATTATCTCGTCGAGCTCCTCTCTGCCGTTACTATGGCTGCCACCACACTAAGCCGCATGGCTCAGGACTTTTTTGTCATGACCACCTACGAATTTCAGACCCTTGAGCTACCCGATAGCGTCGCACAAACCTCCAGCATGATGCCACAAAAGAAGAACATGTCGGCGCTTGAGGTTCTTCGGGCCAGCGCCGCCCAAGTGCTCGGCGCTCACGTCAGTGCGTTGTCGGGATTGCGGGCAACACACTACTCTTTCGGATTTGACGCTTGCTGCGATCCGTTTCGCTGGACATGGGATGCCCTTGACGGTGCACGACGAACGTTCGCGGTCGCCCGCGTTGTCGTCGAAAAGTGCAAGCCGCTGCCAGATCGAGCGATCGCACTCGCGCGTGCCAATTTCTCTACTGCCACAGATCTTGCCGATCTGCTGGTTCGCGAAGCCGGTCTCGCCTTCAGGGAAGCCCACCATCTCGTTGGCAACGTTGTTCGAGCCGCAACCACCCGCGGACTGACGGCCGAACAGATCGATGCTGATTTAATCGCGCAGCAAGCCAGTGTGGTGCTTGGTAAAAGCATCAAACTGCCAGCGTCGCTAGTCGCTCAAGCCGTTGATCCTTCACTGGTTGTTCAGACCCGACGCAACACTGGGGGACCTTCCGAGCATGACATGCTTGCGATGCTTGATGGGCTGAACTCCCGCTTGGCGACCGACCGCGACCATCTCAATCGAACGACGACACGACTCAATGAAGCTGAAACGGCTCTCGAGCGCACCTTTGGCGCGTTGGCCGAAAGAGCAGTATGACAAGGCGCAATCCGTTGCGCCAGAGAAGTATCAATTCGATCGGGATGCCCGAGGCGGAGAATGCTCTCCTGTTAAAGCGATCGCGTTAATCGTTTGCCGTTTTGCTTTGCGGCCCTTTTGGTCGTAAAGCCCGAGTCCGATTTCACGTCATCTGAAAAAAATATCTCGTCGGTTGTCGATAATTTTGTTCTTACACAGCCAAGGTCGTTCTGGATCTGCAGCTAACGCATGCGTTTGATTGTCCAACCGGTGGCGATCGGCTGCATGCCGATTTTGGGATAATAGCCTTCGGCTGCTGGCGCGGATACCAGAATGAGGCTGGTTAATGGCCCTGCTTTTTGCCGTGTTTCGTCGATCAAACGCTTGCCGATGCCTCGGCGCTGATAAGCGACATCGACGGCAAGATCGGACAGGTAACAGCAATAGGAAAAATCCGTCACCGAGCGGGCAATACCGACCAGACGTGTACCATCGCGCGCTGTCACAATGAGATCGGCGTGGCGCAGCATTTTGTCTAGCCGCTGCAGATCATCGGCAGGACGGCGAGCTGCGAGGGTCGAAGCGACCAGAACGGACCGGAATTCTTCAACCGGCAGATCAGGCTCGACGGCATAGATTATTGGCATGCTCTCCCCTTCATCGGGGATGGCCCAGACGAAATCCCCGATTAAACAGGTCGGACTTTGTCCCGATGTTCGGCCTTTCAAAGTCCAAATGGGCCTTGAGCGCGTGCCAGCCTTTCGGTGTGACATCAACTGCTCGCGTAGAGGGCGGGCGCGCAAACCATCCAAGGTCGCAAGCTCGCTCCAGGAAGTGCGTTCCCAGGGGGCCGGCAAGGTGGTGTTCACGCTCGGTCCAGTCGAGGCATTGGCACGCGATGCCATGGCGACCCGGTGTGATCCGATCAACATCCAGTCCCAAGTGACCGAACCATTCGACACCTGCCGGCGGGACGACCAAAGCCTTGCCTTCTCCCTGCGCGAGGTAGCCGTGCCTGAGCATTGCCTTGGTAATTCCGACGCCCAGGCTCCCGGCGAGATGGTCGTAGCAGCAGCGCGCAAAGCGAAGACGCTCCAACGCTCGATTGGGCGCTCTGCGACGCATGGGCTCGCCGGGACCAACGGAGGCCAGATGCTCGAGTAAGGAAACCACCCGTGGGCCGGCCAGCCGATAGTAACGGTGGCGGCCGTCCCTCTCTACGCTCAGCAGACCGCCGTCCAGGAGCTTGGCCAAATGGGAACTCGCGGTCTGGGCCGATACCCCGGCACCATAAGCCAGTTCTCCGGCTGGGTGGGCTCGCCCGTCCACCAGCATAATAAGCATAGCGGCACGCGCCGGATCGGCAATCAGGGCGGCGGCGCTCGCGATAGCAGGTTGCGGGTTCATGGCGGTGGCTCCTTGCGAGATACGATCATAGGACAACGCGCCGACGCATGTTTCGATCTTAATCGAAACATTAGATGTCTGCGCGTCGTTACGATGGCTCCGATCGCCGTACCGGGAGCCGATTATGAACGCCGACACCGAAGCCGTCATCCGTCATATCTACGAGCAGTGGCACGAGACTGTTGTGCGCCGTGATATCCGCGGACTGATGGACCTCTATGCCGAGGACGCTATTCTCGAAAGCCCGCTGATTTGCGCGGTTCAGCCAGAACTCGGCTCCGGAACCCTCCAGCGCAAGGCGGCTATCGGCGACTTTTTCGCCGCCGTTTCCCATACCCCCTCGAACGACCTCGGCCGGTGGTACAGGACGGGACACTTCTTCGCCAACGGCCGCCAACTGACGTGGGAATATCCCCGCGCGACCCCGGATGGCGACCAAATCGATCTGGTCGAGGTCATGGACGTGTCTGGTGGCCTCATCACTCATCACCGCGTCTACTGGGGCTGGGTTGGCTTCAGAACGCTGTCCAATCTGGCGACCAGCACCAAGTCAGCGCGGTTGTCCGCCCAATAATGTGGCTCTCGCGACGCCTAGTGATGTTTGACAAATCCCCACACGCCGAGCTGATCGAGATCGACTCGAAACTTGCTATCGGGCCGCAGTGTCTCATACCGCAAGGCAAGGCGGCGACGCAGTTCTCCCAGCGGTACGTCAAGAAAAATCAACTTGGAGTCTGCTCCGAGTTCCGTCGCCCGCGCTCGAAACCAATGCCGTTCTTCGCGCGACCAGAAACCGGATTCCAAAACTACATTTGTGCCAAGGTAAAGTGCCCGCTGCGCGATATTGCTTGCAGAACTGCGATCGCTTCTGCCGATGGTGTCCTTGTACCATTCTGCTTGAGTTCGCAACGCCGCTCCACAAGTTTGACAGCACGAAGCGCCCATGAACGCCGCATTTCACGCCGCTTTCACGCCGCTTTCACGTGCGGTTCCCCCTGCGATCGACGCGCAGCACATCGAGTTGTTTTCACCGAATGGTTCGACTCAATCGGGATCTGCTCTAGGTCCAATCCCCAAGCGAGAGTGCTGCGGCAAGCGCGGCATTGCGCAGCTCATCGGCAAGCTTGCGGTCCTCCACCGATCGCGCCAGGGCCATGGCGCCCACACACAGCGCCGTGATAGCGAGTCCGCGCCCGCCGGGTTGCTTCGATCTGCTGCGCAGGTCCCGTTCGAAAATTTCGACCATGAATCGCAGCGCGGATTCGAAAGCGCGCCGCACTGAGCGATCGTTTCGCGAAATGTCGCTCGGCAAACCGATAATCGGACAGAAACTCTCGGCGCCCTCGAAGTGCTGCACTGACAAATAGTTGCGAATGATTTGATCCGCGTTGAGCCGCCGGTTGGCCGCATCCCGCTTCTCGCGCACTATGTGTATTACCGACTGCGCGTAGAGATCGCTCTTTGACGAGAAATAGATGTAGAAGCTACCTCGGGTCAGGCTCGCTTCGGCCATCACGCGATCAATCGACACCGCGTTGAAGCCGTGGCGATTGAACAGGCGGCCGGCACTGATAAGGATTTTTTCGCGGATCTTGTCATGTCTCTTCAACGAAGCCGCCATTGACGAGTCCGCTCACAAGGAAGTATGCGCCTTAGGGAAGGGCGCAAGCCAATAAACCGCTTCACGTGTAAACACCTGTCGCCCAGATTTATTCCTATGTTGTTCAACATAATTTTTTAAAACTTAAAGCCGGACACGCCGGCCGGGCGAATTGCTCATGACTGTCGTGTGACAGCAACGGAGAAACGCCTTATCGGCGCGCTGGCGCAAGTACGCGCGTGTTGCAATGACCACCAACATAGAATTTCGGTGCGGGAAAGCGCACACGACTATTGATTGTGTGAACGCTGGCGGCGAAATATTTGAAGCCAGTGTGTCGGCGGAAAGCTGTGGGCGTTGCGTAGCTGGATCGGGCCGGTCTCGGTACGCGTGACGTTGCTTGGCGGTGTGGTCCAATGGTGTGCTCGGTCGGGTGGAAACGTTCGAACGTTGCGGTGGCTTGTGTAGAGGGTCGCTCGAAGACTCCAGTCTCCGGCAAAACGACGTCGAGATTATCCGTCGCATCAGCGGCGCCGGCATTCTCACTGGCGTGGGAAGGCTCCTCCCAAAGTATACTCACTAGTGAATTTACATCGGCGTCGGCCGGTATGAGATCAGGGCGGGCTCCTGCATATACCCGACGTGCCGGGAATTGGGGGACGAGGAAGCGGTCGAAACTCATCTTCTATAGTCATCTGGGGAACGCGAGAAGAGGGGACAACTCCTCCCGTGTGACGTGAAGTCGGGAAGGTGTCGAGGATGAACCGTACATTACGTATAGGTTTGCTGGCGACGAGTTCGGCGCTGGCGATGATGGTCGCGTCGGAAGGCGCGGCATTTGCGACAGGGTGCACGTTCCAGAATGATAATGGCGTCGGTGGAACTCTGACCATCGGCTCGGCCTCCGATTGCGTTACGTACTTCGATAACACTAACCACAACGTCACCGTCATCAATAATTCGACGCTCACCGCCCCCGGTACGGGTTTCATTCCAGGAACGGGGACAGGGATTAGTGTCCTCAAACCGGGAACGATCCTGAACGGCAATATCACCAACAACGGAGCGATCAACGCTAGCATTGGCGTCAATATTGGTGGGGGGGCGACCAGTTCAACACACCAGAACGCCGGAGCAGTCCTCAACGGCTCGATCACAAATGCGGGCACGATTACGGCCGCCATCGGCATTCAGGTATCGGGTTCTTCGCTGGGCGGCGTTATCACTCAGTCGACCGTGACCGGTTCGATCATCAATGCCGCAAACGGCCAAATGCAGGTCACAAATGACTCAATTAGCGTGGCCTTCGCGACCGTAGGCGGCTCGATCACCAATGCGGGCACGATCACCAGCACGGGATCAGGCGGCATCAGCGTCCTTGATTCGAATCTTGGCAGTTCTAGCACCCCCGGCAGCGGCAACATCGTCAACGCTACGGGCGCCCACATGACCCTTACCGATGGCTTTGCCGCTATTGACCTGAATGGTTCGTCGAGCGGCGCAACCGCCGCAGGATCTATTATCAATAACGGGACTATTACTCTCCAACCAACTGGCAGCGCAACTGTCGGCATAGAAGTGATCGAAGCCACCCTTCTCGGAGGCGTGACCAACGGCGGCAACGGAACGATCAATGCCGTCTACGGCATCGCAGTTACCGGCAAGGAAAACATTGTCGCTTCCATCGCCGGAAGTATTGTCAATCAGGGCCAAATCAATGCCGTCGCCACGAACGGGTCGAGTTTCGGCATTGCGATATTCGGATTTGAAGGCGGTGGGCCGGCGATTGTAGGCGGCTCGATCGTGAACTCGGGCACCATCAGCTCCACCGGGGTCAGCGGTACCAATGCCGGCATCTTCGTAGCGGGCGCCCACATTGCCAGCGGCATCACCAATACTAACACGATCTCCGTTAGCGGAGCACCATTTAACGTCGGGATTTACGTCGCCAAAAGTTCGTTTGCAAACTTTTCACCCGCAAATTCATCAATTGGTGGCAGCATCGTTAATCAAGGCGCCATCACCGCCGGTACCGGCATTCTCGTCAGCGGCAGCACCGTTGCTGGCAACATCAGCAACACGACCGGCGGCAAAATTACTGCCGCCACGAGCGGCATCGTGGTGACCGGCGGCAGCGTTATCAAGGGCGGCATCATCGTCAGCGGGACGATCAACGCTGGCGTTGACGCGATCAATCTCGGCGGGGAGGGCGCCCCGACGGCGATCACGATCATGGGCGGCACTGCCGCGGTCACCGGCAACATCGTCGGCAACGGATTGTCGGCGGGCGACACGCTCGACTTCCAGATCGGCGCCGGCAACGCCTTCACCTATGGTTCCAACTTCAGCGCCATCCAGCAGGTCAACGTCACGTCTGGCACCGTAGTGCTCAACGGCAACGCCAACAGCTCCTCCACGCTGAACGTCAGTGGCGGCACACTGATGGGCACCGGCACCATCGCGACCGCAATGACCGTGTCAGGGGGCGCGTTTGCGCCTGGCAACGCAACGCCCGGCACTTCGATGAACATCACCGGCAGTTTGGCGTTTTTATCCGGCGCGCTTTATGTGGTGTATCTCAATCCATCGACGTCATCTTACGCCAACGTAACCGGCACAGCCTCGCTTGCCGGCACTGTCGGTGCCAATTTCGCCGCCGGCAGCTACATGGAAAAGCAATACACCATCCTGCAGACGACTGGCGGGATTTCCGGCGCATTCGCCGGCTTGACCACCAATGGATTGCCGCCGGGGTTCTCGGCGAGCTTGAGCTACAACGCCGACGATGCGTTCTTGGATCTCACGGCAAAGATGGGCCTGCAGCAGACCGGGCTGACGCAAAACGAGCTGGCGGTCGCGGCTGCAATCAATAAATACTTCAACACCGTGGGTTCGCTGCCGCCGAACTTTGCCAATCTGTTCAATTTGACCGGCACCACTCTCGCCAACGCACTGACCCAGCTCGACGGCGAGGACGCGACCGGTGCCGAGCAGGGCGCGTTCACGCTGATGAACGAATTTTTGGAGCTGATGCAGGGGCAGGGTTTTGGCGGCGGTGGCGGAGGCGGCGGGCTTGGCTTTGCGCCCGACGAACAGACGGACTCCTTGCCGCCCGAACTCGCGCTCGCCTACGCCTCAATCTTGAAAGCGCCGCCGCAACAAACATTCGACCAGCGCTGGAGCGCGTGGGCGTCAGGCTTCGGCGGCGGCAGTTTCACCGATGGCAATGCGGCGGTCGGCTCCAATAACGTCACCACCGCGACCTACGGAACCGCGGCCGGCATGCAATACCGCGTCGATCCGGACACGGTGTTGGGCTTTGCGCTCGCCGGCGCCGGCTTGAACTGGGGCTTGGCACAGGGCCTCGGCACCGGCCGCAGCGACGCCTTCCAGGCCGGCGTGTATGGCAAGAGCACTTTCGGGCCGGCCTATTTGTCCGGCGCGCTCGCCTTCGGCAACAACTGGTTCACCACCAATCGCACCGCACTGGGTGATCAGCTCACCGCTAATTTCAGCGGCCAGAGCTACGCGGCGCGAGGCGAGGCCGGCTACCGTTACGCGCTGCCAACGCCAAGCGCGGTCGTGGGAGTCACGCCCTACGCGGCGGTGCAGACACAATGGTTCCACACCCCGGCCTATAGCGAGACCGATCTCTCCGGCGGCGCGCTGGGCCTGACCTACGCTTCAGCCAACGCCAACGACACGCGCAGCGAACTCGGCGCCCGCTTCGACGATCTCACCGCGTTGAACGGTACGCCGCTCCTGCTGCGCGCGCGGCTCGCCTGGGCGCACGATTGGACGAATGGCGCCGCGCTTAACGCTGCCTTCGAGTCGCTGCCCGGCTCGAGTTTCACCGTCAACGGCGCGCCGGTGCCGCTCAACTCCGCGCTGACTACCGCCAGCGCGCAATATTTCTTCACGCCGGCCCTGTCGTTCACCGCCAAGTTCGACGGAGAATTCGCGTCGACCTCGCAGACCTACGCCGGATCGGGAACGCTCAAATATACGTGGTGACGGTCTTCATCCGCCCGATCACTCGTTGATGGTAGGCGATCGCGTTTGGCTTGAAGAAGCCGTAAACGAATTCCTCCATTATGATGCGGTTGATTTCGTCGCGCTCGGCAGGGTGCGGACGCGCACAAACTAGCCCGCGCTTGGAGCTTTTGCTGGTAAACCTCGCTCTCAACGAGCCAGCGGGTCCCAATGAGCGGAAGCGCCGCGTGGATCGTGTTGTCCGGGCAGATGAGGAAATCGGCTCCGGCCGCCTGTACCTCAAGTGCGGAAGCGAGCATAAGAGTCCCGATACCCGCCCAATCTCCGCTCTGAAGATGCCGCACATAATCTGCCACCGAAGGCGTGTGCATCGACACCTTGGGGATGTACATGCGGTCCGAGCAGGGCAGAACCCTCCTCACAGATGGTCCTGTAACACAGCGCCGCGCCTGCGGCAGAGCAGCCAATAATTTCGATGTTAAGGGTCATGCGGCGCTATCTCCCAGATCGATTAGCTGCGCAATGGCTTTGTCAGCGCCGAGCCATTCCCGGAAGAGCGACCGAGCACGAGCAGAAGTCGGCCGAACGGCCATCGGCGATGCGCGCCATGTCCGGCTAGGCCAAGTACTGTTTAGGTTGCAGCCATTTCAGATTTGTGTCCAATCCTATCCATGCTGCATCCTTGAATACGAGAGAAAGTTGCTGGATATTGGGTGTGCACAGCCGATGGTTTACGCCTCGGCGCCATGGTTGTCGCAATGTATCCAATCGGACTTTAGGATAGATTCCGCGCCGCTTGATGGCCGTGGATCATAAGGGGAGCAAATGGCCAGCCAATCTTCCAACACGAAGCTCGTAAACCGCATCGTCGAGCGCATCGACGCCAAGATTGCGGCGGGTGAATATGAGCCAGGCGTTCGGCTGCGGCAGGAATCGCTTGCCGATGAGTTTAAGGTCAGCCGGACGCCGATTCGCGAGGCGTTGCGGCTCCTGGAGGCAAAGGGGGCTGTCCTGCAGGCGCCGCATCACAGCGCGGTGATACGCCTGCCCTCGACCCGCGAGATACGTGAAACCTATCAAGTCCGGTCGGAACTGGAGGGCCTCGCCGCCCAACTCGCGGCCCAGTGGATTAGCGACAATCAACTCGACGATCTTCGCGCCGTCCACGATAAGTTTGTCCATTCCGTCAAGGAACTGAACGCGCGGACAGCCGTCAAGCGAAACGGGCGCGATATCTTGAGGTCGTCGAACGCATGGACCGACACCAACGGTGAATTCCATGCGTTAATTCAAAGCGCCAGCAACAATTTGAGGCTGAGGCAAGCGATCAACGACCTGTACGCCGGGTTTATTCGCACGGTCATTTATTCGTCGGCGCGTACAATGGATGCCCATCGCATGCAGCGCAACATCGAAGATCACGAGAAAATTCTGCGTGCGCTGGAAGCGCGTGATGCAGCACAAGCGCGCAAGGCCATGGAAGGCCATATTCACGAAAGCGGCACGTTCGTCATAGCTTGGCGTGAGAACAATTTTGCAGCCGACGTGACTTGAGCGTTGATTTCGCCATCTTCCGATCGTCGCATCCGGTCAGCTCCTGCAAGCGTCTTGCGTCGCCTTTCCTTCGAAATTCCGTTCTATCCCTGAATGATAAATTGTCCGCGCCGGCGGCGTCGGTTCCAGTGTGACGCGCGTTTCGCCATAGGCTGCCATCTCGCCAAAATTGCTGATGATGTCTTCGGTCAGGACGTTTGCACCTCCGCCGCGTTTGATCCAAGTGCCGACCGGCATGATGACCATGCCGCGTCCGACCTTCGGATCGACGACGGCCTCAACTGATAGCTGGCCGACCGGCGATCGAATCGTGACGATGTCGTGGGATGCAATGCCAAATTGCTCGGCCGTCTCGACACCGATCCGAATTGACGGCACCGACGGATGATCCTTTTCGAGCATTTGGGAGAGCAACCACTTTTTGCTGAAATTGGTCACAAGTGTCAGCGGATAGCCGGGCACGGCCCGATGCGCATTGCGGATTTGCGCGATGAACTCGAATTTTCCAGACTGGGTGGGAAATATGCCGTCAGCAAATGGCACGAACGGCGCGGTGGGACACCGGACCGGTTTTTCAAGCACGCCGTCGATCGTTACCCCGTTTGTTTCGAGCGGAGTGAATATCCGTTTGAGCCACTCGCGCGGCTTGCCGGCCATTTGCTCGCCGAAACTGAGACGTTCGGCGAGCTGCTGATAGATCCAAAGGTCGGGACGCGATTCGCCGACGGGCTCGATGGCCGGGTTGACCCCGCCAATGATGTTATGACCCCACGATACCAGCATGTCCTCCTCTTCGAGAAATGTGGTCGTAGGAAGGAAGACATCAGCGTAATCGGCGGTGTCGGTCAGGAAAGTATCGACGACGACGACAAACTCGAGCTTGGTGAAAGCTTCCGCGACGAGATTCGAATTCGGCGATTGATTGACCGGATTGCCAGCGTTGATCATCATCATGCGGACCGGCGGGTCGGTCAAATTGAGGAGGCCGCGACCCAGCAGCGGTTCGGGGATCGCGCGATGGTGATGAGCAAGATACTCACCCTCGACTGCTTTATCGAAATGGCG
>JASHQI010000308.1 GCA_030037645.1 Xanthobacteraceae bacterium
CTCGTCGAGTGTCGTCTCATAGTTCGAGCGCACGAAACCGCCGTCGCGGCGCAACGCCGGCAGCTCCTCGGCGAGGGCCTTTGCAAGTTCCGATGCAATCCCGACATCGGCATCGCGAAGCGCCGCGATCGCCTGCGCAATGTCGCGAGGGATGTGTCCGAACGCCGCCAGCCCTTTGGAAAATCGCACCGCTGCGACAATTCCGTCGCGGATCGCCGCAAGATCGCGCGGTCCGGCGCGGCCGATCACGATGCGCGACAGCGCGCGCGCCAGATCGGGTACGGCCTTGAGATTTTCGCGCAGCTCCGCGCGTGCGCCGCCATCGTCGACGAATGCGGCCACGGCATCAAGCCGATGCGCGATCTCCGCCGGATCGGTCAGCGGTGCGGCGAGCCGCTGCGCCAAGGCACGCGAACCGGCCGCCGTCATGGTGCGGTCAATCGCCGAGAGCAGCGATCCGCGCCGCTCGCCGGCCAGCGTGCGGACGAGTTCGAGGTTCGTGCGGGTCGCTTGGTCGATCGCGAGCGTCGCGCCGGCCGCCTCGCGCACCGGCGGCGACAGCGGCGGCCGTTTGCCGATCTGGGTCCGTTCGATATAGCTGATTGCCGCCGCCGCGGCGGTCAGTTCGAGGCGCGAGAAGGCGCCGAACGACGCCGTCGTCGCTATGCCGAAAAACGCCGCGAACCGCCGCTCGGCGGTCGCACCGTCGAATACGTCGCGGGTCAGGGGCACGACCGCCGGCAGCGAGCGCAGCAATGGCGCGAACTCGGCGTCGGCGTACAGCGCGTCCGAAACGATGATCTCGCCCGGCTCGATGCGAGCGATTTCGGCGGCAAGCGCGGCGCGGTCGCATTCGGCGACGTGGAATTCGCCGGTGGAAATGTCGATCCAGGCAAGTGCGAAGCGGTCCTCGGTGGAGGACAGTCGCGCCCGCGCCAGCGCCAGCAAGTAATTGTTGCGCTTGGCATCGAGCAACGAATCCTCGGTGAGCGTGCCGGGCGTCACCAATCGCACCACGTCGCGGCGCACCACGCTTTTGCCGCCGCGCTTTCGCGCCTCGGCGGGATCCTCGAGCTGCTCGCAGACCGCGACGCGATGACCGAGCGCGATGAGACGGTGCAGATATTCGTCGGCGCGCTCGATCGGCACGCCGCACATCGGAATGTCACGGCCGAGATGTTTGCCGCGCTTGGTCAGCATGATGCCAAGCGCGCGCGAGGCGACTTCGGCGTCATCGAAGAACAGCTCGTAAAAATCGCCCATCCGGTAGAACAACAGGCAATCCGGATTGGCGGCTTTGATCTCGATATATTGCTCCATCATGGGCGTTACGCGACCGCCTTCATCGGTCGCGTTGGTCGCGATGCGGCCAGTCGCTTCGGATCCTGGCTCTGAAGCGTCGGTCGCAATTGGGCGGGCGGCATCCATGACGCGATGACGCTAGCAGATGGGACAGGCGGTTTCATCGGCCCAGCGCATGGTGGTCCGCATCAGGCACGCCAAAATGGCTGAAGGGCGGGGCTGCGCCGTCGCGGAGGCGACACGGTGGACAAGGCTCCTTTGTCGACTTGGCAAATGCAACTAAGAATGGAATGATCGTCCATCAAGCCGCAAACGCGGCAATGAACGCCGGGTACACGGCGAGAGTGGAGGTAACGACACAACACATCCAGGGAGAGAAACGCCATGGTAGCGGCAACTGACGTGAATTATGCGCTCACGCCGGACCAACATGGTCGCGAACTTCGCCGCGCCGTCGTCGCTGCGACGGTCGGCACGACCATCGAGTGGTACGATTTTCTGCTCTACAGCACGATGGCGCCGCTCGTCTTCAGCAAGCTCTTCTTCCCGAATGAGGACCCGACGACCGCGGTGCTCAACTCGTTCGGCATTTATTTCGTCGGCTTTGTCGCGCGTCCGATCGGCGCCTTCATCTTCGGTCATTTTGGCGACCGGGTCGGCCGCAAGTCGACGCTCATCGTCACCCTGCTGCTGATGGGCATCTCGACCTTTCTGGTGGCGTTCCTACCCGGTTACGCTTCGATCGGCCTGTGGGGCGCGGCTCTCCTGACGATACTTCGCCTGCTGCAGGGCATCGGCGTCGGCGGCGAGTGGGGCGGCTCGGTGCTGTTGTCGATGGAGTGGGCGCGCCACAACAATGAGCGCGGCTTCCTCACCTCATGGCCGCAATTCGGCGGTCCCGCTGGTCTGTTTTTAGCCAACCTGGCCGTGCTCATCTTCAGCCAGATGTCGGGCGATCAGTTCCTGGCCTGGGGCTGGCGCATCCCGTTCGCGCTCAGCATCGTCCTGGTCGGCATCGGCCTGTGGATCAGGCTGCGCATCCTCGAAACGCCGGTCTTCCGGAACCTCATCGCCCAGGAAAAGATCGAGCGGGCACCGATTCTGGAAGTCTGTCGGTCGCAGCCCGGCACGATCTTGGCGGGATTGCTGGCGCGTACCTCCGAGCAGGGCCCGTTCTATATCTTCACCGCCTTCATCTTTTTCTACGGGATCGGGACGCTGCATGCGTCGCGCGATCTTTTGCTGGCGGGCGTGCTCGCGGCGGTCTGCGTGTCAGCGATCACCATTCCGCTCAGCGGCCATGTCTCCGACCTGATCGGGCGGAAAAAGATGTACATCATCGGCTGCGTCGCGATGGGCATCTTCGGCTTCATCTATTACGGCCTGCTCAATACCGGCTCGTCGGTGCTGATCTTCATCGCCATCGTGCTGTCGCTGATCCCGCACGACATGCAGTACGGGCCGCAGGGGGCGCTGATCGCCGAAAGCTTCACCCCGCGACGGCGTTACAGCGGCGCGTCGATCACTTACCAACTCGCCTCGATTACGGCGGGGGGCCCCGCGCCGCTGATCGCGACGGCGCTGTTCGCCCACTACAAATCGTCAACGCCGATCGCGATCTATATTCTGATAACGGCGATCATCTCGATCATCGCGACCACGTTCCTCAAGGAGTATTCGGGCAAGGACGTTGCCGCCGAATACGACGCCTGAGATTATTTCCCTCCCCCGCGAAAGCGGTCGCGGGGGAGGATGAAACAGCTATTTCACCAGCTTCTTGCCGGTGACGGCTTCGAGGTTCTTGTAGAAGACCTTGTCGCTCGTCTGCTTGTCCATCTTCAGCGATTCGAGGATCTTCAGCGTCTCGCGCGGAAACATTGTGCCGCCTTCGGGATCGAACGGGCAGTCGGATGCGAACACGATCTTATCGATCGGGAAGAACTCCATTCCGCACTTGGTCGCCGGCACCGCCGTGAAGGCGGCAGTGTCGGTCCAGAAGTCGTTCCTGAAGTAATCAAGCGGACGCTTCTTCAGGCTCTTGCGCAGCCCGACATAGTCGTGGTCCGTGGTGCGGTTGCCCATGACGTCATTGCCAGGGCCAAAGCGGCCTTCGAGCATCGGCACGATGCCGCCGAAATGGTGCGTGATAATTTTCAGATTGGGATGGGTGTCCATGATCTTGGAATACACCAGGCGCAGCATCGCGCACGCGGTCTCGTAGGACCAGCCGATCGTCCACCAGATTTCGTAGAGCGATTGCTTCTCGTCCGGATAGTCCGGCGTCTCGGCGCCGCGCGCCGGATGCAGCCAGACCGGCGCGCCAAGCTCGTTCATCTTCTTCCAGAACGGTCGGTATTCGGGACGGTCGAGCGGCTTGCCGGCAACGTTGGTGTAGATTTGCACGCCGAGCGCGCCGTTCTTCATCGCACGCTCCGCCTCGGCGACGCCGGCATCGGGCGCCGCGAGCGAGACCTGCGCCACCCAGCCCGGGAAATGATCCTTCTCCTTGGCGGTCAGTTCGGCGAAGCCGTCATTGATGATGTGGCAGAACTCATCGGCGTCTTGCGGCGTCTTGGCAAAGCGCTCGATCGGCGGCTGCGGATAGGAGAGAATTTGCTGATAGTCCTTGTGGCCGTCGACGATCTTCTTGCGCACATCGAGATTGAACAGGGCGGGCAGCGACCGCACGCGCTTGCCCATGTCCTTATAATCTCCGGCAACCTCGTTGAGTTTGTCGAAGAATTTTTTCGGGAAAAAGTGGGTGTACGCGTCAATCCGCATGTGCGTCCTCTCCTTTTGACGAAAAAAGCTTCTAGCATCGCGTTTGCGCTCCGTCACCCCGAGGTCGGCGAGAGCCGCCCCCGCGCAATGCGCGAGCCACAGCGAGTATGAACCCGCCGAAGCGCGTGATGCCGGCGGCCCTCCAAGGGTGATTGCAACCGAGGTCGGACGAGACCCCGTTGGCGCACCTTCAGGTTGACGGCACCGGCGCCTGCATGAGGCGAGCGACCACGTCGGCGGGGATGGGCTGCGCCTTCACGCGCCTCGGATCTGCCGGATCGCGAAT
>JASHQI010000309.1 GCA_030037645.1 Xanthobacteraceae bacterium
CAAGGTGGTCGACGACGACCAGATCGAGGTCGAGATCGCCGACGGCGTGCGGGTGCGACAGATGCGCTCGATGGTGAGTGACGTGCGCGCCAAAGGCGAACCGGTGAAGGACGATAGCGCCAGCTAACGCCTCCTCCTTACTTACGCCGCAGGCGGGTGAGGGAAGGGATGGGGCGTGTCGCCTTCATAACGAGGAAAATCGAAGCCATGTTGTTTTTCACGCGATGGAAGGCGGCGGCGATCCTGATCGCGGCGTTCGTCATCTGCCTGTTCGCGGTGCCGAACTTCTTCTCCGAGAGTGCGGTGCAGAAATGGCCGAGCTGGGCGCAACGGCACATCGTGCTCGGCCTCGACCTGCAAGGCGGCTCGAGCCTCTTGCTGGAGGTCGACACCAATGCCGTGCGCAAGGAGCGACTGCAGGCCGTGGACGACGACGTACTGCGTGTGCTGCGGCAGGCCCGCATTCCCTTCACCGGCCGGGCCATTCACGGCAACAGCGTCGAAGTGCACATCACGCGTTCGACCGACATCGACAACGCGCTCGGCAAGCTGCGCGATCTGTCGCAGCCGCTGTCGGGTATCCTCGGCGCGTCGGGCCAGCGCAGCATCGACGTTGCGGAGAACGGCGGGCTGATCACGCTCACCCCATCGGATGCGGCGATCACCGAGCGCATCCGCCAAGCCGTCGATCAATCGATCGAGATCATTCAACGACGCGTCAACGAGCTGGGCCTGGTCGAACCGACCATCCAGCGCGAAGGCGTCGATCGCATTCTCGTGCAGGTGCCGGGATTGCAAGATCCCACCCGGTTGAAGGCAATTCTCGGCAAGACGGCCAAACTCGATTTCCGCATGGTCGATCTGTCGATGAGTCCGGAGCAGGCTGCGGCGACGCATGCGCCGGAGGATTCGGAAATTCTCGAAGGCCAGAATGGAGGGAAATACCTGGTCGAGAAGCGCGTGCTCGTTTCCGGCGCCGATCTTGTCGACGCCCAGCCGGGGTTCGACCAGCGGACCAACGAACCGGTCGTCAATTTCCGTTTCAATTCGAATGGCGCGCGCAGATTTGCCGAAGCAACTCAGCAGAATGTGGGCAAGCCATTCGCCATCGTACTGGACAACCAAGTGGTCTCGGCGCCGGTCATTCGCGAGCCTATCCTCGGCGGCCAAGGACAGATTTCCGGGAGTTTCACCGTTCAGCAGGCAAACGATCTCGCCATTCTGCTGCGCGCCGGCGCCTTGCCGGCTCCGCTCACCGTCGTCGAGGAGCGCACGGTCGGGCCAGGTCTCGGTCAGGACTCGATCCTTGCCGGTGAACACGCCGCCTATGTCGGTGCAGCGCTCGTCGTCTTGTTCATGTTCGTGACCTACGGGCTGTTCGGGCTATTCGCCAATATTGCGGTCGGCATCAACGTCGCGATGATTTTCGGCGTCCTGTCGATGCTTAGCGCAACACTGACATTGCCTGGGATTGCCGGGATCGTGCTCACGGTCGGCATCGCGGTGGACTCGAACGTCTTGATTTACGAGCGCATCCGCGAAGAGGTTCGTGCCGGCCGCACTGCGATCAACGCCATTGACGCCGGCTTTTCCCGCGCGCTCGCCACTATTCTGGACTCCAACATCACCACCTTCATCGCCGCCGCGGTGCTGTTCTATATCGGCAGCGGACCGGTCCGCGGCTTCGCTGTGACACTCGGCGTTGGCATCCTCACCAGCCTGTTTACCGCCTTCACGCTGACCCGGCTGATCATGGCCTATTGGGTACGCTTGTGGCGGCCGCGCACGGTGCCGATCTAGGGGCGTGATCGCAAAATGCGGGCCCGGTTTCTCGGAATGATCATGCCCAAACTTTAAAATTTCGCTTGTGGTCCGATTGAGATGAATAGCATCGACGACTCATCAGTGTGAAAGAAATCCCGTGCGGCTACTTCGTATCGTTCCCGACAATACCCGGTTCGACTTCATGCGCTTCCGGCGCATCAGTTTCCCGATTTCGGCGATGCTCTCGATCATTGCAATTCTGCTCTACTTCTTCCACGGTCTTAATTTCGGAATCGATTTTATCGGCGGCACGCTGATGGAGGTCCAGACCAAGGCAGGGCCGGCCGACCTTGCCAAGATGCGCGCGACAATCGGATCGCTTCACCTGGGCGACTTCTCGCTCCAGCAATTCGGCGCGCCGAACGATGTGTTGATCCGGATTTCGGAGCAGCCCGGCGGCGATCAGGCTCAGCAAGTAGCGGTCCAGAGGGTCCGTGGCGCGCTGGGCAGCCAAGTCGACTACCGGCGGGTCGAGGTGGTCGGGCCGAGCGTCTCCACCGAACTGCTTTCTTACGGCACCATCGGCCTGGTGCTGGCGATCATGGCAATCCTGGTCTACCTCTGGTTCCGTTTCGAATGGCAGTTTGCGCTTGGCGCGATGATCGCCAATGTGCACGATCTGGTGCTCACCGTCGGATTCATGTCGCTGACGCGGGTCGACTTCGACCTGACCAGTATCGCCGCGCTATTAACCATCCTCGGCTATTCGCTCAACGACACGGTCGTGATCTACGACCGCATTCGCGAAATGCTGCGTCGCTACAAGCGCCTGTCGATGCCCGATCTGCTCAACGCATCGGTCAACGCCACACTATCGCGCTCGATCGTGACCCACCTGACGGTGTCCTTGTCGCTGTTGGCGTTGCTGCTTTTCGGCGGCGAGGCGATCCGCAGCTTCACCGCGACCATGATGTTCGGCGTGGTGCTGGTCGGCACTTACACATCGGTGTTTATCGCCTCACCGATCCTGATTTATCTGGGTGTCGGCGCCAATCGCAGGGGTGGTGCGGAGGAACCCGACACGCCGCCCGAAGCGCCTTCGACGGTGCCGTCGCAAACGCCGGCTGCGACGCCAACGCGGCGCGCGAGGGCGCGCCGCTAGAGTATGATCCGAAAAAGGCCCGTCCTCGGACTTGATCCGAGGGTGGACGACGGTTTTTCGAGAAGATCATGCCCCACGAAAATGCCAAATCGCGTCAATTTGAAGGAATCGCTCGCCAGTGCCCGATACGCCGCATTTGCCGCGCCAAGCTCTGATCGATGCGCATGGCGGCGGTGGCTTTCGCTTTGCCGGCATGTCGCACCGCGGTTCGTTGCTTTGCCTTCCTGATGGCGTTTGGGCGTGGCCGATCGCTACGCCGTCCGCGTTGACGGAGGAGACGCTGTCGCTCGTGCTGGCGCGGGCCGATGACTTGGACTTTTTCGTCGTCGGCACGGGAGTCGAGTCTTGGGTCTTGCCGCCAGCATTGCGCAAGCGCTTCCACGACGCCCGGATTTCTGTCGATGTCATGGCGACCGGGCCGGCGGTTCGGACCTATAACGTGATGCTGATTGAGAGCCGCCGTGTCGGTGCCGGTCTGATCGCGGTGGATTGATTTTGTGGATGATATTGCGCCGAAGCTGCTAACCACCCCGGGTCAAGTCCCAGGCAGCTTTTTCGGCAACATGCCGTCATACTGCTAAGTTTGCCGCCATGCAGGATGCGTTTGCCTATTGCGCCGAGCTTGTCCGGGCAGCCGACCGGGACCGCTTTCTCGCCGCTTTGTTCGCACCCGCGCACTCACGCCCGGGACTCCATGCGCTCTATGCCTTCAATGTCGAAGTGTCGCGCGTGCGCGAGGTGGCGCGCCAGTCATTGCCCGGCGAAATCCGTCTGCAGTGGTGGAGCGACGTCTTGCGCGGCGAGCGGGGCGGGGAGGCGAGTGCGAACCCGGTCGCGAGCGCGCTGCTTGCCACACTCGAACGGCATAGTCTCCGGTCGACCGAGCTGCTCGACCTCATCGAGGCGCGCCGTTTCGATCTTTATGACGAGCCGATGGCTACGCTTGCCGATCTTGAGGCTTATGCGCGGAAAACATCGTCGGCGCTATTCGCGGTCGCTGCGAAAATTCTCGCCCATATTGGAGCGAATGCCGTCGCGGAGCCGGCCGGGATAGCTCATGCCATTGCCGGTCTCCTTCGCGCATTTCCGCTCCATGCCGCGCGACGCCAGCTCTATGTGGCGGCTGAACTCCTCGAGCGTCACCGCGTACAAGAGCAGGATTTGTTCGCCGGCCGAACCTCTTCCGGCCTCAATGCAGCGTTTGCCGAGTTGCGAAACCTCGGACGCCGCCATTTGGCGGCGGCGCATGAGCACATCACGGAATTGCCATCTGAGGCGTTGCCGGCATTCCTTCCCATCGCGCTCGTGCGGCCATCTCTGGACCGTCTCGATCGTTGTGATGCGTTCGCACCCACGGAGATTCCGCCGTGGCGACGACAATGGCTGATTTGGCGCGCAGCGCGCAGTCCAGCACGGATCGCAATGTGAGCCGCCCGCGGCTCACTCGGCTGCACGCGGCACGGTTGCGCCAATCCACATGTCGAGGTCCGCGAGCGCGCGGGCACAAAGCGCCTGCTTCCTGGCGCCGCGCGCGATGCCGCCGCCGAGCGGTGGAAACAAGCCGAAATTGGCATTCATCGGCTGGAACGAGCGCGGTCCCGCGTCGATCGTCTCGATATGGCCCCCGGTAATGTGGCCGAGCAGCGCGCCGTGCGCGGTGGTCGGCGGCGGCAGGCGTGGCGCCTCGCCGAGCCGCTGGGCGGCGGCGAAACGGCCGGCAAGCAGCCCGATCGCCGCTGACTCCACGTAACCCTCGCAGCCGGTGATTTGTCCGGCAAAGCGCAGGCGCGGCATCGCCTTGAGCCGCAACGTCTCGTCGAGAAGACTTGGCGAGTCCAGAAATGTATTGCGATGCAACCCTCCGAGCCGCGCAAATTCGGCTTTGGCGAGTCCCGGAATGGTGCGGAAAATCCGCACTTGTTCGCCATGCTTCAGCTTGGTCTGAAAGCCCACCATGTTGAACAGGGTGCCAAGCTTGTTGTCCTGGCGCAGTTGCACGACGGCGTATGGCTTTGCGGTCGGCCGGCGCGGGTCGGTGAGGCCGAACGGCTTCATCGGGCCATGACGCAGGGTTTCGCGCCCGCGCTCCGCTATCACTTCAATGGGCAGGCAGCCCTCGAAATAGGGCGTTGCGATCTCAAAATCGTGGAATGCGATTTTCTCGCCCGCGAGCAGCGCATCGACGAAGTCGTGGTATTGCGCCTTCGTGAGCGGACAATTGATGTAATCGGCGCCGGAACCGGCCGGTCCTGCCTTGTCGTAGCGCGACTGGAACCAGGCGACGTCGCAATCGATCGAATTGCGATGCACGATCGGGGCAATCGCATCAAAGAATGCGAGCGCGTCCTTGCGGATCAGCGCGCGGATTGTGTCGGCCAGCGCCGCAGATGTCAGCGGTCCGGTCGCGACGATGACGTTGTCCCAGTCTGGTGATGGGTGGCCGATCTCTTCCCTGCGGATTTCCACCAGCGGCTCGTTGTCGAGCGTTTCGGTAATCGCAGCGGCGAAGCCCTCGCGATCGACCGCTAATGCGCTGCCCGCAGGCAGTTTGTTGGTGTCGGCCGCGCGCATGACCAGCGACCGCAGTCGGCGCATCTCGGCATGCAGCAGTCCAATGGCGCTTGCCTCGGCGTTGTCGGATCGGAACGAGTTCGAGCACACCAGTTCGGCAAGTTTTTCGGTCTTGTGAGCAGCGGTCGGGCGCAGCGGCCGCATCTCGTGCAGAACCACCGGCACGCCGCGCCGCGCCACCTGCCAGGCAGCTTCGGAACCGGCGAGACCGCCCCCGATGACGTGTATTGGCGACAAAGCGTGCATCACCTTTCCAAACTAGGCATCCGGCGTCGGCGGGGCAATCCGAGCTGGAATGCGTTGGAGAGCGGACGAACAGGCGGCGTCCGGTGTTAGTACGTTAAAGCTGTGTTGTGAGGACCACATGTGGGGGGCGGTGGAGATCGCGGCGACCCAAAGCGCTGCTGCGGAAAGCTTCGATGTCGAGATTCTGTCGGTCGCGACAGCCAATCCCGCTCACCAATTGGGTCAGTTCGATGCCGCTGAGCGCGCCAGGGAGATTTTCCCGCATTTGAAAGCAATTTGGCCGCTCTATGACAATACCGGCATCGATTTTCGCTATAATTGTGAGCCGATCGATTGGTATCTCAAGCCGCATAGCTGGGAAGAACGCACCGCTGCCTTTCAGAAACATGCCCTGGATTTGCTGACGGCGGTCACGCTCAAGTCAACCGCAACGGCCGGCATAGAAGTCGGCGCGATCGATATTCTCGTGACCAATACCGTTACAGGGCTCGCCGTTCCCGGGCTCGACGCTAAGTTATCCAACAAGCTCAGGCTCGCGCCGACGATCGAGCGGCTGCCAATATTCGGGCTCGGGTGCGGCGGTGGCGTCGGCGGTCTGGCCCGCGCCACACGTCTGGCGCACGCCACGAAGGGGGCGCACGTTCTGTTCCTTACCGTCGACTTGTGCAGTCTTTGTCTCCGCGTCAACGATCCGAGCCCGGCGATGTTCGTCTCAAGCGCCCTGTTCGGCGACGGCGCCGCCGGCGTGCTCCTGCGCAATACTGCAAATGGCGCCTACGGTGGCCCGCGTATTCTCGCCATCGGCGAATGGTGCTGGCGTGAGACCGAGCACATCATGGGATGGGAGATCAAGGACGACGGCTTCGGCGTCGTGCTCAGTCCGGAACTGCCGGCGCTTCTGCGCGAGGCCCTTGCGCCGGCGTTGAACGATTTTCTCCGTTTGCACGGCTTCCGCTTGTCGGACTTCGAAGGTTTCCTGTTCCACCCCGGCGGCCGCAAGCTGTTGGAGACGATGGAGGACGTGCTCAACCTCAAGCGCCGGCAGTTCGAACATTCATGGGAAGTCCTGCGGCGCTATGGAAACATGTCTTCGGCGACGGTGCTGTTCGTGTTGGATCGTGCGCTGAAGGCGGGCGCACGAGGCCTGCATTTGCTTGCGGCGTTCGGTCCGGGATTTTCGGCCTATTTCGTCGCGGCCGAATTATGAGCGCTTTCGGCTTCGGCGCGATCCTTCTGATGTTCGTCACTGTTCAGCGGTTGGCCGAACTCTGGTGGGCGAAACAGAACGAAGCGCGCTTGTTCGCGGCCGGTGGTATTGAGTATGGCGCCGCGCATTTCCCGCTGCTCGTTGCATTGCAATCGACGTGGTTGGTCGGGATGTGGCTCTTCGCCCACGACCATTCGATCGTGCCGGCGTTTCTCGGACTATTCATCGCTCTGCAGGTCGCGCGGTGCTGGGTCTTGGCGACGCTTGGCCGGCGTTGGACCGTCCGCGTCGTCGTCATTCCCGGCGAGCAACTGGTTCGTCGTGGACCGTATCGGTTCATGCGGCATCCCAACTATGCGGTTGTGGCGGGCGAGGTGGCCGTCGTGCCCCTGGCGCTCGCTCTACCCGTCTATGCGCTCGTATTCACCATGCTCAACGCGGCGGTTCTGGCCATCCGTGTAGCCGCGGAAAACGCTGCCCTTGCCGCGGCCAACCGGTTGCCGAGCGACCGAACTGCTAGCTCTCTGTTGGCTGGGAATGTGCCCTCTGCTATAGCCGGGAGCGCGGCCGCGGGTACCGAACCCGGGCCGCCACAAGGTCGCCGCCAATGTCCGTAGACGCCGACACCGTCCGCCGTGTTGCGCATCTCGCGCGCGTTGCGGTTGCCAATGACGAAGTGGCTAATCTGCAGGGTGAGCTCAATGCCATTTTGGCCTTTGTTGAGCAGCTCGCCGAAGTCGACGTCGAAGGCGTCGATGCAATGACGTCGGTCACGCCCATAGCGATGAAGATGAGGAACGACGACGTGACCGACGGCGGCATTGCGGATGCTATCGTCCGGAATGCGCCGGCCCAGGAGGATCACTTTTTTCTCGTCCCCAAGGTGGTGGAATAGCCATGTGCCTCGCTTGCGAACAGGATGCGATCTGGTTCGCGTATCTGGAGAGTCGAGGATTGTTGAAGCCCGACGATCCGGCGGCGGTTGAGGCGTTATTTGCGACTTTCCCGGTGCAGCCGTTGCCGGTGCAGCCGGAGCCCCAGCAAGCCGCAAATCCGCCGGCAGTGTCCGCAAAGAATCCGTTCTCCTGCGACGATCCGACGGCCGAATGACCAATCTTACCGCGCTTACACTGGCGCAGGCCCGCTCCGGACTGCGCAGGAAAGATTTTTCCGCCGTCGAACTTGTCGAGGCGCATCTCGACGCCGTCGCAGCCGCTCGCGCGCTCAATGCGTTCGTTTTGGAAACGCCGGATCGCGCCCGCGACATGGCGCGCGCTGCGGACGCCCGACTTGCGAAAGGCGAGGGTGCTGCGCTCGAGGGGCTGCCGCTTGGCATCAAGGATTTGTTCTGTACCGAAGGGATTCGCACGACGGCGTGCTCGCGCATTCTGGAAAGCTTCGTTCCGGCGTACGAATCGACCGTCACGGCAAATCTTTGGCGCGATGGCGCCGTGCTGCTTGGCAAACTCAACAACGACGAATTCGCCATGGGTTCGTCAAACGAGACTTCGTGCTTCGGCCCCGTGGTATCGCCCTGGCGCCGGCGCGGCTCCGACGTAAAGCTGGTGCCCGGCGGCTCGTCGGGCGGCTCGGCGGCGGCGGTGGCGGCGGGTCTATGTGTCGGTGCCGTCGGCACCGATACCGGCGGCTCGATCCGGCAGCCGGCGGCGTTTTGCGGCGTCGTCGGAATGAAGCCCACATACGGCCGCTGTTCGCGCTGGGGCATCGTGGCGTTTGCATCCTCGCTGGATCAAGCCGGGCCGTTCTCGCGCACCGTGCGCGATTGCGCGATCCTGCTGCGCTCGATGGCGGGGCATGATGCGAAGGATACGACCTGCGTTGATTTATCGGTGCCGGACTACGAAAGGGCCGTCGGCGCGTCGGTCAAGGGCATGCGCATCGGCATTCCCAAGGAATATCGGATGTCGGGCATGGCGGCGGATATCGAGACGCTGTGGCAGCAGGGCGCGCGCTGGCTCAAGGATGCCGGCGCCGAGATGGTCGATATCTCACTGCCGATGACCAAATACGCGCTGCCGGCCTATTATATCGTGGCGCCCGCAGAGGCTTCTTCCAATCTCGCCCGCTATGACGGCGTCCGCTATGGTCTGCGCGTCGGCGGCCGCGATATCATCGAAATGTACGAACGCACGCGAGCGGCCGGCTTCGGCAAGGAAGTGCGTCGGCGCATCATGATCGGTACTTATGTCCTCTCGGCGGGCTATTACGACGCCTATTATCTCCGGGCGCAGAAAGTGCGTACGCTGATCAAGCGCGATTTCGAGGAGTGTTTTGCAGCCGGTATCGATGCCGTGCTGACGCCGACGACCCCGTCGGCGGCGTTCGGTATCGGCGAAAAAGGTCGCGCTGATCCCATCGAGATGTATCTCAACGACGTGTTCACAGTGACCGTGAACATGGCCGGCCTGCCGGGAATCTCCGTACCGAGCGGCCTTGATGCGCAGGGTCTGCCGCTCGGCCTGCAACTGATCGGGCGGCCGTTCGAGGAGGAGACGCTGTTCGCGCTTGGTGCCGTGATAGAGCAGGCCGCCGGAATGTTCCAACCTCAGCCGTGGTGGTGCTGAGCCCGCTCGGGGATGTTCCGGCCATGACCCCAACCGCCTTCAAGCGAAGCGTTGCGAACAAGGTTGCGCCCGCCAAGCTTTCGCCTGCGCTCACGGCACTCTGGTGGGCCGGCAAGGACAACTGGGAAAAGGCGCATCAAATCGTCATGCGTGAACAGGATGCGGACTGCGCCTGGGTTCATGCTTATCTGCACCGGGTCGAGGGCGACCACGACAACGCGCGTTATTGGTATCGCCAGGCGCATCGCAAGCCGGCAACAGGCGCGCCTGCCGCCGAATGGGCGGCAATCGCCGCGGCCTTATTGGCAACGAAGCCCTCGTGAAGGCTGCGCGCCCGCCATTACTCGCGGTGAGGCAAAGGTCTCGCGGAGCTTTCGGCAACCTTTCTCGCCATCGGTTCGATGATCTCGTTGCGTCGTCGCGGCAGCGCCTCCGGATGCTCCTGATGCAAGAAGGCAATCAATTTCTCGCGCAGATCGGCGCATACATCGCCTGTGGTGGCCGCGGAATCGGAATTCACCAGGATATGAATCTCGATCGCCTGCGCGCTCACATTGGTAACCTGGACGCTGGTGACTTTTGCGTTGTCTTGTTTTGTTTGAGCGACCAGCTCGGTTGCCTTCCTGCGGATCAGATCGATCGGGGCGGCATAGTCGAGAAACAGCGCAACGTTGCCGATCGTAGGTGCCGCCTGCCGCGTCCAGTTGTAGAATGGCTGCTGAATGAAGTAGTTGAGCGGAACGATCAGCCGCCGCTGATCCTCTAGCCGGATTACCACATAGGTCGCATTGATTTCCTCGATCCAGCCATATTCGTTCTGAACCGTGACGGCGTCCTCCAGCCGGATCGGCTGTGTCACTGCGAGCTGAACTCCAGCGATCAGGTTGCTCAGCACCGGCTGCGCGGCAAGACCAAAGACGACACCGGCGACTCCGGCAGAAGCAAACAGGCTGATGCCATATTGGCGTACGGTGTCGAAGGTCATCAATGCAAATCCCAATGTGACGAGCACGATGACGGTATTGAGCGTGCGAACCAGCACGCGCACCTGAGTGACGTGCTTGCGCGCCAGCAGGTTGTCCTCGAGGTCGATGCGAAAGCGCATCAGGTAGAGGTTGGCTGCGATATGCACCGCGGTCAGCCCGATCCAGCCGAGCAAGCAAATGGCCGCCAATACCAGGATCCGCGCGAGCAAGCTTTTGGTATCGGGCCCAAGCGGAGCTGTCGGCAGCGCGATGGCAAACGCGATCACCAGCAGTGCTAGGCGGATAGGGCTTTTGGTGGCCCGCAGAACAGACTGCAGATAGGGTCGGCGATCACGGAAGAGCCGCTGCAGAAGGGCGAGGATTGCGGCATGCACAAGCCATGCGACAATGACCGCGCCGACCAAGATGACCAGCGACGCCAGCCACGGTGGCGCAAGGGACAGCGCTTTATCGAATGCGCTCGATAATGATTGGACGTATTGGGTTATGTTCTGCCACATGTCACAAATAGAAATACCAGAGCATGATCCGGAAAAGTGCAAACCGGTGTTACGAAAAGATCATGCTCCATCAAAATGTTAGTGCGCCGAATCGAATCAACTTGCAACGATTGCGCACAAGTAGAAACGCTTGACAAAACGGGCGGTTTCACCCCGTTCCGGCCTGGACAGCACCTGTATAAGGTGGCATCAAGCTGCCGCTTGCAAGTCTCGGAACGCGATTGACGATGAAGAGCTTTCTCCTGCGATTATTTACTTGGTGGAACAGCCAAACCTTTGGCACCCAGTTGTGGACGAAACTCTACGGCGAGTTCGTCGGCGAAGACGAATTCGGCAATCGCTACTACCGGACCAAAGACGGAAAAATCGATCCGGCGCTCGGCGTCGAGCGGCGCTGGGTTGTCTACCGGGGCATCGCAGAGCCATCGACGGTGCCGCCGAGTTGGCACGGTTGGCTGCATCACACCGTGGACGTGCCGCCGACGCAAGATAAGACCAAGATGTACCGCTGGGAGAAGCCGCATCGCCCCAATCTGACGGGCACCCCCGCTGCCCATCGGCCCAGCGGATCGACTTTGGGACGGGGCCGCCGACCCAAGGCCACCGGCGATTACAAAGCCTGGAATCCGGGAAATCGCTAATCAGGCGTGGGTGAGTGGAATTGAGTCGCCTGGGTCTTGTTCTTGTTCCCGCATGATCGATCCCTGGTTTCGCCGCATTCGAAATGTCTAACGGTGAAAGGTGCGTGCCGACGGCGTCGAAAATCCCGGCTTTTCAAGATTCCCAAGGTTTCATGGTCCGCATCGCCGCGCTTTTGATTTTGATTGGCGGAACCCTTGCGGCGGGGCCGGCGGCCGCGCAGTTCAATATTTTTGGCAATTCGCCACCGCGACCGCCCGCTGACGTCCCGAACGGGAATGAATCGTTCCCGCCTCAGCCGCCGCCGGTGCAGTATCCTAGCTATCCCGCTCAATCCCAGCCGCCTCAGTACCAGCCCCCTCAGTACCAGCCCCCTCAGTACCAGCCGCAGTCGTCGCGGATGGCGCCTTCGCAATCCGCTATTCAATCACAGCCGCTCGCTCCGCCACCCGGCGCAGTGGTGGCGCCGCCGGCAGTTCCCGTTCAGAGCAACCTGGCCCCGCCGCCACCGCCTGCGGGGTCGACGGGAGTTCTGCCGCAGCCGGCCAATCCGGCGCCGCCGCAATCGGCGGACACTTCAGCTCAGCCCGACGAGACGACCGTCGTCGAAACACCCACACAACATATCGAGAATGGACGCGCGGTTTTCGCCGGCCTCGACAAGATCACCGGTCGCACCATCAAGTTCGATGCGGCGATCGGCGAAACGGTGCAATTCGGCGCGCTGCAAGTCACGCCGCGGGCATGTTACACGCGCCCGCCAACCGAGCCCACTAACACTGACGCTTTCGTTGAAGTCGACGAAGTGACGCTTCAGGGCGAGATCAAGCGTATCTTCACCGGTTGGATGTTTGCGTCGAGTCCCGGCCTGAACGCCGTCGAGCATCCGATCTATGACGTCTGGCTGACCGATTGCGCTTCGCCGCTGCCGAGTTCGGTGGCGCAAGCGGCTGCCCAATCCACTCCTGCCGCAGGTGCTCCACCGCCCGCTCCCTCCCGCTCGCGCCGGTCTCTCGCACCGGCCGTAGCGCCAAATCTTCCGTCCGGGTCGCGCTAAAGCCGATCACGCCGGCGCAAAGCTTGCCAGGACCGCATCGCCGGGAACAGGACGATCAAGCGGAAACGCGGCAAAATTTCCTTCGCCCACGAGCGCGGCGTCGAGCAATTTGTGATAGGCGGGCCGTGAGACCTCAATGGCGCCGAATGTTTGGAGATGATCAGTCACGAACTGGGTATCCAAGAGGCGGAAATGACCAGCCTTCAGTCGCGCCACCAGATGGACAAGCGCAATCTTGGACGCGTCACGGGCGCGATGGAACATGCTCTCACCGAAGAAGGCACGTCCGAGACTGACACCATAGAGGCCGCCCACCAGCGTCTCGCCGTCGTATACTTCGACCGTGTGGCAGTCACCGCGTTCGTAGAGTTTGCGGTACAGCGTTTGGATGCGGGCGTTGATCCAGGTGCGGCTCCGGCTCGCTGTCGGCTGTGCGCAGGCGGCGATCACGGCATCGAAATCCCGGTCGACCAGCACCGTGAAACGGCTCGAACGCACAGTGCGCGCCAGCCGCGCCGGGACGTGAAAACGATCGAGTGGAATAATGCCGCGTCGTTCCGGTTCTATCCAATAGAGCGCCGGGTCGGCGGCACTTTCGGCCATGGGGAAGATGCCGCAGGCATAGGCCTTGAGTAGCACCTCGGGGGTGATGTCAATGAGTGCGGACTCGCGGCTGGCCATGAGATTCGTTTAGCCGGCTCCGGGCTTGGGGTTCAAGAGGCCCGGCATGCCGACCGGATGTCCCGGCAACCCGTTTCCGTCAGACTCTGGAGACCACACATGTTCCGTTCTTCTCTGGGCACCGTTCAGTTTTTGACCGCTGCGGTTTTGATCGCCGCCACCTGTGAACTCGTTTGCCCCGCCCTTGCCCACGTGACCCTCGAACAGCGCGAGGCTACAGTCGGCGCGCCCTACAAGGCGATATTGCAGGTCCCGCACGGATGCAAAGGTTCCGCAACCACGGCGCTACGTGTGCGCATTCCCGAAGGTGTCATCGACATCAAGCCGATGCCAAAGCCCGGCTGGACGATCAAGATCATCAAAGGGAAATATGCCAAACCTCACGATCTCTATCATGCACAGGTCAACGAAGGCGTCACTGAACTCGACTGGACCGGTGGAAATCTGCCCGACGATTACTACGATGAATTCGTCTTTCAGTCGTTCCTGGCGACTGATTTACAACCTGGCCAAACAATCTATTTTCCGGTTGTGCAGCAGTGCGAGAAGGGCATTCATCGCTGGATCGAGATTCCAACCCCAGGGTCGGATTATCCGGAGCCTGCGCCGGGATTGAAGCTTGTTTCGAAGCCGTGATAGTCGCCGTTCCAGCATCGATGTGGCGCCGCGCAACATGGCGCATCGTCGGACTTTGCGCGGCGGTAGCGACGACAATCATCACGCTCAGTCCGTCACAGCAGGCGCTGGCGCACGCGTCGCTGCTATCGACTCTGCCCGGCCAAGGCGTCACGCTGCCTCGTCCTCCCGTGACCTTCCAACTCGAATTCAATGAGCCGGTTTCACCGCTGGTGATGCGCCTTGTTCGGCCGAGCGGCCAAATTGCGACACTCACGAAGGTCACCGCAGAGAACAAGACGGTTACGATTGCGGCGCCACCGATGCCGGATCAGGGCAGCTATGTCCTGAGTTGGCGTGTGATCTCTGCCGATGGCCACCCCGTTGGCGGCGTCGTCAGCTTTGCGGTCGGACATCCGAGTTCCGGCGTCGCCGCGCCGGCGTTCCGGGGCGCCAACGCCGTTCATGCCATGATCTGGGCCGCGCAGTTCGTCCTATCAATAGCATTGTTCATGGGGGTTGGCGGCGCTTTCTTCGCCGCATGGCTTGCCGCCAAGCGTCCGCTGTTGGGACGCGGTGTTCTCGTCGCGCTGATGATCTGCGGAATTTTTGCAGCAGCGTGTTCGATACCCCTGCAGGGACTTGATGCGCTGGCGGAACCGCTGCGAGATGTCTGGCGTCTTGGTGTTTGGGCCGAAGGATTCGGGACCTCTTGGGGCTCGACCGTCATTGTGGCCGTGGCCGCGCTGGTTCTCGGCCTTCTGACGCTCGGCTTAGAAAACCGATTTCTGACCCGCGCGCTCACGACGCTCGCCATGGCCGGGATCGGTCTTGCCCTGGTCGCAAGTGGGCATGCAAGCACGTCCCAGCCGCGGCTCATGACCGTCCCGGCGGTGTTTCTTCATGGCGTCTGCGTTGCGTTCTGGATCGGCTCGTTGTTGCCGCTGGCGATTGCAGTGCCCGCTGGCGACCGCGTTGCCTTGCAGCGCTTTTCGCAGCTGATCCCCGTGCCCCTTCTCGTTCTGATCGCGTCCGGGATCGCTCTTGCGTTCGCTCAACTCGATCGACCCGATGCGCTTTGGACCACCGACTACGGAATCGTACTGTCGGCCAAAATCGCCCTGGTGCTGGTCCTGCTCGGGCTGGGAGCGCTCAATCGTTATGTGTTGGTGCCACGTCTTGCAATAAGCGGAACGCACCGGTTGGCGACGACAGTTGCGACTGAGTTCGCGCTGGCGGTCGCGATCCTCGGCGTGGTCGGCCTGTGGCGTTTCACGCCGCCGCCGCGCGCCCTGGCCGCCGCGGAAACCACCTTTATCCATTTCCACGCCGAGCGCGCGATGGCGCAAATCAACCTTACGCCGGTGCGCGACCGAGGCGCCGACGTGACAATCGATGTGACCGACAGCGAGCTGCATCCGGTGGCCGCCAAGGAGGTTGATCTCGTCATCTGGAACCCAAGCGCCGGGATCGAGCCAATCACCCGCAGCGCAACTTTCGAAGGCGGCGCACGCTGGCGCATCGTCGGCCTGCACATTCCCATTGCCGGCGTCTGGCGGATGCGAGTCGAAATCCTCATCAGCGATTTTGATAAAGTGATGATCGAAGATAACGTGGAACTACCGCGCGCGCCCTGACGCGTTGCGCCCGTCTTTTGCGCTTCAGTGCACCATTAACGATTCGCAAACCCCAAATTCGCTAAGATTTGAATCGGCTTGAACACTTTCGCAGGTCGAGTGTTACGCCCTTGCGAAGGCTGCGAGTAACTTGAGCTGCCGTCATGGAGCCGATCGTCAGAGAGAGCGAGCCGATCCACGTCCTCGTGGTCGAGGATGAATTCCTCATCAGCGAATGGGTGGCTCAAGCACTGTCGGAGCAGGGCTTTGCGGTTCAAACGGCGACGAATGCCGCCGAAGCGCTGCGACGTCTGACCTCTGATCCGGTCGACGTGCTGTTTACCGACATCAATCTCCCCGGCGGCATGGATGGGGCGGCCCTGGCGCGTCGGGCGCGCGAGTTGCAGCCCAATCTGCCGGTCATCTACGCCTCGACCCGGCCGAACATCCTCACTCCGGAGGTCCGCGTGCCGGGCGCCATCTTCGTGCCTAAGCCCTACGAACCCGCACTAGTCGGCAGGCTATTGGCGGCAGTGTTGCAATGCGCCCCGGCTGCCATGCCCGCGTAAACGGCCATCATTGGTCCAGCCCGCCGCGGGCGAGGAATTCTTCAAGCCAGTGGATGTGGTAGTCCCCGTCGATAATATCTTTCTCGCGAGCCAGCGCTCGGAACAGCGGGAGCGTGGTCTCGATCCCGTCCACGACAAATTCGTCGAGGGCGCGCTTCAGGCGCATGAGACATTCGCTGCGCGTTTTGCCGTGCACGATGAGCTTGCCGACGAGAGAGTCGTAGAACGGCGGAATCGCATAGCCATGGTAGACGGCTGAGTCGACCCGCACGCCCAGTCCGCCCGGAGGGTGGTAATGGACGATCTTGCCCGGCGAGGGACGGAATGAGACCGCGTTCTCAGCATTGATGCGGCACTCGATGGCGTGACCGTGAAACTTCAATTTGTCTTGCGTGAACCCGAGATCGCCGTCGGCGGCGACGCGGATTTGCTCAACGACTAGATCAATATCCGTGATCATCTCGGTCACCGGGTGCTCGACCTGAATGCGCGTGTTCATTTCGATGAAATGGAAAGCACCGTCTTCGTGAAGGAACTCAACCGTGCCGACGCCGAGATATTTGATCTCGCGCATCGCCTTGGCGACCGTCTCGCCCATCTGGTCGCGTGCGGTTGCGTTCAGGGCAGGGGAGGGGCCTTCTTCCCAGACTTTTTGATGCCGGCGTTGCAGCGAGCAGTCGCGCTCGCCGAGATGGACGGCGCGGCCCTTACCGTCGCCGAGCACCTGGAATTCGATGTGACGCGGTCGTTCGAGATATTTTTCCAGATAGATCGTGTCGTCGCCGAACGCGGCTTTCGCCTCGCTGCGCGCAAGCGCAAGCGCGGAAACAAGCTCGCCCTCGGCGTGGATCACTTTCATGCCGCGCCCGCCGCCGCCGGCCGCGGCCTTGACCATGACGGGATAGCCGATTCCGCACGCCAGGCGTCGGGCTTCTTCGTCGCTGCCGATACTGCCGTCGGACCCCGGCACGGTCGGGATGCCGAGCTTCTTTGCGGCGTGTTTGGCCGCGACCTTGTCGCCCATCAGGCGAATATGTTCCGGCCGGGGTCCGATGAAGTGCACATTGTGCTCGGCGAGAATTTCAGCAAAGCGCGCGTTCTCAGCGAGAAATCCATAGCCTGGATGCACGGCGTCGGCGCCGGTGATCTCGCAAGCGGCAAGCAAAGCCGGGATGTTGAGGTAGCTGTCCTTGGAGGGTGGCGGCCCGATGCAGACGCTCTCGTCCGCCAATCGCACATGCATCGCGTCTTCGTCCGCGGTCGAATGCACCGCCACCGTCGCAATGCCAAGCTCCTTGCAGGCGCGCAGCACGCGCAGCGCGATCTCTCCGCGGTTGGCGATGAGGATTTTGTCGAACATCGCGAACCTTAGACGCGGGCGGCGAATGATGAATGGAGAATGGCGAGGTATCTGGACATCATTCGCTGCTCGCTATTCGTAACTCGCCTACTCGATGATCATCAGCGGCTCGCCGTACTCGACCGGTTGACCGTCTTCGACCAGAATCTGGATCACGGTGCCGGATTGTGGTGCGGGGATTTGGTTCATCGTTTTCATCGCCTCGATGATGATGAGCGTGTCGCCGGCCTTGACCTGTGTGCCGACCTCGACGAACGGCCGGGCGCCGGGCGCCGGACCGAGATAGGCGGTGCCGACCATCGGCGAGGCGACGAGGCCCGGATGCTGCGTTGGATCGATGGCCGCTGTGGGCGGCGCCGCCGTCGCGGAAACGCCGAGCGGCATATCCGCGGGACGACCTCGCACGACGGCTGCAGCGGTGTGCCGGGCGACGCGGATCGATACACCGTCTCGCTCAAACTCGATTTCGGTGAGGCCGGTTTCGTCGAGTAGCTTCGCGAGATCGCGGATCGCGTCGTGGTCGATCGCTGGCGCCTTTGGCATCGACGAACTCCCGGGCTTGCGCGCCACGATCAATCCTTGGCTTCGATTATGGCGGCGAGACCGTCGATGGCGAGGGCGTAGCCCCGGATGCCGAACCCGCAGACAACGGCGCGCGCAGCTTGTGACACATAGGAGCGTCGGCGGAATTGCTCACGCGTATGGATGTTGGTGATGTGCACCTCGATGACGGGTGCCTCCATCGTGAGCAGGGCATCGAGGATTGCGATGGAGGTTGTCGTGTATCCCGCCGGGTTGATGACAAGCCCCGCCGCCTTTTTGGCGCACGCCTCCTGGATCCAATCGACAATTTCGCCTTCGTGGTTGGACTGACGGAATTGCACGGCGAGCCCATGGCGTTTCGCCGTCGTGCGGCAGAGCTTCTCTACCTCACGGAGCGTGGCGCGACCGTAGAGGTCCGGCTCACGCGTCCCGAGCAGGTTGAGATTGGGTCCATTCAGGACGTAGACGGTCTTCGCCATTTTTCCCAGATCGACAGGCATCGCCACGGGCTACCGCCCGGGGCCAAGCCCGTTTATAGGGAACGCATCCGAAAAGGGGAAGCCGGGGCGATGACGGCGTCGGCAGCAACGGGCCAACGCACAGTCGGCTCGCCCGCGACCCCGCAACACATCAATATCGGCAGAAAGTCTTTCCCCGGATCGTCGGATCAGGGATCATTGCGGCCCATTCCAACAACGGAAATGGCCGCAAAGCTCACGGCTTGCGCAAAGCGGCGATTTTCTGCTTCAGCTCATCAAGACCGACGGCGCCCACGACCAATTCGTCGCCGACCACGTAGCTCGGCGTGCCGCTGACGCCAAGTTCGTCGGCAAGCTTCATATCCTCGTCGATCGTCGTTTTCACTTCGCCGCTGTTCATATCCTTTTCGATGCGCGGCATATCGAATCCGACCTCTTTGGCGACGGCGAGCGCGCGCGCCATGTCGGCCGGTCCTCGCCCGCCGAGCAGCTTCTGGTGGAACTGCATGTACCTTTTTCCAGTGCTGTCCTGCATGCGAGCCGCGACCGCAACATGGGCAGCTGCTACGGAACCCTCGCCGAGAACCGGAAATTCCTTGAGGACGAACTTGAGATTGGGATCAGTCTTTAACAGGCTCAACATGTCGGGAAGGGCGCGTTTGCAGAAGGCGCAATTGTAGTCGAAAAACTCGACCATCGTGACATTGCCCTGCGGATTGCCGAGAACCACCTGGTGCGGCGAATTGAACAGCGTCGCGTTGTTTGCCTTGATCGTCGCGCTCACCTTTTCGGCGTCGGCCTCTTGTTGCTTCTTGTCCATCGCGGCCATGACGTCCTGCATGACCTCGGGATGATTGGTCAGATAATCCTTGATGATGTTTTCGATCTGATGCCGCTGGTCGGCGGAGAATGTCTGCGCCGATGCCGCGGCCGGGAACGCCAGTAGCATTGCGAACGCGATCGAAATTGCCGTGCGCGGGCATAATCTCATAATTGCTGTCCTTCTTGCGATCATTGGCCGATTCCAAGCGGATTGCGGCTGGTATTCTCCTTGAAGACGACGATATCGTCCGCCTTCACCCAACCGGGCGAGCCGACCGGAAACCGCTGTTTGGCCCGGGCGGCGAGTTCGCGCGCGGTTTTGTTGTCGCCATTTGCGAACGCCGCCTGCGCCGAGGCAAGATCGGCGTCGGCCAAGTCATTCTTGCGGGCGTAGGCCATGGCGAGTTGGGTATAGGCATCGCCGGATTCAGGCTCTTGGATCAGGGCCGTGTGCAGAATCGGGATTGCTTCGTCCGACAGTTCTACATTGTTGGTGGCGATGAGCGCCTGCGCAAGAAGAATCTGAATAAGAGCGGGATCGGGGGCGAGCTGCACGGCATGCCGCAAAGGCGCAATCGCCTCTGCCGGATGGCCGTCTTCGAGCAATGCCTGGCCCTTCAGTTCATAGAAATAGGGATCGTTGGGCATCGCTTGGATCAAGCTATCGATCTGGGCAATCGCCGATCGCGGATCGCCGTAGCGATAGGTGGAGATGGCGCGTGCATAACGGGCGGGCATGCTGGTGTTCGACGGCGGATAGCGGCGCAGAACTTCCTCCGGTCGCTCGAGGAAGCCGTACAGCTTCGCCCGCATCATGTCGTGCCGAAATTGCAGTTCGGGCGGGTCCTTCTTGTCCCAATACTGGTTGTGCACCAAAGTCTCGAGCGCTGCCATGCGCTCCTCGGGCGCCGGGTGGTTCTGCGCGTAAGGATCGACGTAGCGCGATTCGAACATCGACTCGTCGGCGAAGCGCTTGAACATGTCGTACATTCCCTTGGCAGACTGGTGCGTCAGGGTGAGGAAACGCACGCCGGCGCGGTCGGCAGCCTCCTCCTGACCGCGCTGATAGGCGAGAATCGTGTTCTGCAGATAAGCCTGGGGCCCGCCAATAATCGCCGCGCCGACATTGCCAACGTTCGCATTGCCCGAGTGCGCACCGGCAACCACAGTGCCGATGCCAAGCAACATGGCGACGATTGAGGCCATCTGTGCGTGCGCGAGCTCCTGGCGCAGCTTGGAAAGGTGTCCGCCGACAATGTGTCCGGTTTCGTGCGCGAAAACACCGATCAACTCATTCGGCGTCTTTGTTTGCATGAGCGCACCGACGTTCACGAAGATGTGGTGCGCGTCCATGACGAAAGCGTTGAATTGCATGTCGTTGATGATCACGACATGGATATTCTGGTCGCCCAGGCCGGCCGCCTTCAAAATCGGGCCTGAGTAATCGCGCATGAGCTGCTCGATCTCGGCATCCCGAATCATTGGGATGCCGGCATTGGAGCCTGTCTGCGCCCGCGCGGGGACGCTCGCGAGTATAATTGCGGCTGCGGCGGCAACGGCGAGGACACGCTTAGCTGGCCTCACCGGCCGCAGCTTGCTAGGAGGTTCTGCAGCAATCATGTGGGACAAAATGACGGTCCTCGGTCCGGGAGCCAAACTATGGATGGAACCGGTTCCGGTCAACATGCGGCTCGCGCAGTGACAGCAGCGAAGCCGCTTGTGACGAAGCACGTGGAATGCGGCGGCAGCGGGGCGGCATTGCCGAAGTCAACATTGAGGACGTAAAGGCGACTTCATGCTCGAGTCGGCGAAACGCCTGTTGCAACCATCCGGCCGCAGCGCCGTGCCGCCGTTCATGGTCATGGACGTCATGACGGCCGCAGGGCGATTGGAGGCGCAGGGCCGCCGGATCGTCCATATGGAGGTGGGCCAGCCGGCGGTGGGAGCGCCGGCGGCGGCCATCGCGGCGGCGCGTGCGGCGCTCTCGAGCGGGTCGCTCGGCTATACCGAAACACTGGGCATCGCTTCATTGCGCCGGCGCATCGCGCGCGCCTACTCGGAATGGCACCGTCTCGCTCTCGATCCGGCGCGCATCGTGGTGACCACCGGCTCGTCGGCCGGTTTTATTCTTGCATTTCTCGCCGCCTTCGAGGCGGGGGATCGGATTGCAGTGCCGCTGCCGGGCTATCCACCGTACCGACACATTCTCACTGCGCTAGGCTGCGAGCCGGTATGGATCGAGACGACGGCACCAACCCGGTGGTCGATCACCGCGCAAGCGCTCATGGCTCAACACCGCACCAGACCGCTCAAGGGCCTCATCATCGGTTCTCCTGCCAATCCGAGCGGCACGATGATGAGTGCGGCGGCCCTCACCGAGTTGATTCGGTGCGCGCAAGATGCCGGCATCGTCGTCATATCGGACGAGATCTATCATGGCCTCGATTATGCCTTCGCGGCCGAGACTGCCGCGCGTATTTCGGACGAAGTCATCATCATCAATTCTTTCTCCAAATATTTTTGCATGACGGGGTGGCGCATCGGTTGGATGGTCGTGCCGTCGTCTTTGGTGCGCGCGATCGAGCGGTTGCAACAAAACCTCGCGATTTCGGTGCCGACGCTTTCCCAGATTGCCGCCGAAGCAGCGTTCGACGGCCGCGCGGAGCTGATGACGGTGAAGCGCGGATATGAGGAAAACCGGCGCATCCTGCTTGAAGGATTGCCGGGTGCCGGCCTCGATTCATTTCTGCCGGCTGACGGGGCATTCTATCTCTATGCCGACATTTCGCGCTTCTCGACCGACAGCTTCGAGTTTGCCACGCGCATGCTGGAGCAAGCGGGCGTTGCCGCGACGCCGGGCGCCGATTTCGATCCGCTCCATGGACGCAATTTTCTGCGCCTGTGCTATGCCGGTTCACGCGACGATATGCGCGAAGCGGTCGCGCGGATCGGCACCTGGCTGAAGGGATAGGCGGGGTGAGTCTGCTCGATAAAGCCCTCGTTCTGTTCTCGGGCGGCCAAGATTCGACGGTCTGCCTTGCCTGGGCGCTCGAACGTTTTGCGCAGGTGGAGACGGTCGGGTTCGACTACGGTCAACGACACGCCGTCGAATTGGAGGCGCGACCGCCCATTCGAGCGCGTTTGGCGATGCTTTCCCCGTTATGGCGCTCGCGGTTGGGCGACGACCACGTTATGAAAATCGACGCCCTCGCCGCGATCTCGGAAACCGCACTCACGCGCGAGGTGGCGATCGAGACCGGCGAAACGGGCTTGCCGACGACCTTTGTCCCTGGCCGCAATTTGATCTTTTTCTCCTTCGCCGGCGCGCTCGCCTATCGGCGCGGTATAAAACATCTGGTCGCCGGCATGTGCGAGACCGACTTCTCGGGCTATCCGGATTGCCGCGACGATACGGTCAAGGCGATGCAGCTTGCGCTCAGCCTTGGCTTGGACCGCCGCTGCGTCATCCATACGCCGCTGATGTGGATCGACAAGGCTGCGACCTTCGCGCTTGCGCAGGACATCGGGGGCGCCCCGCTGATCGATCTCCTTTTGGCTGAGACCCACACCTGCTATCTCGGCGACCGCCAACACCGGCACGCCTGGGGATTCGGCTGTGGGGAATGCCCGGCCTGTCGGCTGCGCGCAGACGGCTACGCGAAGTGGAAAGCTGGATCATGACGCCTGATCGCGAGCAGCAGCGAAAGCGCGAAGGCGCAATTTTTTTCATCCTCTTTGCGCTGACGATTCCGGCGGCTAATTGGCTGATCGGTCATGTTGGGACCGTATGCGTGGCGCCGCGCGGCCCTTGCGTAGTGCCGGTCGCGCCCGGCTTGATGGCGCCATCGGGCGTCACGATGGTCGGCGTCGCGCTGGTGCTGCGCGACCTCATGCAACGGCGGTTGGGTACGGGGATGTCCGCGCTTGCGATCCTGTTCGGCACCGGCCTTTCGGCGCTGCTGGCGCCGGCATCGCTGGTGCTGGCGTCCGGCGTCGCGTTCCTGCTTTCGGAGTTCGCCGATCTTGCGGTCTATACGCCGCTTGCCCGCCGTCGGCTGGTTACCGCGGTCGTGGCGTCGAGTTGCGTCGGGCTTGTCGTCGACTCAATCGTGTTCTTATGGCTCGCCTTCGGCTCGCTTGATTTCCTGTTTGGCCAGGTTGTGGGCAAGGCGTGGATGGTGTTGCTATCGATTCCGTTGGTGGCATGGCTGCGCCGGCGCGACGAACGGCAGGGAATTGCGCCGGCGTAATTCAACGCAAGCGAGGCAGCGATGAGCAATGCTTTGTTCGATATTCTGCGCAAAGTGACCACAGCGACGATGACCACGATGCTCCTGAAGAAAGGCATTCGGCACTGCTGGATGAACGGTCCCAAGCCGCTCGTTGCAAACGGTGAGCGCATCGTCGGGCGGGCCTTTACTTTGCGCTTCGTGCCGGTGCGCGAGGATCTTGCGACACCGGAGAGCTGGGCCAATCCCATCTCGACGCGCGCCGCCATCGAGGACATGCCGGACGGCGTGATCGCGGTCGCTGACGCTATGGGCGTGGTGAGTGCCGGCATCTTCGGCGACATTTTGTGCGCAAGGATGAAAAAGCGAAATGTTGCGGCGCTGGTGACGGACGGCGTTTTGCGCGACCGCGCCGGGGTGCTCACGAGCGCGCTGCCCGTTTGGTGCTCGGGCATTGCGGCGCCGGCTTCCGTCAATGGGCTGACCTTTGTCGGTTGGCAGCAGCCGATCGGCTGCGGTGGGTGCGCCGTTTTCCCGGGGGATGTGATCGTGGCCGACGACGACGGCGCCGTCGTTGTTCCGCAGGCGATGGCGGAATTCGTCGCCCACGAGGGCGCCGAACACGAACTCTACGAGACCTGGGTATTCAGCGAAGTGGAGAAAGGCGTGAAGTTGCCGGGCCTGTATCCACCGAACGACGACGCCAAAGCGCGCTACGCGGCGTGGCGCAAGGCGCGGTCATGATCGTCCGCGCTGGCGGCGTCACGTTCGCTGCGCTTCGGCACGGTCGCCCTTCCCCACCTCGCGGGGCGGAATGAACTAAGAGTGTGGAATGTTCTTCAACCTTTCCAAAATCCTGGGCTTTTTTGCGCTGCCCTCGAACATTTTCATTTCGATCGGCCTCGTCGGTCTTGTCCTGTTGTTCACGCGCTTCCGCCGTCTTGCCAGTTGGCTGGTGGTGACCAGTTTAGTGTTGATCGCGGTCGCCGGCCTATCTCCGCTCGGTAACGTGCTAATCCTGCCGCTGGAGCAGCGTTTCCCGCCGTGGGATCCGACGCGCGGGCCGCCCGATGGCATTGTCGTGATCGGCGGCGCCATTACGACCGACGTTTCGGCGGCGCGGGGGGTTGTTGCGCTCAATGAAGCGGCCGAACGCATCACTGCGACCGTGGAACTTGCGCGCCGTTATCCGAATGCGCGCATCATCTTTTCGGGCGGGAATAATTCCTTGTTTTCCGATGGACCTTCAGAGGCGGCGATCGCCGTTCGCGAATTCGAGGCGCTCGGCATTCCGCACGACCGGATCACCGCCGAGGAGCAGTCGCGCAATACAATTGAGAACGCGGTATTCTCGCGTCTGATCGCTCAACCGAAGCCCGGCCAGCGTTGGCTCTTGGTAACGTCGGCCTATCATATGCCGCGCGCCATCGCGGCATTCCGAGCTGCCGGTTTCTCGATTGAGGCCTATCCGGTCGATTGGCGCACGCGCGGGCCGATCGATGCGGTGCAGCCTTTTGGTGCGCTCAGCTTGGGATTGAGCCGCACCGACACTGCGGTACGAGAATGGATCGGACTCATCGCTTATCGGCTCGCCGGCACCACTACCGAATTGCTCCCCGGACCGCGATAGGCGCTGGCCGCGAATTCGTTTGTTGGAATCCCTAGATTCGCCGCATGATCGGTCTCGATCGGCCAATCGTGCCCTTTGCTTGCGTGCCCACGGCATGATCTATTCGTGCCATGACGCTGCGCCTGGTGATCGGCAACAAAAACTATTCTTCCTGGTCCTTTCGGCCATGGTTGGCGATGAAAGTCGCCGGGATTGCGTTCGAGGAAACCGTCATTTCGCTCGAAGCGCCCGATTTCAAGGCGCGGGTCACGGCGTTGAGCGGCGCGGGCAAAGTGCCGGTGCTGCTCGATGGAGACATTCGGGTCTGGGAGTCGCTCGCGATTCTCGAATATTTGGCGGAGAAATTTCCCGCCGCCGGCTTATGGCCGCAGCCGTCAGACGCGAGGGCCTATGCTCGAGCAATCGCATGCGAAATGCACGCCGGATTTCTGCCGCTGCGACGGCACCTGCCGATGAATGTCTGGCGGCCGGTAAAGCCCCGCACACTCGACGATGGCGCGGCCGCCGATGTCGCGCGGATCGACGCGATCTGGAGCGAGTGCCGTACGCGATTTGGCGCCAGCGGGCCGTTTCTGTGCGGAGCCTTCGGCGCGGTCGATGCGATGTACGCTCCGGTCGTCTGGAGACTGCATACCTATGCCGTCGAGGTGAGCGAGGCGGCCCGGAACTACATGGGCGCAGTGATGGCGCTACCGGCCTGGAACGAATGGCGCAACGCCGCGCGGCGCGAGCCTTGGGTGCTGGCGCGAGATGAGGTCGACTGGCCGGACGTGCTACGGGAATGACTCGCCTGAGCAACGCGCTTCAAGCTGGCGCAGGAACGGTTGCTGATAGTTAACAATTTTTTCCATCGCCATCGCCAACGTGAAATAGGCTATGCGATCAATCTCGGGAAAGCTTCGGCGCTGTCCCGATTTGGGTGGCCATTCGATTTCAAAGGTATTGCTGGCGAATGGCGCAAGATCAAAATCCGCTTCAAATGCCCAGGCGTGCACCACCTTGCCGCTTTTCTGTTTGAGCGGCGTCAGCGCGACAAAATCGCCTTCGGCGACCAAGTTCGTCTCTTCGGTAAATTCGCGCCGCGCCGTTGTTAGAAGATCGGCGCCAGGCTCTACGATGCCTTTGGGGATCGTCCAGGCGCCGGCATCTTTCTTTGCCCAGAACGGCCCTCCGGGATGCGCAAGCAGGACTTCGAGCGCATTTCCGCGGCGAAACGCCAATAGGCCGGCGCTGATCTCTTTGGTGCGGCGCATGCGCGCAGGTCCCACAAAAGCTGCGGCTCTCTACCGCAGGGCTTGCCAAATAGGCTTGTGTCTGCATGATTTTGTCACGATTAAGCCGACAATGCTCGCGTCCTCGCCCGAGCTCGTTAGAGCGCGTCGGGGAGGGGGCACGCCGAACCATTCCTGCACAGGAGCCAACGCCAATGCGATACGGGTTGATCGCCGCTCTTGCCGCTTTCGCGGTTGTTATTGCGCCGGCCGTCAAGGCCGACGACGCCCCCAAGGACGTCAAGGGCATCTTTCTCATGAGTGATTTTCCCGCGGTAACGCTGCGGCCCGGGGAGACGTCTACGGTCAGCCTGCGGTTACAGAATTATGACACGGCGCCGGACCGCTTGGCGCTGTCGGTCTCCGGCGTTCCAAAGGGATGGACAGCGACTTTGATGGGCGGCGGGCAGCCGGTGCAAGCGGCAATGCCGGCGACCAACTCCAGCGTGTCGCTCGACCTGCGGCTCGACGTGCCGAAGAATGCTCCCATGGGCACGCAGACGCTGACGGTGGCAGCCACCGGAAGCTCGACGAATTTGCAGTTGCCGATTGCGGTAACGCTGGCCAAAGATCTGCCGGCCAAGCTCTCGCTGACGCCGCAGCTTCCCGAATTGCGCGGTACATCGAAATCGAGTTTCGAGTACGATCTCAACATCAAGAACGACAGCGGCAAGAAGCTTACGGTGAGCTTGTCAGCGCAGGCGCCGAAAAATTTCGACGCTTCGTTCACCGAGCAGTACGGCACTCAAGAGCTTAACGCCGTGCCGGTCGATGCCGGCCAGAGCAAGACCGTGAAACTCAAGGTGACCCCGCCGAATACGGCCAATGCGGGCGAATACAAGGTCACGGCGCGGATTGCAGCGGAGGACGCCTCGGCGACAACCGATCTCGGCCTCGATATTACAGGCCAGCCGAAGCTCGACGTCAGCGGTCGCGAAGGCTTGGTTTCGACGCGCGCCGCGGCGGGCAAGGAGACTTCGGTGCCGGTCGTCATCACCAATACCGGTACCGCACCCGCCGAAGATGTCGAGCTCAGCGGCTCGGCGCCGAGCGGCTGGAAGATCACGTTCAATCCGACGACCGTCGATCGCATTGCGCCGGACAAAAACAAGGAGGTTCAGGCGCTGATCACTCCGACGGATAAGGCGATCGCCGGCGACTACGTGACCTCGATCACCGCTTCGGCCCGTGGCGAGTCGGCCTCCACTGATTTCCGAGTCACAGTAACGACCTCCACAATGTGGGGCATTGCCGGCGTCGGCATTATTGGCGTCGCGCTGCTCGTCATGGTCGGGGCGGTGGCAAGGTTCGGGCGCCGATGAGCGAGGATTTGGTCATCGAGGCCAAGGGCCTCACCAAGACTTACGGGCAAACCACAGCGGTCGATCACATTTCGTTCGCGGTCGGCCGCGGTGAGATCTTCGGATTGCTCGGGCCCAATGGCGCCGGCAAGACGACGACGATTCTGATGATCCTCGGGCTGACCGACATCTCGGCCGGCGAGATCAGCGTGCTCGGCTTCGATCCGGCGCGCGAGCCGCTTTCGGTCAAACGTCGCGTCGGCTATCTGCCCGATACCGTCGGCTTCTACGATCAGCTAACGGCCGCCGATAATCTGCGCTACACTGCGCGGCTGATCGGGTTCAAATTCATCGAACGCGAGAAGCGTATCGCCGCCGCGCTCGACCGGGTCGGGCTTGCAGAATTCGCCGAAAAGCGCGTCGGCACCTTCTCGCGCGGCATGCGACAGCGTCTCGGCCTCGCCGAAATCCTGATGAAGGGCGCTCAGGTCGCCATCCTTGACGAGCCGACGTCCGGCCTCGATCCGCATGCGACAGCAGAGTTGCTGGGGATAATCCGAGCCTTCAAAGCGGAGGGCGTTTCGGTGCTGCTGTCCTCCCACCTTCTGGAGCGGGTGCAAAGCGTGTGCGACCGCGTGGCGTTGTTCAGCTCCGGCCGGATCGCGCTCATAGGCTCGGTGGCCGATCTCGGCCGGCAGATCCTCGGCGGCGGCTTCGTGGTGGACATCGAGGCGGACGGCGCCGGACTGGCGGATCGCCTCGCGCTCATTCCGGGGGTCAGCGGTGTCGAGACCATCGGTATCGGCAAACTTCGGCTCCACGCGGATCGCGACGTGCGGCCGGAAGCGGCCGCCGAAGTGGTCGCGATGCACGGCCGCCTCAAATATCTCGGCGTACAGGAGCCGAGCCTCGAGGCGATCTACACCCGCTATTTCGAGTCCAGACCCGACGAGACGATGCACGAAGGAGCGCGGCATGCAGCGTGAAGGCTCGGCCTTTCAGGGCCTCGGCGTGGTCACGCTCAAGGAGCTGTCGGATCATCTGACGAGCACGCGCATGCGCGTGCTGGAATGGCTCGTGGTGCTGGTGGCGCTCGCGGCGCTCTACGGCGCGATTCAGCAGATCAAGGACACCACTGCCGAGGACCCGTTCCTGTTCCTTCGCCTGTTTACAACCTCGCGCGATCCGTTGCCGTCGTTCGTCTCTTTCCTGTCGTTCCTGGTGCCGCTGATGGCGATCGGGCTTGGCTTCGACGCGGTGAACGGCGAACATAACCGGCGCACGCTGTCGCGCATCCTCGCCCAACCGATCTATCGCGACGCCCTGCTGTTCGGGAAATTTCTCGCCGGTCTCGTGACGTTGTCCATCAGCTTGATCTCGCTGTGGCTGATCGTGATCGGGCTTGGCCTGCTCCTGATCGGCATTCCGCCCGGCGGCGAGGAGATCGCCCGCAGCTTCGTCTTTCTGCTGGTGACCATCGTTTATGCCGGCGTATGGCTTGCGTTGGCACTGCTGTTCTCGATCGTGTTTCGCTCGGCCGCCACGGCGGCGCTGGTCACGCTGGGCATCTGGCTGTTCTTCACCTTCATCTGGCCGGTACTGGCCGGTGCGGTCGCGCAGATCATCGTGCCTCCGGATCCCCGTTACATGGCGCTGGGATTGCAGACGCCCGGCACCGCGATCGCCGAGCAAGTCCTGGCGCGCTTTTCGCCGTCGACGCTGTACGCCGAGATCGTCGTTGCGCTGCTCGATCCGACCACCCGCGCGCTCGGGCCGATCTATCTGAGCCAGCTGCAGGGCGCCGTGCTGGGAGCGCCACTGCCGCTCGGGGCAAGCGTATTGATCGCTTGGCCGCAGATCGTCGGCATGGTCGCCACTGCGATCCTGCTGTTCGTGATCGGTTACGTGATCTTTCAGCGCCAGGAAGTGCGGGCGTAATGCTGCAATCTCTGCCGGGTTAGCGGGAGAGCGGGCCGCTCACGTCGTCGCAGTGACGACGATCTCGATCAGTGTTGCGCCTTCGAGCGTCGCGCCGATACACGCGCGCATCGGAGGGTGGTTGCAATCCGCCCAGGCGTCCCAGGCGCGATTCATTTCAGGCTTCTGCGTCATGTCGGCAATGTAGACGATCGCTGAAAGGATGCGGCTCTTATCCGTGCCCGCTTCCTTGAGCGTTGCATCGATATCGGCGAGGGCCTGCCGGCTTTGCTCGTACATTCCCGCGCTCTTGTCGACCACGAATGAGACGGCAAATACCAGCCCGTCGTGGACGACGGCTCTGCTGCGGGACGCATGCTGGCCAGGAAGGTAAATGGTCATTGGGCGTTCCTCTCGTGCAGGCTACCATCATCCGCGATCCATGGGCGCCCCAAAAACATGACACGGTTTTTGGGGCACGGCCTCGCGGCGATGCGCCAGTGCATCGTTCACTTCATGCGCGCGGCGCGCCATAGTGGGGCGAATCGGGGAGGGTCATGTGCCCGAGATCGGATCCGCAATCGACAAGGCATCGAAGGAGTTCACCGCCAACGCCGCCGCGATACGCGCCCTGATCGCGGAGCTCGAGCGGCATCGCGCCGAGGCCGCCGAAGGCGGGCCGCCGGCCGCCCGGCAAAACCAGCTTTCGCGCGGCAAAATGCTGCCGCGCGAGCGCGTGATGACGCTGCTCGACCCTGGCGCGCCATTCCTCGAACTGTCGCCGCTCGCGGCCAAGGACATGTACGGCGACGCCATTCATGCCGCCGGGATCATCACCGGCATCGGCCGCGTCGCTGGTCGCGAATGCGTGATCGTCTGCAACGATGCCACGATCAAGGGCGGCACCTATTATCCGATGACAGTGAAAAAGCACCTGCGCGCGCAGGAGATCGCGCGCGAGAACCGGCTTCCCTGCATCTACCTTGTGGATTCCGGCGGCGCCAACCTGCCGCACCAGACCGAGGTGTTTCCCGACCGCGAGCATTTTGGCCACATCTTCTTCAATCAGGCGACCATGTCGGCCGCCGGCATCGCGCAGATCGCGGTGGTGATGGGCTCCTGCACGGCGGGCGGCGCCTATGTGCCGGCGATGGCGGACCAGTGCATCATCGTGCGCAACGAGGGCACGATCTTCCTCGGCGGCCCGCCGCTGGTGAAGGCCGCCACCGGCGAAGTCGTCAGCGCCGAAGAGCTCGGCGGCGCCGATGTGCATGCGAGACGATCCGGCGTCGCCGATTATTTGGCCGAGAACGATCGGCACGCCTTGGCGCTCTGCCGCCAGATCGTCGCCAATCTGAACACGAAAAAGTCGATCGATATTCCGCTCGCCAAGCCCGTCGAGCCGAAATTCGACGTCAACGAACTCGACGGCATCGTGCCGGCCGATCTCAAGAAGCAATACGACGTGCGCGAGGTGATCGCGCGCCTTGTCGACAATTCCGAGTTCGACGAGTTCAAGGCGCTTTACGGCACTACGCTGGTGACCGGCTTCGCCCATATCCACGGCATTCCGGTCGGCATTCTCGGCAACAATGGCATTCTGTTTTCGGATAGCGCGCTCAAGGCCGCTCATTTTGTCGAACTGTGTTGCCAGCGCCGTGTTCCGCTGTTGTTCCTGCAAAATATCGTCGGCTTCATCGTCGGCCGCGACTATGAAGCCGGCGGCATCGCCAAGGACGGCGCCAAGATGGTGACCGCGGTCGCCTGCGCGCAGGTGCCCAAGATCACGGTCATCATCGGCGGCTCCTTCGGTGCCGGCAATTACGGCATGTGCGGCCGCGCCTACGGCTCGCGCTTTCTGTTCACCTGGCCGAATGCGCGCATCTCGGTGATGGGCGGCGAGCAGGCGGCGAGCGTACTCGCCACGCTGCGGCGCGACAATCTCGAGGCCGCCGGCAAGACATGGTCCGAGGTCGAGGAGGAAGAGTTCAAGCAGCCGATCCGCGAGCAATACGAGGCCGAAGGCAATCCCTACTACGCCACTGCGCGGCTATGGGACGACGGCATCATCGCGCCCGCCGAAACCCGCCGCGTGCTGGCTTTGTGTTTCTCGGTGGCGCTCAATGCGCCGATCCCGGAGACGAAGTTCGGGGTTTTCAGGATGTGAGCTCTGTATTGCGTGGACGCTGTGATCTGATGGCTTAAACGAGTCGACATCGGTATCCGCCCTCGCGATGTCTTTAAAGGGGTAGATATAAACGTCTACCCTTTCACCCGTAAGGGCGTCGAATGGATTGAAAAGAATATCAGTCGGCTCAGCGATCCAGAGTGGTCTCAAGAGGAACGTTGCTTGAAACTCTCAAAAGCTGACAGCAGCCATTTTGGATTGACGTTGTTTACTTCACTGCTCGAGGACGCGGGCTTGAAGGTGCGATTCTATGGACGCTTAAAGGGTTGGGACAAAAACAAGCCCTGGATTGGATAGAGTGTGCAGCACGGCAAAGGCGGTACATTCGATAGCCGGTGGGCAATCACGCTTTCTTCCGCTTCTCCGGCAACTTTGCCGCCTTGCGCAGCACCGCGTTAATGCGGCCCTGCCAACCACGGCCGCTGCGGCGAAAATGCGCGAGCACATCGGGATCAAGCCGCAAGCTGACCGGCCGCTTGAGATTTTTTGACTTTGGCCGGCCGCGCGAAACAGGCACACCGCCGACATACAAGGTAGCGTGGCGAAACCATTCATCGGTTAGTTCGGGGATTTCTTCGTAATCCTTGGGACTGAGAACATACGCATCGACTTTCTTGAGATCGCTGCCAATTGGTTTTCGTCTCTTGCTGGTCATCGCACTTGGCTTGTTAGTCGTCATGGCCGGACTTGTTCCGGCCATCCACGTCTTTATGCCATACCGCCCAAGACGTGGATGCCCGCAACGAGTGCGGGCATGACGGGTTCACGGTGCTATTATAAACTCATTCGCCACAAAACGATGGAGAGCCAGTCAAATATGCCCAAAACCATCGAGCACATTCATTGGCCGGACGCGCCGGATATGTGGATGCCCTATGCGCCGGCGATCAAGGTCAAGGGCGGCACCACGGTTTATCTCGCCGGCGTCACCGCGGCGCCGGTCTATCACCATCATCCGCACCGGCCCGAAGAGTTTGACAAAATGCCGCGCGACATGGCGGGGCAGGCTCGCGCAGCCTTGGAAAACCTCAAGCGAGGCCTTGAGGCGGTCGGCGCGACCTTCACCGACGTGGTCACCGCCGATCGTTTCGTCACCGATCTTTCCGATCAGGATGCGCTCAATCGCGTCTGGGCCGAGTATTTTCGCGATGCCAAGCCCGCGACCACGACGGTGCAAGTGGTTCGGCTCGCCACCGATCCACGTTGCCTCGTTGAAATCAACGCGATCGCGGTGCTCGATTGAATGCGCATTTGCGCGCTGCGTGCCGCTGGTCAGCGATTGAACAGCCAGAACAGGGCGCTGAGCACGATGCTGACGACGATGCAGGTCACCAGCGGGAAGTAGAACGTCGTTCCGCCGCGCTGAAACATGATGTCACCGGGCAGCCGCCCGAGCCCGACCCGCGACAGTAGCGGCCAAGCGATGCCGGCGATCAGGGTCAAAAGCCCAAGCCCAATTAGGAAGCGCTGCACATCCATCGCCTCGGTGTCCTTCGGAACAGCGTTTGCCACGCCAATCCCCGTCGCCAAATTGGGGCGGCTCAAGCACACGATCAAGATCGTTTCGTCGTTCTGCTGCCCGCAGCGGGCATCGGCGAAGCGTCTCAAGCCGCCGAGTCTCCCTTTGTGGCGTCGCGGCAGGGAGCTTGACGCGGCCGGTCTGGTACCCGCTGATAGCCGCTCTGGGCACAGCCGGAGGACCGCATGGCCGAGATTGCCTATCGCACAGCCCTGATCGTTGGGGTCGGGTCGGGCCTTTCCGCTTCGCTGGCGCGGACGTTTGCGAATGCCGGCATGACCGTCGCGCTCGCGGCGCGCCGGGCCGCGGAGCTGGCGCCGCTGGCCAAGGACGTCGGCGGCAGGGCTTTTGCCTGCGACTCGACCAAGACCGGCGACGTCGCCAAGCTGTTTGCCGACGTCGAGGCGGCGTCGGGTTCGCCCGAGGTGGTCGTCTATAACGCCAGCTATCGGACGCGTGGACCGTTCGTCGATCTCGATCCTGTCGAGGTCGAGCGGTCGATTGCGGTCAGCGCCTTTGGCGGCTTCCTGGTGGCGCAGCAGGCCGCCAAACGCATGTTGCCGCGCGGCCACGGCGCGATCCTGTTTACCGGTGCTTCGGCGAGCGTGAAGGGCTACGCGCAGTCGGCACCGTTCGCCATGGGCAAATTCGCCTTGCGCGGCCTGGCGCAGAGCATGGCACGCGAGCTTTCGCCGCAGGGCATTCACGTTGGCCACGTTGTCATCGACGGCGGTATCCGCAGTGCGCGGCGAGCGGATCCGCCGGACAGGCCCGACAGTACGCTCGATCCGGACGCCATCGCGCAGAGCTATCTGCAGCTCCTCAAGCAGCCGAGAAACGCCTGGGCCTGGGAGATCGAGCTGCGGCCATGGCTAGAGAAATTTTGATGATCGAGACATTTTGAATTTGGCACCAAGACCCGCTTATAATCGCGCCATGTCGAGACTTTTGGCAAAGTGCGGCCTCATCGCGCTGGCGCTCGTCATTGCGACGGGCGCCGATGCGCAGCACAATCGCCGGCGCGAGCCGCGGCCGGTCGAGCACGCGCCGCCTCCAGTTCCCATCGACAGGCGAGACAGCATCGTTGCCGCGCCCGGCGCTTTCACCGGGCGGCCCTATTGGCTGGCGCTCGCCGAGTGTGGCGGCATCTATTTCAAGCTGAACGTGCTCTATTCCGACGCCGCAGCCCACGCGCAGATCAAATCTGATGATCGCAAGGACGCTGCCGCGGACGTCAAAAATCTGACGCAGGCCATTGCGACAGCCACCGTTTATTTCGACGGCGCGGAGAATTTTCTGATGACCGATCGGGGGATCGAACGCGACGATGCCGTTCTGACCTACGACGGTCAGTCACGCGCGGCGGGCGAGCGCGAAAAGACGATGGATCAAGCGCTCGCGGCGACAAGGGTATGCCCGCCGCTCTATCGTGCCTGCCAAAAGGCGCATCCGAAGGAATGCAGCGAGCCGCTTACGCCGACAAGTTGATCAATCCTCAAGCGGCTGCGGATTCACGGCAGATTGGTTCGCTGGCGCAGCAATCAAGGAGAATGTCATGAAATCGACTTTTGCGGTCTTGTTCGCAACAGCCTTGCTCTCGATGTCGCCAGCGAGCGCGCAGAACGCCGCCGCGCCGGTAGCGCCGTCCGCTCCTGCGGCAACTGCGCCGGCGGCGGCATCGGAGTCGAGTGCGACGGACGTGCCCGGACTGGGCGAGATCATGACGCTGCAACAGCTGCGTCACATCAAGCTTTGGTTCGCCGGACATGACGGAAACTGGCCGCTGGCGGCATACGAGATTGGCGAATTGCAGGAGGGTTTTGAAGACGTGGACAAGCTGGTTGGTGGCGATACAGTGGACAGGGAGGTCGGCGCGCCGATCAAAGGGCTGCAGAAAGTCGTCGCCGACAAGGATCGTGCGGCGTTCCCCGCCGCCTTCGATAAGCTCAGTGCCGGCTGCAACAGTTGCCATCATCTGCTGGATCATCCATTCATCGCGATCCAGCGACCGACTCTGCTGCCCTACAGCGATCAATCTTTCACGCCGCAGAAGTGACAATTCGTCTTCGCTCATTGCCAAGGCGAAGGGGGTTCAACTCAACGCCTTGTAGATGCGCTCGTCATAAAGCGCGCCGGCGATCGGAATGAGCTTCGCACGGAAGGCGCGCGTGTGCGCCGCCATGGCATGGGCGTCGAGCGCCTTTCTGTTCGTCCACTCTTCGACCACGGTGAAGTGGTTTCCCCTGTTCGCCTGCTGCAACACCTCATAGCTGATATTGCCCGGATCCTTGGCGGTATCCACACTCATGGCCTTAAGCGCCGCCATGCAATCGTCCTTGCCGGACGGAATCACGTCGACGTGGGTCACCACGTAGATCGCGCCGGCTCGATTCTCGTTTTCACCCTGCCCGAGATAAAGCGCGTGGTTATCGCGCTCATCGTAGGGAGCGTCTTGGATCGCCTTGAGCCGGTCGCGGAACTGCAAGGTGCTGGCGGTCCGAGCATGGGCGTCGAGCGCCGCCTGATCCCGCCAGGCTTCCACGATCGCGAAGCGATTCGGCCGCGCGATCTCCTGGAGAACGTCGAAGCGCAGGTTGCCGTCCTCCTTGAGGCTTTCGGCACGGTAGCGTTTGAGCAGAGCGGCGCCGGACGCGACCGAGTTTGGCATCACCTCGACATAAGTGGCGAGATAAACAGCGTTGTCCTGGGCGTGAACAGCTCGTCCGAGCGCTGCCACGGCGATCGCCACGCCAAGCGCGAGCCGAAAGAATTGACGCATGGATATGCCTCCCCAATATGCGCTTGCTGCAATGGTAACGATGCATTTTTGGGCGCGTCAACGCGCCGCGCTCCCATAATGTGACACACGGCTGGCACATTTCGTGCCGAAATCTAGCTGATAGCGCAAGGTACGCGGCTTCCGGAAAAGGCGGAAGCGGCGCCGACTCATACGCTTGAAGTTCGCAACGGGAGGTTCGAGGTGATCTACCGAGTCTATTCCGGCCCGCGCGGCTCGCAATCCATTTCGCCCTTGGAGAAGGACCGTCATCTCTTCAAGGAGTTCGGCGGGCTTGATGAGGCGATGAGCTGGGCGCGGCACATCAACAATAGCGGCCGCGTCGCCTTGCTGATCGAGGGGGACGACGGCACGCGGCTCACAAAGCAGCAGATCGTAACTGCGCTGAAGCATCCAGAGGCCATGGGGCCGCATGATCACGCCGCATGATTTTGCGATCGACGATTTAGGTCGGCGGTCAGCCCATCAAGATCAAATGGTTGACAGCATCGCCATGTCGGTGAGTTGACGCAGTGCGGCATGGTCCAAATACTCGTCCGGCAGGCCGGCGCGATTGATCCAGAATGCCTTGAAGCCGAATGCCGCCGCGCCCATCACGTCCCAGCGATTTGACGATACGAACGCGATATCAACCGGCTTTTCCATCAAGGTCTCCGCTGCGAACCGATAGACTTCAGGCCGCGGCTTGTAGAGGCGCAGGCGGTCGACCGACAGCGTGGCGTCAAGCAGGCCGGCAATGCCGGATGCCGTGACGGCTGCGTCGAGCATGCGCGGCGTTCCGTTCGACAGGATGGCGAGGCGCAATCCTGTCGATCTGAGTGCGGCAAGGGCGCTGCGGACATCGGAAAAGGCGTCAAGCGTCAGGTAGGCGTCAAGCAGCTTCGGCCGCAGCTTGCGATCCACCGAGGGGATGCGCGCGAAAGCGTGGTCCAACGCGCGCTCGGTCAGTGTCCAGAAGTCGACGTATTGACCGGCCAACGTCAACGTCCAGGTGTATTCGAGCTGCTTGGAGCGCCAAATCTCCGAAAATCGGTCCGCCTCCGGTCCAGCCTCCGCGCGATGGCGGGCAATTGCGGCGTGGACGTCGAAAAGCGTGCCATAAGCGTCGAAAATATAGGCGTGGGGCTCAACGTTAATCATCGCCCAACCTCCACTGCTGTAGTCTTGCTGAGTACTGTCGTGCCAATTGGGATCAAAGGACCAGCAGCCACCGAAGGATAATTCGATGAGCCAGCCCGTTTCGTGGTCGAAGACTGTGACATTCTTCGAGGACAAATGGCACGAAGGCAATGTGCCCATCATGGGGCCGCGGACTCACGCGGCTTGGCTCGGCACGTCGGTCTTCGACGGCGCGCGTGCGTTCGAAGGCGTCACGCCAGATCTCGATCTCCACTGCGCGCGGGTCAACAATTCCGTCAGGGTCATTTGCCTCAAGCCGGTAGTGGCGACGGAGATGTGGTTGGAGTTGGTGCGTGAGGGCATCAAACGGTTCGACCGCAATGCCGAGCTTTATATCCGGCCGATGTATTGGGCAGAGGAGGGCGCGCCTGGCGGGGTGCGACCTGACCCGGAGTCTACCCGCTGGTGCCTGACGCTTTATGTTGCGCCAATGCCAAAGCCCGCCGGTGCCGCCATTACTCTGTCGCCGTTTCGTCGCCCGACGCGTGAATGCGCGCCGGTCGAAGCCAAAACCGGCTGCCTTTATCCGAACAATGCCCGCGCATTGATCGAGGCGCGTTCGCGCGGTTTCGATAACTGTCTGTTGTGCGACATGCTGGGCAATGTCGCCGAGCTCGGCACGGCCAATATTTTTATGGTCAAAGACGGTATCGTCTTTACGCCTGAGGCGAACGGGACCTATCTCGCCGGCATCACGCGCAATCGGGTGATCGGCCTGCTTCGCGACGGCGGAGCGACCGTCGTCGAGACGACGCTTCGTTACTCCGATTTCCAGGCGGCTGACGAGATCTTCTCAACAGGCAATTACAGCAAAGTTTCACCGATCACGCGGATCGACGAACGACCTTTGCAGCCGGGCCCGTTCTATCGCAAGGCCCGCGAGCTCTATTGGGAATTTGCGCACGCCACCTCAGCTTGAAGCGGCGGAGCAATCCCGCTATCCGCAAGCAGCGAGGCGGTCGAACGTCTGCGAATATGACAACGGGGCCGAAAGGCCCCGCTGCCGAGCGTATCGTCGAGACCGCGGTTACTTCATCGCCGCTTCGTACATTTCGGCCACGTAGTCCCAATTCACCAGATGATCGAGGAACGCTTTCAGGTAATCCGGCCGTCGATTGCGATAATCGATATAATAGGAGTGTTCCCAAACGTCGCAGCCGAGGATGGGCTTGGCGCCGTGTACCAGAGGATTCTCGCCGTTCGGCGTCTTCATAACGACGATCTTGCCGTCCTTGACCGCCAACCAGCACCATCCCGAACCGAATTGCGTGGCGCCGGCCTGGGCAAATTCCTCCTTCACCTTGGCCATCGGGCCGATGTCTGAGCTCAACTGCTTCTCAAGCTTCGCAGATAGCTTTTCGCCGCCGCCGCCCTTCTTCATCCATTTCCAGAAATGGATATGATTGTAGTGCTGCGCCGCATTGTTGAAGAGACCTGCATTCTTGCCAAAGGTCCCCTTGACGACCTCTTCAACCGGCTTGTTTTCCCACTCAGTGCCCTTGGCCAGATTATTGCCGGTGGTCACATAAGCTTGATGGTGCTTGTCGTGATGAAATTCGAGGGTCTCTTTCGACATATGCGGTGCAAGGGCGTCGTAGGGATAGGGAAGATTGGGCAAGGTGAATGCCATTGGTCTACTCCTCAATGTGAAAACGAACCGAGCATGCCTGTCGGTGCAACCGTCCTTGGAAGGGAAAGTTTCCCCCTAGATAGGACTAATGCGGGGGATTGGGCAACGGCCTGCTGGAGCGGGCGGACCGGCCCGGATGAGATGGGGCCATCTGAAAGTCGCCGGCGCGCCGATTTTGCATATGCCGCAATGGATTATTGCAGCCGTGAGACCCGTCCGGCGGCACCGGGGTAAGCCCGGAGATGGAGATCACGCACCCCTCGATTGGATATTAATCCTTGCACCGTTCTGGGAGCGCGGCCAAAATAGTGGCGCCGTTGGGGCCCCGACCACGGATCGGGGCGGGGGATAGGCGATGTACTTGTTCCTGTTGGCTTTGGGCGCGATCATCACCGCGTCTGGAATTGCCCTCGTAGCATCCGGCGTGTCGATTAGAGAGCACGCTCTCGATTTGGCAACGGTTACTCCCGGCGTGGTTGCTGCCATCGGTGGTCTCGTCCTGATCGGCCTTGGGCTTGCAGTTCGCTTGCTGCAACGTATCGAGCACGCACTCGCGACGCGTCCGGCGGCACGGGCGAACGGCCTCGCCGAGGCGACCGTAACAACGGCGCAGCACCTGCCGAAAGAACCTGCGCAGATCGCAGTCGCAGCGACGGCGGAGAAGGACACTCGGCCGCCGGCTGCCTCGATTGCTGCAGGCACAGAGCTTGCGCCAGAGCCAGTGGTGGACCCGACACTCGAACAATTCCGCGAGACGTTTTCAGGCGCGGTCCGGTTCGGTGGCAGTCCCGCTGTGCCGGACAACGACATGTCCTTGCCGTCACATCCGCCAAAGCGCATTGGCGAACAGCCCGGCGGGGTGTCGAATGGCCATGCGTCGGGTGCCGCGAATGGCGGTGCACCGGTCAGGATGGTGCCGCAGCGACCCGAAGAGAAGCTTCGTCCGGTTGCGGCGCAGCCGCGTCGCAATGCGTCGATGTTTGAGTCGCTGTGGCCAAAAGGGCCACGGTCCGGCCCGCAGGCTCAGGCGACCGCCGCACAAAGTCCCGTGCCGCAAACAGCAGAGCCGGAGCATCCCGCCGATGCGCCGCTTGAGCCTGTGCCTGTTTCGATACCGCAGCCAGCGCCGGCTCTGGTCTCGGTGCTGAAGTCGGGCGTCGTCGACGGCATGGCCTATACTCTCTACTCGGACGGCTCGATCGAGGCGCAATTGCCGCAGGGAACGCTGCGCTTTGGCTCGATCACCGAGCTCCGCAATCACATCGAGCAAGGATCGTAACCTCGGGCGCGGCGCGCTCGGAGGACCGATCTTCTTCTTTCTACAGTAGAGCCGGAGTACTAGGGCTCGAAAATGCAGTGATCGTGCGGCAGTTTTATTGCCTTCAATTGTGCAATGTAGTATACACTTAGCTTGCGCGCAGATTTCAGAGTCGCAGTGGCTCTATAAGCCGCAGTCGACACTGCCTTTTGCTGTTCTGTGGTGGGGCCGAAGCGAATTGGACGGCGGCGAAAGATCAGAAAAGAGATCGGACCATGGCCGAGAATTCAGGCGACAGCAGCTTCATCGAGCTGACGGCAAATATCGTCTCAGCCTACGTCAGCAATAACTCCGTTCCGAGCGCGGAAATTCCGAACCTGATCGGCCAGGTTCACTCTGCCTTGAAGCGTGTTTCCGGCGGCCAGGTCGTAACCCCGGCAGAGCCGCTCAAGCCGGCGGTGCCGGCCAAGCGTTCGATCACCTCCGACTATCTTGTTTGCCTCGAAGACGGCAAGAAATTCAAATCGCTCAAACGTCATTTGCGCACGCAGTACAATATGACCCCTGAGCAATATCGCGACAAATGGGGGCTGGCACCCGATTATCCCATGGTGGCGCCGAATTACGCTGCCGCGCGCTCGCAGCTTGCCAAGCAAATGGGTCTTGGCCAGCAGCGTCGGCGTCGCCGAGAGCGGACCTGAAGGCCCACCCGAGACGCGGGCGTCTTGTCAACGCTGTAAGACGCCTATTGCGCGGTTGGCAAAACTCAACCTTTCGGCCATCACCGCAATGACATAACTGAGCAACGCTTCGCCGAGCGCCGGCTGTTCACGTCTGATTTCGTCATAGGCTTCGACGCTCAGTTCATAAAGCAGGCTCGGCAGTTCGGCTTGAATTGTCGCGCTCCGCGGCCGCCGCGTGATCAATCCCATTTCGCCGATCGTGGTGTGGCGGCCAAGGCTGCGCACGCGCATCGCCCGCCCATCGCCCGCGTTGACAATGATGCCAACGCGGCCGTCGAGGATGAAATGCATGGAAGCCGCGGCGTCGCCTTGCCTGGCTATGATCTCGCCGGACGCGAATTCGAGACGCCGACAATATTTGGTCAGGTGATCGGCGTTTTCAGCGCTTCCCAAAGCATCGGACAGCCACGCCTGCAGGGATTGTGCGTCGTCCGTTTCTGCCTGGTGCGCTTCGATGACTTTTTGCTCACAAGCCTCCAACGCCCGGTCGAGATCGGTTGCAACGACGATGTCGTGGGAAATGAATCTCGCGGTACGAAAGGCCAATTCCAATTCCGACGTTAAATTGACAAGCACGATCTGGATGCCGCAAGCGGTTGCCGCTTGTTTGATTTGCGAAAAGCTGTGAGTGGCCGAGGAGTCGATTCCGGTCACGAGCCGCAGGTCGAAGATCAGAAAGCGGCATTCCGGGTGGGCTGCCAGCAGTGCCTTGACGTGTTGGTAAAGCCGATTGGCCGAGCCAAAGAACAGGTAGCTCTGTAGCGTCATCCCTTGAATTTCGCGACCGTGGTCTGCAAGAATTGCGAGCTCGCGCGGCCCGCGATCGAGCGAGGAACGGTATTCCGATCCGTCAAAGCTGAATTTGATCGCATTCACGCGGCTGGCGCTCAGTGCGAAAGTCGCACAGCCGATCACAATTCCGATCAGTATGCCGGCAATGAAGCCGGAATAGATGATCAGGATGGCGATCGCGAGCAAAGACAAATATTCCAGCGGCAACAGCCGCCGCGCCGAATGGACGAGCCATTGAAAGACCAAGTCTGAGCCGAGATAGAGCAGAAGACCGCCGAGGACGTATTTCGGCACATAGCCGATGACGGAAGGATCGACGATTAGCATGGCCGCGGAGATTGCCGCAATTGTGAGCCCGGCTAATCGACCGCTCGCTCCAGCGTTGTGGACCAGGAGCGAGCGGCTCAGTGACGTATAGCTCACGTAGCCGCCGAGCGCTGCGGTCAACAGATTGGCAAAACCAATCACTTTGAGATCGCGTTCGATATCGGCTTCGCGGCGGGTTGCAATCTCAATTCCCGTCGTGTTCAGCAACAGCGAGCTGATGGCAACGAACATGACAGCGAGGACATCGCCCGCGAGTGACGGCAGTGACGCCCACGGAAAACTATGCAAGTCGCCCGCTTTCCAAGGCAACGTCAGACCGGCCACAGGCTGCGCGCGGAACATCCAGCCATTGCCTTGTGCGTCGATGAGCGTCGCGCCGGTCAGCCACAATAGGAGGTGTGTTATTGCAAATGCCGCCAACAAGACGCCGGGGAGGACGAAGGGGCTTTTAGAGCGCCGCAGAAGCAGATGCAGCACAATTGCGACCGCCGCGCCGGCGGCCAGCTTCTCTCCGATTGTAGAGTCGATGAAAGTTTCGAGGTTGGCGAGGGTCGGTCGCAAGTCCGTGACCACTTGAACGGCGCCCGAAATCATCAGCCATCCCGTCGCGCCCAAGAAGCCGCCGATTACCGGGTAGGGAAGGAAACGAATGGCGAGAGCGGCGTGGGTGAAGCCAAGCACGCAAAGCAGCAGCCCGGTCAGGCCCGTTGCCAGCGACATGGCTATGATTGTCGGCTCAAGAAGATCGGCATTGCCGTTTGCGATGAGCCGCTGAGCGAGCGCCGCCACCAGCGCCGCAAGAACGACGGAGGTGTTGCTATCCGGTCCGGCAACGGCGAATGGCAGGGAACTGCGCAGCGCTACAATCGATCCACCAACGGCGGCAGACAGGAACGTGACTGCTATGCCGTATGACAGCAGATGTTGCAGCGGTCCAGTGAAAATCAGCGCGGCATACGATAGGCAATAGGCGATCGATAGGACGCTGCAGATCGTGCCGGCGAAGACGTCGGTTAGACCGGCGCGAAAACTTTGCTTATGCAAAACCTTGTCTGCCCCCGAAACGCCAATGGCCATGATGAGACCCGGGTTCGCCGCCGATCACACTTACAATACGATCGTGGGCGCGCCTAGTACGGTGGCTTGGAAGTTTTCCCAGTTATGTGGCAAAGTCGCGAAGGAACTTCACATCAAAAAGACCTGCGGGAGTCCATCTTGGGCAGTTTCGCCGTGATCCGAGAGTACCCATGGCAGACGTGCGCGGTGATACAGGCCCGCGAATTCGAAATTAAAATGCTGCAATTACCGCCAGCCAGGCGGACCGCCGTGGATAACGCATAAGGTTAGATCAGCGCTACGCAGCGGTTGCCAGTGCTGCACGCGCATCGGAGCGGATGCGCTCCACCATCGAGCGGAAGCCATTCGAGCGTTGCGGCGTAAGATGTTGGCGCAGACCCATCCGTTCGAATAGCGCAATCGCGTCGATTGCAAGGATGTCTTTGGCGTGCTTTCCCGAGTAAATCGCAAACAGGATGGCGATCAGCCCGCGCACGATATGAGCATCGCTGTCGCCGGTAAAAACAAGCACCGGTCCGCCCGCGCCGTTCGCGCGCACATCGGTATCGAGCCAGACCTGACTCGCGCAGCCCTGCACTTTGTTGACGCTGCTATGGGCGGTTTCCGCAAGCGGCGCGAGTTCCCGGCCGAGTTCGATCAGGTAGCGATATCGATCGTCCCACTGATCGAGGATCGAAAAATTCTCGATGATTTCCTCTATTTCTGCCATCGTATCGGGGTCCCATGTCACCCTCTATATAGAGCGCCATGGTCGAGAGGTCGACGTACCACGCAGCTATTAATGCGGCGCTGGTTTCGTTCCAGAACAAAAACGAGGGGGCGGGCTTCGACTAAGCCGCGGGCTTGACGTCCCTCGGCCCGACCGGACCGCGCCAAACCGGTGCGAGATCGGCCGGGGTGAGCGTATTCTGCGAGGTCTGCTGCGACGAAGACCGGTCCGAGTCGGCCGTGCCGATACTGCCACGCAGACCGATGTCATCGGGACTTGACTTGGTCGCGCGTGACGCCAGCTTCTCGGTCAAGAAATCGTAAAGCATCTTTGCGCCGGCTTGCGCCCTGTAACCGATCTCCGTCGCGACCTGCGACCCTACCGTGCAGGCGTCAGGCTGGCGCGTACAGAATCCCCGCAGATCCCGGACCGTAGCGGACGCGGCCGAGATGGCGTCCGATGCGCCAACCTCGCTCGTCGACGGAGCTTGCCGCGCCGAGACGGTGGGCAGCAGAACGAGTACGACCCCGAGCCAGAACGCCAATCTCAACAGAAAGAACATCAGACCTGCATCCCCAAACGGCATACGCTGCCGCACAGGAGCGAAAACTATCAGGCAGCCTTGAAAGCCGAGTTCGTCCGACGGGAATGTTTTTGTCCATAATCGAGCCGAATAAGCCGCAAATTTTCGAGCAATTTGAAAAAATACAATTTGCCTAGAATTCGAAACAGCGTGCACGATGTTGCTGGCCACGGGGTCCTGCTGACTTGCAAGTCCGTCAATCGGACAGCGGGTCGACAATTCGCGTGTGCGTCAAATCAGTAGTTACCACGTGCGGCAAGGAGAGATTCACCATGATGGCGAATTCCACCGCCCTGCGTCGTTGGCAACGCCCGCCTGGGAGGCCGGGGCCGCGGTCATGTCGAGCGTTTTAGTGTTCGCTTAAGCGGCGTCTGACACGATCGCGCGACAGAAAAAGGGGAGCGCGTCTGCGATGCCGGGCGTGCGTTGGGAACGTGGGCCTCTTCGCGCCGGTCAAAGCTTATGTTGAAACGCTGGTGCATCCATCGGCGCAGCAGGATGCGCTGACGGCGGCGCGACACCGTGCCTTCATCGCACCACGGCTCCTTGGCAGCATCATCGCGTTGGCCTCGTTTCCGATCTATCTGCTTGCGCGCGGCGCGCCGAGCGTCGTCGAGCTGATGGTGCTTGCCTGGCTTGTCGTACCGATCCTCACCGCGTATTTCCTTTCCAGCACCGGCCGGTACGAGAGCGCACACATGCTGTCCTCATTGGCGCTGACCGGGCTCGTCACCGCAGTCGCAGCCTCAACTGGGGGTATCGCATCCTTCGCCGCCATCTGGCTCGTCGTCGTGCCGCTCGAGGCCGCGCTTTCGGCATCGCGCCGCGTCGTCGCGATGGCGTCGACGCTTGCACTCGCCGCCGCAGGCTTTCTGGTACTGCTCGGCGTCGAGCATCTGTTGCCCGCTGTTGATCCCAACGATCATGCGGCGCTCGCGGCGTTCGGCATTGTGTCGGCTGCACTCTACGCGGCAGGCTTGGCGCTTGGCGCCGAGGCGCTGGCAAGGACCAGCTTCTGGTTGCTTTATGCCGAGGAGGATCGCTATCGGCTATTGGCGCGCAATATGACCGACGTGATCACGCGGCACGACCGCGACGGTGCCGTATTGTTTATGTCTCCGGCCGCACAGACGTTGTTCGGCTGCCGCACCGTCGACTTGCACGATCATGGCTTGTTCGACCGCGTTCATGTCGCCGATCGTCCCGCATATCTCACAGCGCTGGGCGACGCGGCGGTCTTGGCAGAGAGCCGCTCGGTCGAATTTCGGGTGCGGCGCGACGTTGTCGACGCCGCCGGACAAGCAATCGCGCAGTTCGTGTGGATCGAAATGCGCTGCCGACCGCTCGACCATGCGGCGAGCGACAACAGCGGCGCGGCGCGCCGCGAAGTCGTCGCGGTTTTGCGCGATGTGACAAAGCGCAAGAGCCAAGAGCAGGCGCTTGAGGACGCGCGTGCGGAAGCCGAGCGCGCCAATGCCGCCAAAAGCCGCTTCCTCGCCACCATGAGCCATGAGTTGCGGACGCCGCTGAATGCGATCATCGGTTTCTCCGACATGTTGAAGAATGAGTCGGTTCTGATGCTCGACCTTGAGCGACGCATCGAATATGCCGGGCTGATAAACGATTCCGGCAATCACCTGCTATCGGTCGTCAATGGCATTCTCGACATGTCTAAGATCGAGACCGGTAATTTCGAAATCACGCCGGAGCCTTTTGCTCCCGCTAAGCTTATAGGCGGCTGTTGCGAGATGCTCACGCTGCGTGCGCGGGAGGCCGGACTTCGTCTTGAGAAATTCGTGGGTGACAATCTACCGGAAATGATCGCGGACAAGCGTGCGCTCAATCAGATCTTGCTTAATCTTTTGTCGAATGCGATCCGCTTTACCGATCGAGGTGGCGCAGTGACAATCAGCGCCCGCGCCGAAGCGGCGAACATCACTTTCGTGGTCGAGGACAGCGGCGTCGGTATCAGCGACGACGACTTGGCGCGAGTCGGCGAGCCGTACTTTCAGGCGCGCGCCTCCTACGGCCGCCGCCATGGCGGCACCGGTCTGGGGCTTTCCATCGTCAAAGGATTGGTGCGGCTGCACGGCGGCGAAATCTCGATCCGCAGCCGAGTAGGAGAGGGCACGCGGATCGCGGTGCGCCTGCCGCTCGATTGTGAGCGGGCGCTGCAGGTTATCAAGCAACCCGGCAGGGGGACGGTCACCGTGATGAAGGACGTGACCGCCCAATTATCGAGCAAAATAGCGATGCATCCGAGCTCGTCTGCCTTGCAGGACGTTGCCTCGTTGTGTGCCGATAGACCGGTGAAGAAGAGTGCGTGATCGCCGCAAAGACAGTCGTCGAATCCGGGCGCGCGTCGCGGGCGCCGCCGGGTGGCTGATGCTGCGGCTATGCGCGAGAGTTGTGCGCCGTCCGGTGGATTCGTTTGCCATCCTCCTCGCCGTTGCAACGACGATCTTGATCATTGTTAACGCGGTGTTTCTGCAATCGGGTTCGCGAACGGCGCCGTTCTTTGCTAATCCAACGTCGCAGGCGCGAACCGACGCAAATCGACCCAGGCCGCTGGGTCAAGTGCTGGCAAAACCGGCGCGGCAAATCATTCCCGCGCGCAGCGAGGACCCGATTGCCGAACTCATCGGCCCATCGCCGCGCATCCTGGCGGTCCAACGCGTGCTGTCCGAATTCGGCTACGGCCAGCTCAGGGCGTCCGGCATTCTCGATGACACGACCAGTGCGGCGATTGAAAGATTCGAACGCGAGCACAAGCTGCCCGTCACCGGACAGGTTTCGGACCGCCTTGTCAGTGACTTGACCGCCATGGCCGGACGAACGGTGCAATAGCTCGACTTCTTCCGGATTCTGGAGCGCCGGGAATATGCCCATAGCCTCTCGACTATTGGCGCGAACCTCAGCAAAACTGGCTTTTGGTGATCATGGCTTGCGGGTCTGCGGGATTTGCCCGCTTGCCGCAATGACGGACCGATTTGAGCCCGACGATGCGTCTAAAGACCGCGCTGTGGGTCGCAGCCTATCTGCGCCGCTGTCACGTCGAAGGTATTCCTGCCGTCGTGCGCAGACGCGGCGCCGAAGAGGCAGGTGCCATCTTCATTCGCATTAGCAGGCTTGACGGCACGTCGGACTTGTTTGGCCCGGCCCCGCAGAGCGAAGTCGATTCGACGCAGGGGGCCGACCGAGCATTCTGTGCAAGCCTCGCTGCGCAGCCGGCACCCGATGCGTCGATCGACGCATATCTCGCGCGTGAGGTGAAATTCGATTCCGACGTGTGGATTGTCGAGGTCGAAGATCGCGGCGGCCGGCATTTCCTCGACATCGTCGCCAAGTGAGGCTTGAGGCTCGCATCGAGAATTTTTGCTTAGGCGGCATCCCAGCATCGATCATGGCCGCCATGGCAAGAGGAAAACGCTGACTCCTAGGATGCGTCGCGTCGTTCCTTCGTCTGCGCAGCCGCCGGCGTGCGCCGCATTGGCGCTGCGGGCCGCGCGCGAGCGCGCGCCTCGTCGTTCCACGCCTGCGGCCGGTGGTTTGCCGAGACGCGCTCCTCCATATGCAGCGCCTGCCAGATTGCGACCATGCCCTCCGCCGCCTGGACGGTCATATCGTCATAGAGCTCCGCCAGAGCATGGACCCGTTCGACCGAATGGCCCACGGCCGGATTGACGAAGATCAGGATCCGATAAAAGAGATCGCGCGGTATCTCGAGCGCCTTCGCAGCGACCACCATGGGTTCGCCGAGGTTATCGCGGGCGATTCGGCGTGCCTGCTCGCGCGGGATATGCAACGATCGCGCCAATTGTTGCGCGAAGTCCTCGCGATTGCGACCGAGCGCGGCCCCTTCCAGCCGCCGGCCGACCGCCGCGTTACGCGAGACGGCGACACTGCCGGCTGGAAGCGGCGCGACGACATCGAGGCTTCGTAAAATGAGGCTCCGCTCGACGGCGGTGGCAGCGAAGAACAGGTCGGTGAGCTCTTTGGCCGTTGTCGGTTCGATGATGCGGGAAGCGCTTGGCCTGAAGGCCTGATCCATTTCCTGCTCGGCGGCGAGAAAGCTATCGGTATCCGACACTGCGGACGGACGCGGTGTTGTCACACCGGCCGGATTGGCCGGCTGGAGCATCGGATGCGACCGCAGCGGCGCGGCTATTTCGGGAAGATCGTTAACAAGAGATTGAATGACGCGAAGCGGGGGCGAAAGATGCCGCGACAGACGCGCCGCTACTGCGGCCCGCGTTTGCGCATCCACCACTTCGAGAAGCCTCAACGCCAGTTCGGTGTAATGATGTACCTCTTCCGGCGTGTGCCTCATTTTCTGCATGTAGAGGTCGGTGAGCACGCGCAGCAGTGTCGGGCGCATGTCGACGCCGCCGCGTAATCCGATTTCGGCAAGGCTGTCGAGGCTGGCGAGGCTGGATATTTCCATTCCGTGTGACTCGGTCGCAACGGGTAAATTGGATGGTGATTTGACCCGATAGCCTAAGTTGTCCGCGTTAGCGGAGCGTTAACCTTGCATGCCGCTTAATCTTGAAGATGCCGACATGCGCGGATCGGGGATAGGAGGTCCGTCGCCGGCAGTCTGAGGCACGTGGCTGGTGGGTAACGTCATCAAATTTCCCGACGAGGGCCGCATCGTGCGCTTCGGCCGCGCGGAGACGCCCGAGGAGTCCGCGACCGTCATCATCCTGCCTGTGATCCGGATCGAGCGGCACGACGAATCGATCACTGAGAGCGCCGAGCCTCGAACTCCGCCGCCTGCGGACAACGGTGGTCGCCGGCGCGTGAGACGGCGCTGAACGGCGCGGCAGCAATGTCCTTGCGCGCTGGCCCCCGACGCGAGATGGCGGCGCTGTTGGCCCTCCTGGTGCTTACGATTGTTTCCGGTTGCTCAAGCATTGGCGATTTCGGCAGGCTGCAATCGCCGCTCGTCAACGATGACATCCATGATTGGGTCGGCGTGGATGCGGCGACCCGTGTCGGTGCGCCGATCTCGATCAACAATCTAACCGATGACGAGCGAACGCTGCGCGATCTGGCGTTTCCACTCATCGAACCGCCTTACGACCGACAACGCTGGGACGCGGTGGTCTACGAATATGGCATCAAACATTCATTTCGGCGCGAATTGTGGGCGTTCGACGTCACGGCCTATTACGCGCATCTGGAGCAAACAGTCGATCGCTCGAGCGTCACACGCTATAATCAGTTGATCGACGACATGCGTGACGACATCGTCCGCATCGATCCGTTCTTTGAGACCGCGCGTCGTGTTGTCGCTCTCGATCAGCGGCGTGTCCAGGCTATGCAATATGTCGCCGATCTGAGCCCGACGGAACACCTCAGCGCGTTGGCGCGCGTCGGCGAGAACAGCCTGACCATCGCCTGGGTGCATCATTCCTTGACGGAGCGTTGCGCCAGCTACCGCTTCGCGCTCGATCATCTCGTGGTTGCCGAACCGGAACCGGTCGCCGCCGATGCGGAACGCATTCTCAGGGAGCTGCAACAAAAGATTGCCGCTAACCAAATAGTTTCAGCCCCACAGTTCGCCGCGCTGCAGCCGTAGTTCGCGGCGATGGCGGGTTCCTCGACGCCATAGGCGACTGCGTCATTGGACGGGTCCGATCTGGCACCGCGCGCCGGCCAATGCCTGGCGCGCCATGCCCATCAAGTCGGGGTCCGGCGCCAACGCCCGCAACACGATCAGGCCGGTAATGCTCGGCGATTCGATGATCAACCGGTCTGCCGCGGTGACGTCTTCCGCCTCGGGCACCTGCTCATGTTGCTCGGGCGTCATGAGATCGAGTTCGATGGCGCGGCGACCGGCGGCGCGATCGTTGATGGCATAATAGGCGACGCTTTTGTTCGTATAAAAGGTCGCTGAGGTGTAGGCCTGACTTACCGGCGCATTGAGCTTGATGATTCCATTCGACAGATCGTAGCGACAGACCGCGGTCGCAAAGGCTGGATCCATGAACGGCAGGACGGACGCTTCCGAAGTCGGCTCGGCGAGCGGCACAACCGCATTCACCGGCGTCAAATGCGCAAGCCGCGAATAGGCGTCCTGCGTGGCGGCCTGCGGCAGTACCAAGACGGTCGCGAGATGCACGATGCCGCCGAGCAAAATGGCGGCGAGGATCCACAATAGAAAGCGGATCATGAGCAGCCCTTTCGCATGACCGACGGCATTGGACCCTCCTTGGTGGTGCCGGTGGCAACGCCGATCGGCGTGTCGTAGAGGCGCAACACCAGGACAAAACGTTCGATTCCTCCGGTCGGCAGCCAATTGCCGGGGCGCGCCCGCGGCCCGACATTGATCGTGAACTGACCATCAATGTCGCGGACGATCTCGTCGCTGGTAAAGCCGTGCCGATGAAGCGTATTTGCGACCAGTCGGCCCTGCAAATCATCCAGCGTGAGCGTCCAATAGCGTGCCGCAGGGGTCATGCCGCTGATGACGAAATTGCAGCGACCATCGAAATCATGACCCGCATCGTCGCTGCGGGCGAAAAACGCCACGCCGTCACCCATCCCAATCGGCAATTGGCCGGTTCGCGCAATCATGGCGTGAGCGTAGGGATCGATGTCAACCGATCCGTTCTTCGGCCATGCCGTCCAGGCGCCTATTGTCAGCGTCCCAAAAGCGACGCCGCGCGTCAGTGTCAGCCATGTCGCGCCGAGACCAATGGCGGCCGCCAGCATGAATGTGAAGAATGATCCGAAGAGCAGGCGCACGTTGGTCCCGAATGATGATGGTGCGGCCGGTGCAGTGGATTTGGAGTCCCTACGGTTTAGCCGCACCCATTAAGTGTGGCCATTGTCCCCTCGATGGCAACGTTTGCAAAGGAGTTGCCGCGCGCATTGGCGAACGTCGAAATCGAGACATGAGGGGCATGATTCCAAGGATGCGTGACTCTGTGCAAGCCAGCCCCGGACTTGATCAGGTCAGCACGCAGTATTCGGAAACGATCATGCTCAAATTAAGATTGAGACCCTATCCGATTCCATTGAACTGGATAGAGATTTCAATCGCCGCGTGTCGTTGCCGAGGGCGGCGGGTTCGAGGCTGCCATGGTACTTGGGGCATTCGCGCCCGTGCCGTTTTCGTCGAGCGCGCCGAGCGTTCGGGCCGGTGTCGACTGCGCCGAAAGTGCGTGGCTGGCATCGTCTAGGAGACGCTCGATTTGCACCAGGGCTTCGGCCCCCTTGCGGGTCAGGAGCATCGGATGCGGCTGTTCGCTGCCCTTGAACGGCGCGTCGACCAAGGTTGGCGCATGAGTCGGTGGCGGCAGCCCAGGCAGCGGGCGCAATTCAATGCCTTGATGCGCATACGCCATGATGTTGTGCCATGTCATTGCGGGCAGTGTACCGCCTGTCATGCGCTTGGTCGGTGAATAATCATCGTTGCCCATCCACACCGCGCCGACGAAGTTGCCCGTATAACCGACGAACCAGCCATCGCGCCAAGCGTTGGTGGTGCCGGTCTTGCCGCAAGTCGGAACGCCGTCGAGCTCGGCGCGTTTGCCGGTGCCGTTCTCAACGACCGAGTTCATCATCTTGATCATATCCAGAGCGACTTGCGGACTGATCACCTGTTGCGGCTTGGGTCCGTCGCGATCGAAACGCCAAACCACTTTGCCTGTTCCGGTGCGGATTTCGAGCGCCGCATGCGGCACCACGCGCTTGCCGAGATTTGGGAAAGTGGCGAAGGCTACGGCGTGTTCGAGCGGATTGACCGCGTCGGCTCCGATTGGCAACGAGGGCGTGTCGGGAAGCGGCGTAGTAATGCCGAAATTGCGCGCGGTTTGAATAATCATGGCGCGGCCCAGCTTGGGATTGCCGTGACCGAGTGCGATCGAAAGCTTGACCGGGATCACGTTGATCGAATGCGTAAGGGCCTCCAGCAGCGTGACCGGGCCGGAAAAGCCGCCCGAATAATTATGCGGACACCAATTGCCGATGCACACCGGCGAGTCGACCACGACCGATGACGGCGTGAAGCCATTCGCCAAGGCAGTGGCGTAGACGTAGGGTTTGAATGAGGAGCCGGGTTGACGCAGTGCTTCGGTGGCGCGGTTGAACTGGCTCGCGCCATAATCGCGCCCGCCGACCATGGCGCGCACCGCGCCGTCGAGATCGGCGATCACGACGGCGGCCTGACTTGCACCGTAATCGCGGCCGTACTGGCGTAACTGCGACTCCACTTCATTTTCAGCATAGTGCTGAAGATTGGTGTCGAGCGCCGTCCGCACCACAAAAAAGCGGTCGGTAACCGACTTTGGAAATGTATCCACGATCCTTCGCACCTCGTCGAAGGCCCAGTCCAGGTAATAATTCGGCGCGTCCTCGGCGCTGCGATCGATCGGGGTCGCGGGATGGCGTCGCGCGCCATAGACCTGACCCTCGGTCATAAAGCCCGCGTCGACCAGATTATCGAGCACGACGTTGGCGCGCGCGCGGGCGGCCGGCAGATTGACCAGCGGCGAGAATTTGCTCGGCGCCTTGAACAGACCGGCCAGCATCGCCGCCTCGGGCAGTGTCACGTCGCGCACCGACTTGCCGAAATAATAGCGCGCCGCCGCATCGACGCCGAAGGCACCACCGCCGAGATAGGCACGGTCCAGATAAAGCTTCAGAATCTGATTCTTGCTCAGATGCGCTTCCAGCCAGATGGCCAGAAACGCCTCGTTGATCTTGCGTTGGTAGGTGCGCTCGTTCGACAGGAACAGGTTCTTGGCAAGCTGCTGGGTGATGGTGGAGCCGCCCTGGACGACGCCGCCGGCCTGAGCATTCGTCACCATGGCGCGGAAGGTGCCTTGAATGTCGATGGCAAAGTCGTCGTAGAAGCGCCGGTCTTCCGTCGCCAGCACGGCCTTGATCAAGTCGTCGGGCATTTCGTCGAGTGGCACCGATTCGTTGTGTTTGATGCCGCGGCTGCCGATCTCGTTGCCGTAGCGATCGAGAAAGGTGACTGCCAAGTCGGCTTTCTTCAGCCAGTCACTATCCGAGGTCTGTCGGAATGCCGGAACGGCCAGCGCGAGCATGAGCACAAGCCCGCCGGTGCCCAGCGTCGCCGCCTCCGACAGCGGCTCGACGAGTACCCAGCGGCGCCAGCCGGCGACATGGCAGCGGTCCATGACGGCCGTGAATCGCTCGTAGAGCTCGCGTGTCCACTTGCCACTCTGGTACACCGCCGAGTCGATCCGCGCGTCGAGATCGAGCAGCAGCCGCTTGAGCTTTGGCCGCCAATGATTGCTCGGGCCGGGTAACGTGTCGCTCACTATGAGAGGCTCCGGGAACGGGGTTGGCCCGTAATGCTCGCCTTTTTATCCGACGAGACTTTGGTCGGCCAAGAGGTAACCGACACTGTGCCGCCAGCCAATCCTATCGGGGCCATAGGGTGAATGGAAATTGGGGGTAAATTGGGCTTATGCATTGTGGTGTGATGGTCATACCGCCGCATGCAGGACAGTGGCGCACCCTGGAGGACATCATGACAACCGGTCATGGCCACAGCGATGACGATGGACAGGCCCCGTTTTGGCACCGCAAGTCACTGGAACAAATGACGGATTCTGAATGGGAAAGCCTCTGCGACGGCTGTGGTCGATGCTGCCTCAATAAGCTCGAAGAGGAGGGGACGGATCGAACCTTCTACACCAATGTCGGCTGCCGTCTGCTGGATGGACAAAGTTGCCGCTGCCGCAACTATGCGCAGCGTGAGGAATTGGTCGAGGATTGTGTGCGGCTGACGCCGGAGAGCCTGAAAACGATCACCTGGCTACCGCCGTCTTGCGCCTATGTACTGATCGCGGAGGGCAAGGACCTTTACTGGTGGCACCCCCTGGTGTCAGGGGACCCCGAAACCGTGCATGCGGCGGGCGTTTCTGTGCGCGGCCGCGTCGGCGCCAGCGAGGTCGATGTGCCCGACGATGACCTCGAAGACTATATCGTCAGTTGGCCATTGAAGTTGCCGAAGGCTGCGCGCAAGCGGCGGTAAGGCCCGCCTTCCCGTTAGGAATCGCAGCGACAATGCCGCCCCCCGATACCCTGCTCTGCAAATAGTGCGGTTGCATTGCCCGGCGACGCGGGCCAACTGGTGCTAAATGACTCGCGAAATCGCTCCCGACGACGCCCACAGCATTGCGCCCGACGTCGCCGGTGGCGAGTTGGCGCTGCCTTGCGCCAGCGCCCGCGCAGCGGCCCGCAGCGGAACGAGATGCGCCGATCTGGCCAATGCCGAGGCTGCGGCGGCGGCCGCCGCGCCGCTCGATCACGCCACGGTCCGCGCCATCGTTGCTGGCATCATGCTGGCGATGTTCCTCTCGGCGTTGGAACAGACCATCGTCGCGCCGGCGTTGCCGGCCATCGGCAAAAGCCTCGGCGACGTCGACGATCTGTCCTGGGTGGTGACCGCCTATCTGCTTGCTGCCACGGCGACGACGCCGCTGTTCGGAAAACTATCGGACATTTATGGCCGCCGCACGTTGCTGCTCGCCGCGATCGGCTTTTTCATCGCCGGTTCAGTCGCCTGCGCGCTGGCACCGAGCATCTGGCTGTTGATCGCTGCGCGCGGCCTGCAAGGCATCGGCGGCGGCGGGCTCCTGCCGATCGCGCAAACGATCATCGCCGATCTGTTGTCACCGCGCGAGCGGCCGGTGGTGCAGGGCCGCACTTCGATCATGTTCATGAGCGCGAGCATCCTCGGGCCGGTGCTGGGTGGCTTTCTGACCGACCACTTTCACTGGTCGCTGATTTTCTGGATCAATCTGCCGCTCGGGGCCGTGGCGCTGGTGATGACCGAACGCGCGTTGCGCCGGCTGCCGCGTAATGATCGCCCGCATCGGCTCGACGTGGTGGGCGCCGTGCTTCTGGTCGGCGCCGCGCTGGCGTTGATGCTGGCGCTGGCCTGGGGCGGCACGCATTATCCGTGGACGTCATGGCAGATCATTGCGCTCATCGCCGGCTCCGCCGTGCTGTGGGTCTCGTTTGCGCTGCGGCTTCTCACCGCGCGTGAGCCGTTTATTCCGGTTGCCATCCTGCACGGGCGCGTGACCAGCACGATCACGGTCGCCGCGTTCTTCTCGATTGGCACCGTGATCGGCGTGACTATCTACACGCCGCTTTACTGTCAAACCGTGATTGGGGTTTCGGCAAGCCTGTCAGGGCTGGCGCTGATCGCCTATATGGGTGGCGCCACCCTCGGCTCGTTGGTGTCGACGCGGGTGGTTGTGCGTACCAAGCACTATATGCGCGTGCCGATGTTCGGTCTCGCCGTCGCCGTCGCGACGCTTGTCATACTCGCTGCCAATCCGGCTGCGCACTCCCTCGGCGAGGTCGTGCTGCTCCTCTTCGTTCTCGGATTGGGTCTCGGGCCGATGTATCCGGTCAGCACGATCGTCATGCAGAACACCGTCAAGCCGCATCAGCTCGGCACGGCGACCGGCACGTTGAACTTTTTCCGAACGCTGGGCGGCGCCATGGTCGTCGCCGCGTTCGGCGCCATCGTGTTGGGCGGCGTCACCGAAGCATCGCCCGGCATGACCATCGACAAGCTCGTGGCTGGGCACGGCGATTTGGGACCGGCGTTTCACTGGGTTTTCCTCGCCGCCGCGGCCTGCCTCGCCATATCGTTCATCTGCCTCCTGGCCGTCGAAGAACGCCCGCTGCACGGGCCGCTTCGCGCCGCACCTGAGAGCGACGCCGAATAGCATAGCTGCCCCGCTTTCTATGGCTTGCGTGGAGGTGCCTTCAAGGCGCAAACGTAACGAATCCCTTGACGGCGGCTGCCAGAGTGTCGGTCACAACATCGCAAAACTGTAGGATTGACGAGGCTTTGCCGTCGGAACGACAAGAGATCGGCGTCAGCAAGTCGGCGCAAAGCGTCGCGCGGCCTGCGGAGCGCAAGCTCACCAAGCGCGAGGTCGTTGCCATCATAGGCGGGCTTGCGTTGGCGATGTTCCTCTCTGCGCTTGACCAAACCATTGTCGCTACGGCGCTACCCACGATCGGCCGCGCGCTCGGCGACTTCGAGAACCTGCCCTGGGTGGTGATTGCGTACCTGTTGACCGCCACGATGGTGGCCCCGCTCTACGGAAAGCTTTCCGATATCTATGGCCGGCGCCGCGTAATGCTGGTCGCGCTTGGTGTGTTCATGGCGGGATCCGCGGCATCGGCCGCGGCTTCGAGCATGCTGATGCTGATTCTCGGCCGTGCTCTTCAAGGTTTCGGCGGCGGCGGCATCGTGCCGTTGACGCAATCGATCATCGCCGACATCGTGCCGCCCCGCGAGCGCGGCTATTACCAAGCTTATACCGGATCGGTCTGGATCACGGCCGGCGCCGTCGGTCCGTTGTTCGGCGGATTCATTTCCCAGCATTTGCATTGGTCGATGATTTTTTGGCCGAACTTGCCGCTCTGTCTGCTCGCGGCATTGTTGTCCAACCGCAAGCTCAAGCTCGTGCCGCAGCACGAGCGGTCACACAAGATCGATCTCGCTGGGGCCGGGTTGATGATGGCCTCCGCGCTGACCTTGCTGCTGGCGCTGACTTGGGGTGGCACGCGCTATGCTTGGCTGTCACAGCAGATTCTAATTTTGATCATCGTAGCGGCGGCGCTTTCAATTCTATTCGTCTGGTGGATGCAGCGTGCGCCGGAGCCGTTCCTGCCGATTACCGTGCTCAACAATCCGATCATGCGCGTCGGCTGCGTCACGACCGCATGCGCACAGGGCGTCAATATCGGGCTGACCATTTATGTGCCGCTCTATTACCAGCTCGTCCACGGCCTGTCGGCGACCGCTTCCGGAATGGCGCTAATCCCCATCGTCATGATGACGACACCGGGCTCCTATCTGTCCGGCCGCGCCATGCTTTACCTTAATCACTACAAATTTGTCCCGATCGTCATGCTCAGCTTCGCGACGACGGCGGTGGTGCTGCTGGCGCTCTATCCGCTGCTGCCGGTGTGGGTCGTCGCCATGATCATGTGTCTTGTCGGCATGGGCACCGGCAGCTCGTATCCTGTCGTCACCGTCTCGATCCAGAATGCAATTGCGCACCGTCAAATCGGTGTGGCCATGGGAACGATGAATTTTTTCCGCGCGCTGGCAAGCTCGTTTGTCGTTGCCATCATGGGCGCCATCATGCTTGCCAACCTCGGTGCGGCGCCGGAGCGCGGCGGCCCAGCGAGCAACGCGGTTACCGCGATTGTCGGCGGCAGCGCGACGGAGGATCTGCTCGTTCGCACGTTCAGCTATATCTTCGCGGTGGGGGCGATGTTTCTGGTCATCGCCATCGTGATGCTCATCGTTATGGAAGAGCGCCCGTTGCGTACCACCGTGCTCGCGCCAGCCGCCCGCGAGGCGCCGGCTGAGAGTGCAGAGTAGGGGGATCAGGCGGTGCGGTCGCGACGTCTCACGGCAGACCGGGCACCCTGAGCCGGATCTTGTAGATCGAAGTGCGTGCCGCGATGTAAAGCGTCTTGCGGTCGGCGTCGCCGAATTCGACATTGGCGGAGAGTTCCGGCGTGGCGATGGTGCCGATGTGCTTGCCTTCGGGGGTGATGATCCACACGCCGCCCGGACCGGTCTCCCACAGATTACCTTTGACGTCGACGCGCAGACCGTCGGTGATGCCTTTGGCCGGATCGCTGTTCATGTCGATCAACATGCGGCCGTTGGAGACAGTGTCGTCGGGCAGAACATCGTAGCGCTTGACGTAGCGGTCGCGGCTGCCGTTGGCGTAGAGGATCTTTTGATCGGGCGAGAAGGCTAGCCCGTTAGTGTTGGGAATATCCTTGATAACCAGCGACACCTTGCCGTCCTTGAGCATGTAGATGCCGTTGAAATCGAGCTCTTTGCGCGGATCGGACGTCGTGTGCCGCAATCCGCCATAGCCGTCGGTGAAGTAAATCGCGTCGTCCTTCTTGACCACGACATCGTTGGTGCCGCCGAAGCGCTTGCCGTCGTAGCGGTCGGCGAGCACGGTGCGCTTGCCGTCCCATTCGATCCGGTCGATCGAGCGCCCGGCCCAGGTGGCGATGATCAGCCGGCCCTCCTGGTCGAGGGTGAGGCCGTTTGAGCCGATCATAGGGAATTCCTCGAATTTCGGGTCGCTCTTGTCCTTGCCGTTGGTCTGCATGAAGCCGACGCGCCAGATGTCCTGGCCGGTATAGCCGCTGTGGTCGAGATAGACGGAAACTTTGTCGTCGAGCGGATTCCACATGTAGATGACGTTGGCGGGAATGTCGCTGAACAGAAGGAATCCGCTATTGCCGCGCGGCACCCACACCGGGCCTTCAGTGAAGCCGAAGCCGGTCTTCACCAGTTCGAGCTTGGCATTGGGCGAGATGAGCGCATCGAGCGCGGGATCAAGTCGCGTGACCGGCTTGTCGTTCGGCTGCTGCGCGTGCGCCGGCCCGATCAGCACCATGACGCAGAGCGCGGCAAACATCGTGTTATTGCGCATAGCGCCTCCTCCCTGATTGCGTTTTTGGCGGCCTGATCGGGATTTGAGCCGGGCGAACTGCAAACAGCGAGTAGAAGAAATCATCTGCTCGCCATTCGCGAGTTCATTTGTCGGCCTGCGCCTTGAGTGCATCGATCTCCGCCTGGCTGCGCAACGTCATCACCGCGACCTTGCGGGCGCGGAAATAGGGCACCACAACCTCGGTATCCTTGCCGTCGCGCTCGAGCAGTGAGATATAGCGCGGCTCGGCGCCGCGGGTCGGCAGATCGAACGCGGTCCACTTTCCGGTCTTGGGATCGTAGCGCAGGACGCGATCCGCGCCCCACAAATTGGTCCACGCGTCGTGGTTCTTGTCGACCGCCACATGATAGGGCTGCTGCGCGTCGGGAAGCGGAATGTACTTGATCGCGTGGGTGACGGTGTCGATGCGGGCGAGATTTTCACCCCATGAATCGCCGATCCAAAGCACGTCGGCATTCTTGTCGGTGCCCATGCGGCGCGGACCTTGCGCCCACGGCAGCGGCGAGTTGAAATCCGGCTGATTGTAGGTTTCGTAGAATTTCTGCTCCGCCGGCGTGAGTTGACCTCCGTCTTTCTTGTCCGGAGCGAGCTTGATCTCCGACACGTTGCCGGTCGCACCGTTGCCGACCCCGATCGTGTCGAGAGTCATTTCGGCCCAATAGCCGTTGCCGTTGCGGTCGGCCGCAGTGCCGTAGGTGATGCCCGTGCCGTTCACAGTCTTGAACGTGATCGATTTGTACTCGGTGAATTTTTCCTTGACCGGATCGAAGCGCAGCGCCCCATTCGGCGCCGACGACCAGATATCGCCCTTGCCGTCGTAATCCGTGGTGTTGGCGCCGCCGGTCTGGATCATGCCGGTCGGCGGCAAATAGACCTCGATCTTCTGTGTCGCCGGATCGAGCCGGCCGATGCCGCCGCGGCCGTTATTAACGTTGAACCAAATGATGCCGTTCGGGTCGCGGGTCATGCCGTGGCTTTGCGCGGCAAGTCCGTTCGGCGCGGCGATCTTGAACAGCTTGACAGCGCCGGTCGTGGTGTCGATGCGGCCGATGGTCGTGCGCTTATTGGGAACGTTGCAGGTGAACCAGAGATTGTCGGAAAGATCGAGCCACGCGTCGTGCACGCCCCAACCCGGGATCAGGACCGAGGGCGTGCCTTTCGACCAATCGCTGCCGTCGTTCTGCACGAAATTCGCCGGCAGATCGGCGTCCGGATCGAGCGGCAGATCGTATTCCTTGAACATCACGCGCGCCGCTTCGCCGGACGGCCGCGGCTCGAGCTTCACGTGCACGTCGCTCTCGCCGGGGCCGCGCGCATGCGCGAGATAGGCCGCAAGCTCTTGCTGGTGAAAGTCGAGAATGCCGGACGGCTTGTGATCGGGGCCGAGATAGGTGCCGTAGACGTTGACGTTCTTCATGAGGTTGATGATGGCGTTCCAGCCGGCTTCATCGAAACGATGCTGCAGCGGAAAGCTCGGCGTGTGGCAGCCGGTGCAGACGATGCGCACGATGCGGTTCATGCGCGCTTCTTCCGGCGTGCGCGACGGCAAGGCGTCGAGGACGAGATTGCCGGGAAGCTGCCGGAACGTTGCCTCAGGATCGTTCATCGGTTGAAGCGAAAAATCCTGCTTTCGGTTGGCGGA
>JASHQI010000050.1 GCA_030037645.1 Xanthobacteraceae bacterium
AGCCCGCGCCGGCAGGCACCCCCCGGGCACGCAGGCATAGCCGCGCCCGCACGGAGGCCGGCGCGCAACTGTGAGCTCGCGCCACCAGCAGACCCGCACCGCCATGCAGGCCCGCGCCGGCACAGCCATGAGGCCGCGCCGGCCTGCGCCTTGCAAAGGCGCAGGAGAGCCGATAGCTATGCCGGGTCGCCGGGGCGATCCGGCGCGCCGCGCGCCCGTAGCTCAGCTGGATAGAGCACCAGACTACGAATCTGGGGGTCAGGAGTTCGAATCTCTTCGGGCGCGCCAATAAATTAGATCAACAACTTAGCGGACGATTTGGCGACACTGGCGACAGCTGTTGGCGACAGGTGGAAGGTGGCCAAAGATGCCAGCCTTACGCCGCAGTGCGACGTTCTCGCCTTATCATGCTTCGACCAGCGTTGGTCATCGTTTGCAACGTCTTGAACAGACCGGTCTTACCGCCCGGCGTTCGCGAGATCGTCAACACGCGGAGTGATTGTGAGTGTCGGCCCTGCATCCGAATTATCTGTAGTCTGCCAAGCGCCCGTGCGATTTCATCGCCCGCGATTTGGCGGGCCAGCAGACGCCGTAGGAAGCTGGTGAGTATGTCCACCGCCTGTATCAGCGTCTCGGACCTGGAATCCACGAAGGCCATGCGTTCGGTAATCATCTTCTTAATGTCGTGGCCATCGACCGTCTCGCGTGGGCGGTCGGGGTACCACATCTCTTTGCGCATCGAAAACTTGCGCTCGAAATCGCGATAGTCAAAAGCGGGGTCCCGGACCATCCGCATGGGCTCGCGCCGCGAGCGGCTTTCCTGCAAAGGCGCAAGCGCATCACGCCACCATTGTTCCTGGGTGGTGATGCGGCGAGGGTCTTTAGCGTCGATTGTCCACTCAAAGTCGGCAAGCTCACGCGGCCGTCGCTGCGCAAAGTACATGGTCGCCTCCTCGACGGCCCATGCCACCAGCTCGCTCATCAAAACGCATTGGATGTATAGCTGCGTTGGCATCCGCTCCAAGGTGCCCCGCAATTCCCATACCTGCCTGACAAAGTTGGGGTGGTGTTGCGGCACCAAATACTTAGTGATGCCCTCGCACTGCCCGGTCTTGTGCCGGCCCACACCCTGCGGGTCCTCGCGCGAAACATCAATCGCACAGGCGTGCAGAAGCGCATCGTGCCGGTACAGCACATCCACCAACGCCTCAAGCTGCGCCGCCGACAAAGAGCCACCTTTCAACTCGCCATTGACGTGCGGCCACGATCTACTGATCCAGTCAATTTCGCGTCGCGTTGGTCCCACTTCTTTGTGCGGAAGTACCAGCGAGCAAACTACGCCCCAACCGTCGGCTGGAGTGAAATTGCTGCTTTCATCAATAAAGAATCGCATCCCTTCATCGCCTTGCGTCGCAAATGCCAGCTACACATAGGCGATTCCCTAGGGCGGCGACAGTTTCTGGCAGTAAGTATCTTTTTGCCCTTCTCGATCTCTGCAACGGTGGATGCGCCCCGTCGAGGGAAGCTGTGATAGAAGAAACGATCACCAAAATCCTGCATCGTGCGATTTTGTCGGCGGGCTGGTTCGCCGACCAGCCAATGGAAGTTCTTGCGTCTCGCGTGCGCGGCGCCCCGTGCCGTTGCCCGCAGCAACGGAGCGCGTTTCGTGAAGGCACCGCTATTCGACACCTCTTCGGGCGCGTGCGAGCAGGATTGGCGGCACGTCGAGGCCGAGTACCCTTGCTGGCTTTCACGATTACTTCTTAGGACGATATTCGCCCAAGTCGATCTCATAGCCTTGGTCTTTTGCTGCGGCCCGATGCAGCGTGGCGCGCTGCTTTCGCGAAAGCCTCAGTGTTTCGGCCACCAGATTGACCCACTCCGGCGAGGCGCTCTTGCGCCCGGTGAGCGTCTGGTTGGTGTAAGCGTGCGACTTGCCGACTGCTTCGGCCAGATCGGCCTGTGACATTCGGCGCTCGGCCAACAGACTGCTGACCGCGGCGCCGAATGTGCTATTCGTCGAAGAACGGCGCGGCATCGCTTACAGCGAAAAATCGTCTACGGCCTTGTGCTTGCGCGGCGGGGGGTTCGGCGGTGACTGCGGCTTGCCGGGCGCGCCCGAGTCTTGCTGGCCGAATACGCGTTGGTAATGCGCATCGCCCGACGCCGCCCGTGCACTCATCGAAAGATCCGTATCTGTCGCGCGGCCTGCAGCGTAGGCTGCGATTGACTCGCCCATCGCCGCATAAGACGCGCGCACATGCTGCGGCGAGCGCCCGCTCGACATCGTGGACATCGCGCTCACACCCATACGCGCTCCTGTGTCGTAGGCGTCGATGCCGGTACCCAAAAAGTTGAATTGCCAGCCGGCAGCGGACTTTTCCTTGATCAGCGCGTTGAGTTCGTCCCACGTATGTTCGGTGGAAGCGTTCTCGTGGCCGTCGGTTTGGATGCAGACTACTACCTTGGGATTGCTGCCGTTGAGCGACTTTTCTACCGCTTTGATGGTCTTGTAGGCGGCGTCGATCAGAGGCGTAGAGGCGCCCGGCTGGTAGCTTGCCGTGGTGAGCTCGGCGACCTCAGCCACCGGAACCGCGACGCAGACCTTCTCGATGCGGCGGCTGTCGAACTTGATCAGGGTAAAGTCAATGGGCGCGGACACCGCCCGAAGCGAATTGAGGTAGGAATTGAATCCACCAATGGTATCGTCCTTGATCGACTCCATTGACCCGGTTTCATCGAGCAGGAATGTCACCAGCGTGCGCTGGTCGGTTCCCGGTTTCTTCGACTTGGACATCACAATCTCCTGCAAACGGATGGCATTAGCCTAATTGGCATATATGCCGTTTCGGCATATGCTCGTCAAGCCCCGATTTCACCGAGGCTGCCCCATGGGCATGCAATATCGACTTTCCGGGTCACGCACGCACTCAGGTGCCGCAGCGCAAGCTCAGGACCAAAGAAGATCATGCGTGGCATCTGCTGCGACGGGCAGCACGAAACCGAAGTCATATTCCGAGATAGCGCGATTTGATTTCATCATCGGCTTGCAATTCTTCAGGGCGAGCCGAATAGACGACGTGACCCTTGCTCATCACGTGGACGTAATCGACCAGCTTGAGCGCCAGATGCGTGTTCTGCTCGACCAGCAGAATGGACAGGCCTTCTTCCTTCAGTTTTCCGATCGCCTCCCATAGACCCTGGATGATAATGGGCGCGAGACCTTCGGATGGTTCGTCCATGATCAGGCAGTCCGGGTTGGTCATCAGGGCGCGGCCGATTGCCAGCATCTGCTGCTCGCCGCCGGACAGCGTCTTGGCGCGCTGGCCTCTTCGCTCGCGCAGGCGAGGGAACAGCGCAAAGACGCGCTCGAGGCTCCAGTTGTGCCGCTCGGGGCTATGCTCGGCGACCGACAGATTGTCCTCAACAGAGAGCGTCGGAAACACGCGCCGGCCCTGCGGCACCAGGCCCATGCCGCTGCGCACGATGGCGAACGAGGGATGGCCGGTAATGTCGGCGCCCTTGAAGAAAATCCTGCCGCGCCGGGGCGGCACAAAGCCGATGATGGAATTGACCAGCGTCGTCTTGCCGACGCCGTTCCGCCCCAGCAGGCCGAGAATCTGGCCCTGCTCGAGCTGCAGCGACAGGCCCTGCAGCACGTAGGCATCGCCGTAATAGGTATGGATGTCCTGCACTTCGAGGATGGCCATGCGACGATAGCCGGCACTCAGCCGGTTCCCAGATAGATTTCCTGCACCTTGGCGCTGGAGCGGATGTGCTCGGCCGGCCCGCTTTCCAGCACCTCGCCGAAATGCAGAACCGATATGTCGCTGGCGACGTCGAAGACGATATCCATGTCGTGTTCGATCAGAAGAAGCGCCATTTTCGCATCGAGTCTTTGCAGAAAGCGCGTCATCTCCGCCGACTCCCCAGACGATAGCCCCGCGGCCGGCTCGTCGAGCAGCAGAATGTCGGGATCGCCGGCGATGCCGACGACGATTTCGAGCTGGCGCTGCTCGCCGTGGGATAGATAGCGCACCTCGGTGTCCTTGCGGTCGAGGAAGGCGGCGCGCTCCAGGAGCCCGTGCGCCTTGTCGTAAACGTCACGATACGATGACAGCGGCCGCCACATCACGAATTTCGATACAGCGCAGCCCTTGATGGCCAACAGCACGTTATCGAGTACCGTGAGCTTGGGAAAAAGACTGGTGACTTGAAACGTGCGCGCCATGCCGAGCGCCGTGCGCCGGTGACTCGGCCATGACGTGATGTCGCGACCGTACATCAGCACCTGTCCGGAACTCGCAGGAAATATTCCACTGATGAGATTGAACAAAGTAGTCTTGCCGGCGCCGTTCGGGCCGATGATGGCTTTGCGGTCGCCGGGCATGATTTTCAGCGAAACGCCGCGCACGGCGCGAAGCCCGCCGAAGGTTTTCGACAGGCTTCTCAGCTCGAGCACCGGCTCCGCACCGTTGGTTCGCGATTTTTCGATCACACGCTGATCCACAACACCGCCCTGCCCTCCCAAGGCGGAGGGCAGGGCGCGAGCTCTATTCGCAATACTTGCACGGCGGGAAGTCGCGGCTATAGACCGGCTGCTTGAGGAACGCGTCCTTGCCGTAGGTCCAGAACTGGCTGACGTGCGGATAGGTCTTGATGACCACGTCCCAGAGTTCCGGCTTGGGATAGCCGAACAGCTTCGTCTTCTCGACCTTTTTGATGTAGATATTCTGCACCACGTTGCGCTCCTCGTCGAAGCTCAGCGGCCCGCG
>JASHQI010000310.1 GCA_030037645.1 Xanthobacteraceae bacterium
GAAAAACAGGCGAAAAAAGCCGATGCAACCTGTCCTTGCTGCCAAAAGCGCGCCGATATTTACGGTTGGCCTGGCCGAGCAACTGTTTCAGCAGGCTCTGTGTTCAAATGGAGGGGGAAGGACCGCGGAGAGCCGGTGCCATGCCAATCGGCAAAATGCCCAAGATGAGCAAGCAGACGCGCTTTCACATCGGCTACTGGCTCGCCGCCCTGATCGGAGTCCTGGCGCTGCAATACTTCTTCGTGAGCGCGCAGAAGGTGGCGTCGATCCCTTATAGTCAGTTCGAGCAGCTCCTCCAGGCCGGCAAAGTCGCCAAGGTCGGTGTCTCCGACCGCTATATCCAAGGCGCCCTCAAGCAGCCCCTGCCGAATGGCAAGACCCAGTTTGTAACCACCCGGGTGAATCCGCAATTCGCCAGCGAACTGCAGAAATACGGCGTGATCTATACCGGAGAGGTGGAGAGCACGTTTTTGCAGGATCCACTATCCTGGGTTGTTCCCGTCCTGCTGTTCTTCGGCGTCTGGATGTTTCTGGCGCGGCGCGTCAGCCAAGGCCTGGGCGGCGGCCTGATGTCGATCGGCAAGAGCAAAGCCAAGATCTACGTCGAATCCGATACCGGCGTGCGTTTTGACGACGTCGCCGGCGTTGACGAAGCCAAGGAGGAACTGCGCGAAATTGTCGAATTCCTCAAGGACCCCGAGTACTATGGCAGACTTGGCGGGCGCATGCCGAAAGGCATCTTGTTGGTTGGGCCGCCCGGCACCGGGAAGACGCTGCTCGCCAAAGCCGTCGCCGGTCAGGCGAAGGTGCCGTTCTTTTCCATCTCCGGCTCCGAGTTCGTCGAGATGTTCGTCGGCGTCGGCGCAGAAATTTCTCAGCTTGAGCAACAGATCGGCCAGTTGGAAGCGGCCGCGCCGCCGAGCGGGGCAGGAACACCAAGCGCGCCGCAATCCGTCGGCGCGCAGCTTCATCACCAGCCGACGCCCGGCGCCGTTCAAGGCGCCGAGCACAAGGCCAACGCGGATGCCGCCGCCGCTTTCGCGCGCGCACGAAAGGCGGATGCGGCCGGCGATGCCCGCGGCTGCGACGAGGCGCTGCTCGAGGTGCGGCGCCTTTACGGCATCAGCCGCTAGCGCACGATGCCGTTCAATACGCCTCGCCCTTATAAATCGGATCGACCGAGCCGGCCCACGGCCCGTTGAACTTGTTCAGGAGCTCTTGTGCCGGCGTGGTGCCGCGCTCCAGGCAATCCTGCAGCACTTCGAGATAGCGGGTCTCGTCCCGACCGCCGACATCAATTCGGTTGCGGCGCGCCAAGCCGGCGCGCGCAAGCTCGAGCACGTCGCTTGCCACGGCAAAGACGGAGCGGCCGCAAACCATCGCCGCAAGGCCCTGGCGAGGCACGTCGTCGCGCAGCTTTTGCCGCTCTTCCGCAGTCCAATGCTTGACCAGGTCCCATGCCGCATCGAGCGATGCGTCGTCATAAAGAATGCCGACCCAAAGGGCCGGCAGCGCCAACAAGTTTGGCAGCGGCCCTGAGTCGGCGCCGCGCATCTCCAGATAGCGCTTGAGTCGCACCTCCGGGAAAATCGAGCCGAGGTGGTTTGCCCAATCCGAGATGGTGGCGCGGGCACCGGGCATGCCGGGGAGCTTCCCGGCCAGAAGATCACGGAACGATTGACCGGCAACATCGACATATTCGTCGTCGTGCTTGACGAAATACATCGGCACGTCGAGCGCGTAATCGACCCAGCGCTCGAAGCCCATGCCCGACTCGAACGCCCACGGCAACATGCCGGCGCGATCGTTATCGGTGTCGCGCCAGATTTCCGAGCGGAAGGAGAGAAATCCGTTGGGCTTGCCGTCGGTGAACGGTGAATTCGCAAACAACGCCGTCGCCACCGGCTGCAGCGCCAGCGACACCCGCAGCTTCTTGACCATGTCGGCTTCCGACGAAAAATCGAGATTGGTCTGTACCGTGCAGGTGCGATACATCATGTCGAGGCCGAGCTTGCCGACCTTCGGCATATAGGCAGTCATGATCTTGTAGCGGCCCTTCGGCATTTTCGGCATCTCGGCGCGGGTCCAGTCCGGCGTCATGCCGATGCCGAGGAAACCGACGCGCAACGGTTGCGCAACCTCGCGTACCTGCGCGAGATGCGCCATCAACTCGCCCGCGGTTTGATGCACCGTTTCGACCTGCGCACCGGACAGTTCGAACTGGCCGCCCGGCTCAAGCGAGATGGCGCCGCCGCCGGTGACATCGAAGAGCCCGATCACATTCGGCCCCTCCATGATCGGCTGCCAGCCGAGAAGGTGCTGCATGCCTTCGAGCAGCGCGCGAATGCCGTGGTGTCCTTGGTAAGGCACCGGACGGTGTCCTTCGAGGCTGAAGGCGAACTTCTCGTGCTCGGTGCCGATGCGAAATTGCGACTTCGGCCTGACGCCTTGGGCGAGCCAGGCAACGAGATCGTCCCGCCGCTCGATCGTCGTCAGGTCGACCTGATCACGCGCCATGCAGGGTCCTGGGAAAAATGGGCCGCGACCTTACACGCGGTGCACGGCAGAGGGCAATCCGGCAGGCCGTCACTGATGATGAGTTCGTTGGCTATGGAGTTTGGTGCGTCCGCGCAGGCGTTTGCCGATGTCCGACGGACCTTAACCGTCGGTCATAACGTTAACACAAGCATGCTCACTGCCAAATCTCAGCGCCGTGGTAAGCCTCTCGGTTGCAGCAGCCGAGGCGAGCATGAAAAGACTGCCGAACATCCAGATCCTGCGCGCGTGCGCAGCGTTGATGATCGTCATCTATCATTGCGGGCTGGAAAGTTCGCATATAGCCGACATTCTCGGCCGCTCCAAGCTGTTCGATGAAAGCTCGTGGGGATCAGGCGTCCCGCTGTTCTTCGCCATCAGCGGCTTCATCATGGTCGTAACGAGCGCGAACGCATTCGGCTCGACCTTGGCCGCTCGCGAATTTATGCGCCGTCGCCTCATCCGCATCGTGCCGCTCTATTGGGCGGCCACCAGTGTCTCCCTGGCCGTTGCACTCGTTATCCCAAGCCTGCTGCCGAAAGTAGCGGGGAGCAATTTTGCGTATGTCGCGGCATCCTATCTGTTTTGGCCCTACACGCGCCTGACCGGCGATGTGCGTCCGCTCGCGACGCCCGGCTGGACGCTCAATCTTGAAATGCTGTTCTACGTGATTTTCGCCGTCGCGCTGTTGTTCTCACGCTGGAAGGGGCTGCTCCTGCTATTCGGCTCACTGGGACTTTTGGTCCTGGTCCGTGTCAACGGCTTGCTTCCCGGCGTCGCCCTCAACTTCTGGGGCGATCCGATCGTGCTCGGCTTCTTGTTCGGGGCTGCCGTCGGCATTCTCTATAATCACGGCGTGCGTCTGTCCCGCACCTGGGCGCTGACGCTTTTAGCGATCGGCTTTGCGGCGCTGCTGCAACCATGGCGACCGAGCGGCGGGGAATCCGATCTGCTGCGGCGGCTGGCCGATTCGATCCCATCGACGATGGTGGTCGCTGCCTTTGCACTCGGCCCGCAAGTCAATGAAAGCCGACGCCTGTGGCACTTTCCGTTGCTGATCGGCGACGCCTCGTACAGTCTCTACCTGGTGCACCCATATCTGGTGTGGCCGCTCTGTCTTTTATGGCTCAAAGCGCCGGTGCTTTTGCGACTACCGCTTTGGACATTCGTCGGGGTTGGCATCGCGGTTGCGGTGGTGGGAGCCGTCGTGATCTATCGGTACGTCGAGCATCCGGTGACACGTTGGCTGAACGCGCTCCATGCACAGGACGTCATCGATGGCATGCGCCAAGCCCGCCGTCGCTCGCTTGCGGCCGTCGTCGGCAAACCGTCATCGCCGGAACAGGCGCGAATTACATCCGGCCGGGCGTAAGTCAGGCAACCGCCCTGCGTTTGTCCGGCGGAAAGCGGCGATAGAATGTGTCGCCCTTATTTGCCATGTCGAGCAGGAGCTTCGACGGTTTGAAGCGTTCGCCGTATTTTTTTGCCAACCCTTTGCACAGATCGACGAATGCCGTAGCGCCAATTCCGTCGATATAAGAGATGGTGCCGCCGGTGAATGGCGCGAAGCCGAAACCGAGGATCGAGCCCAGGTCGGCTTCCCGCATATCGGTGACCACGCCCTCCTCGACGCAACGGGCGGATTCAAGCGCTTGGATCGTCAAGAGACGCTGCTTGAGCTCCGCGACGTCGAGCGTGTCGGGATCGAGTTTTTGAGGCTGCAAGTCGGCGAGGCCCGGCCACAACCGCTTCGGGCCGTTCGACGGATAGTCGTAGAATCCCTTCCCGTTCTTGCGACCATAGCGGCCGCGTTTATCGACCATGTCCTCCAGCAGCGCCTTTTGCCGGGCGTCGACCATTTTCGGGCCGAGATCGGCTTCCGTCGCCTTCAAAATCTTCCAGGCAAGATCGACGGCGACTTCGTCGTTGAGCGCGAGCGGACCAACCGGCATCCCAGCCATCCGGCCGACATTCTCGATCATCGCCGGCGGCACGCCGTCACTGAGCATCAGGTGACCTTCGCGGATATAGGTGCCGACCACACGCGAGGTGTAGAAGCCGCGTGAGTCGTTGACCACGATCGGGGTTTTTCGGATCGTCCGCACGTAATCGAGGGCGACCGCGAGCGCGGCATCGCCGGTGTCCTTGCCCAAAATGATCTCGACCAGCATCATGCGCTCGACCGGCGAGAAGAAGTGGACGCCGATGAAACGCGCGCGGTCCTTGAACACCGTCGCCAGCGAGCTGATCGGCAGTGTCGAAGTGTTGGAGCCGAACACCACACTGTCCGCAATGACGTTCTGCACGCGCCCGATCGCCTCTTCCTTGACTTTGCGATCCTCGAACACCGCTTCGATGACGAGATCGCAATCCCGCAATGCGGCGTAATCGGCCGTCGGCGCAATGCACGCCAACAGCGCGTCGCGGTCGGCAGCGCTGGCGCGGCCGCGATTGACCTGATCGGTCATCAGCTTCTGCGAATGCGATTTGCCTTTCTCCGCAGTCTCCGGATCGCGGTCGACGAGCACGACATTGAGGCCGGCGAGCGCGCTCACATAGGCGATGCCGGCGCCCATGAAGCCGGCGCCAAGCACGCCGATTTTCTTCAGTACGCGCTGCGGCACCCCGGCAGGACGCCGCGCGCCCTTGTTGATCTCCTGCATGGACACGAACAGCGAGCGGATCATTGCCGCCGCTTCCGGCGAGCGCAGAATTTTCGCAAACCAGCGCGATTCGACGCGCAGCGCCTGATCCATGGGCAGCTGCAGACCCTCATAGACCACCTGCATGATGGCACGTGCCGCAGGATAGTTGTCGTAGGTCTCGCGCCGATAGATGGCGTTCGCCGGCGGAAACACCATCATGCCGGCTTTCGAGTACACCGGCCCGCCCGGCAATTTGAAATTCTCAGCGTCCCATGGCGCCTTGGCTGTGCCGCCGTTCGTGATCCACGCTTTCGCGGCCTTCAAGAGATCGCCTGGAGGCACCACGGCATCGACCAGCTTCATCGTTTTGGCGCGGTTGACGCCAAGCTGTTCGCCTTTGAGCAGAAACTGCAGCGCATCGGCCGGCGGCAGCATCCGTGCAATGCGCTGCGTGCCGCCGCCGCCCGGAAACAGCCCGATCTTGATCTCCGGCAGCGCGAGCCGCGTCTTGTCGTTATCGGCTGCGACGCGATGATGGCAGGCCAGAGCCAGTTCGAAGCCACCGCCAACCGCGGTGCCATTGATCGCAGCAACCCAGGGCTTGCCGCAAGTTTCGATACGGCGGAACAGCAGTGAGGCCTTGCGGCTGTCCTCGAAGAAGCGCGCATTCGCCGCCTCCTCGCCCTGCGTCGCCACCAGCTCCGCGGATGTGCGGCTGAGGCCTTCCAGAATCGTAAGATCGGCTCCTGCGCTGAACGTCTCCTTGCCGGAGGTGATGACGGCGCCCTTGACGGCGGCATCGGCCGCAATCTTCTCGACGATCGTGGACAGCTCTTCAATCACCGCCGTGTCGATGACGTTCATCGAGCGACCAGGTGCATCCCATATGACGAGCGCGATGCCGTTGGAACCGATTTGCAGAGTGAAGTTGTTGGACGTCATGAATACGGCTCGCCGTTTTTGTGGGTATAGCGCATGCCCTTGTCGTCCCGCACCACCCTCAGATCGACGCCTGGATATTCGACGCGGTCGTATTTCGACCGCGCGCCGACTTCGAGATAGACCACGTCCCGCTTCGTCTTGTTGACGAGCTGATGCCCGTTGCCGCTTGCGGCCTTGAAACCCGCGGCATCACCGGGCCTCAGCACGGTTTCGCCGCCGTCCTCGATCAGCATGGCTTCACCTTCGAGGATATAGACGAGCTCGTCCTCCTGCTCATGCCAATGGCGTAGCGCCGAGGCGGCGCCGGGCTTGAGCGTGGTGAGGTTGATGCCGAACTGATCGAGGCCGACGGCATTGCCCAAGCGCTTGCGTTCGCGGCCGACGACGACGCGGTCGAACGGCGCCGGATAATTCGTGCGACGATCCGTCGGCAGTTGGGCGATGTCGATCTTCGGCATCGGCGGTTCATTCCTTGATCGGTTCGCCGGATTTGCGGAAGAAGCGCCGGCCGCGCTGGTCGCGTTCCATGACGAAGTCGACATCGGGATATTGCACACGCTCGCTACTGGCGCGTGTTCCGACCTCGAAATAGACGGCGTCGCGATCGGTGCGATTGAGCAGGCAATGTGCAATGCCGCTGCCGGCCTTGAAACCCGCGGCATCACCCGGCTTGAGCACGGTCTCGCCGTCGTTCTCATGCAGAACGAGTTCGCCTTCGAGCACATAGACGAACTCATCCTCGTTATCATGGGCATGGCGCAACGCCGAGGCGGAGTGCGGCTTGATGCGCGTGATGTTGACGCCGAATTGACTGAGTCCGGCGGCGTCGCCGATACGCTGCTTTTCGCGGCCGGATATGACCGGCGCGAATTCCTTCGGGTAGGACGCAATCGGCAGCGCCGGAATTTTTGCAATGTCGATTTTCGGCATTGATGCCTCTCACTCCCTTCATCCTGAGGCGGCGGCGCAAAGCGCCGCCGTCGAAGGATACTGCGCCACACTGACCTCATCCTTCGAGGCTCGCTGCGCCCGCGCCTCACGATGAGGACACACGTTACACTCGCTCGATGATCGTAGCGGTGCCCATGCCGGCGCCGATGCACAGCGTGACCAGAGCCGTGGCGAGGTTCTGCCGTTCCAATTCATCGATGGCGGTGCCGAGAATCATCGCGCCGGTGGCGCCGAGCGGATGGCCCATGGCGATTGCGCCGCCGTTGACATTGACGTTTACGGGATCGAGCTCGAACGCCTGCAAATAGCGCAGCACGACCGAGGCGAACGCTTCGTTGATCTCGATCAGGTCAATGTCCGACAGCTTCATGCCGGATTTCTTCAGCACCTTCTTGGTAACGTCGATCGGACCGGTCAGCATCAGCGCCGGATCCGAGCCGATATTGGCGAAAGCCTTGATCCTGGCACGTGGCTTGAGGCCGGCGCGCTTGCCGGCGCGCTCGCTGCCAACGAGAACCGCGGCCGCGCCGTCGACGATGCCCGAGGAGTTACCGGCATGATGGACGTGATTGACGTATTCGACTTCCGGATGCGCCTGGAGCGCAACTGCATCGAAGCCACCGAGCTCTCCCATCTGCGCGAATGAGGGTGGCAAGGCGGCGAGCGACTGCATGGTCGTGCCGGGCCGCAGGTGTTCATCCTTCGCCAGCAAAGTCAGTCCGTTGGGATCCCTGACCGCCATGACCGAGCGGTTGAAACGGCCCTCGTCCCAGGCGGTTGCCGCGCGTTTTTGACTCTCGACAGCATAGGCGTCGACATCGTCGCGCGAGAATCCGTATTTCGTTGCGATCAGGTCGGCGGAAATGCCCTGAGGGAGAAAATAATGCGCCACCGCGATCGTGGGATCGACCGCCCAAGCGCCGCCCGCGGCGCCAATGCCGACCCGGCTCATTGATTCGACGCCGCCGCCGATCGCCAAATCCTGCTGGCCCGCCATGATTTGCGCGGCGGCAAAGTTCACTGCATCGAGACCGGAGGCGCAGAAACGATTGATCTGAACGCCGGCAACGCTATCGCCGTAGCCGGCAACCAGCGCCGCAGTGCGCGCGATATTGGCGCCGGCCTCGGCGACCGGATCGACGACGCCCATCACCACATCATCGACCAGCGAGGCATCGAGGTTGTTGCGGCTCTTGATGGCGCCGAGCGCCTGGCTCGCCAGATTGAGCGCGGTCACCTCATGCAATGCGCCGTCCGCCTTGCCGCGGCCGCGTGGCGTGCGCACGTGATCGAAGATGAAGGCGTCGGGCATAAGACCTCCGGCTCAATTGACGGACGACAAGGAGACTGGCCGCAATACGCCGACACCGCGCCCGCCCGTTGCGTCCGTGCGCGAAAGCGGTCAAGCCATAGTAGTCACAACCGAGCGAGAATTGCAGCCGGCCGCTGAACGTTTTCCCGGCGACCCTTTCGCTCGCACGATAGGCGCGAACGTCAACTCGCAAGCGACAATGACGGCCTGCTGCTGCGCATCGGAGCGATAATCTCCTCGCCTATCCGCTGCACATTCTCGATCGTCGGGATGATTTTGCACAGAACCAGCTCGACGCCGACGCTCTCGAGTCGGCGCATTTGGCGCAACACGCTTTCCGGCGTGCCGATGCAGCCCACCTTGGTGGCCGGCAACATCCGTTGCTCGATCTTGCGGGTGTCGGGGTCCGGATCAAACTCGAAAATCCGCTCGATCGTGGTTCTGAACGCCTCTTCCTGGCTCTGGCCCAGCGCAACAAAGGGATTGAGCGCGTAGCGCACCTTTCTGTCGGCGCGTTTCGCCCGTTCGCTCATGTCGGCGACTGCCGCCTCGATGCCGCGCATCACGTCGTCTGTCGTCTGCGCCGTTTTCGGATAATCGATGAACCACCAATCGCAGTGCTGTGCGATGAAGTCTCGGCCGCGATCGCTGCGGCTGACCGAGTAGATGTCCGGCGCCGCGGCTGATGCCGGCTTGAGCAACAGTTGGCCGTTCTCGACCTTGTAATACCCGCCCGCATAGGAGAACGTCTCGTGCGTCCACAGGCCGCGCAAAATATCGATGAATTCGATCGTTCGCCGATATCTCTCCTCGCCCTGCAGCACGGTTCCGCCGAACATGCGGAATTCTTCGTCGAACCAGCCGTTGACGATATTGAGCGCCATGCGCCCCTTGCAAATGCGATCGAGCGAAACCGCAAGCTTTGCCACCATGACCGGATCCCAGAGTCCGGGATGGACCGCGACGAGTGCGCGAATGCGGTTGAGCCGCGAAGCGATGGCGCTCGCCAGCACCCATGCGGCGAGATCGTTGCCGAGGTGACGCTCGGCAAACAACACAAGATCGAAGCCGACGCCGTCGGCGGCCACGAGCAGATCGACGCCAAGATCGAACTGGGCATCGAGACGCCCATCGGGCAGCGGCGACAATGCCTCCGTGACCGCTTGCGCAACTTCCGGCGATCCGACCGTCGCCATCGGAATGGGCGCATAGAGACCGAACTGCATATCGATGACCTCGAACCTCTATTTGCGTCCGAGCGCTTGTTTGAGCCGATCGATGACTGCTGGCGGCGCGGCCGCCGAATCCTGGATAAGCTTATCCGCCTCACCTCCAGTGACCAGATCGATCGGAAGGCGCGCCTGTTGCGCGTCCTTTAGAAATTCCGGATCGCGCAGCGTCGCAGCGAAAGCTGATCGCAGCACGGCCGCCCGATCTGCAGGCACGTCCGGCGGCGCCAGGAAAGGCCGGCCGAGAATTTCCCGCGCCAGCAACAGTGCGAGAGCTTGCTTGTCGACCGGATTTGTCACCAGATCGCGGATCGACGGCAAAGCGGGCACCGCGGCAATCGGCTTGAGGCCGGTGTGGAACAGCAGATTGACCTTCTTGTCGCGCACCCAATCCGGATGGGCGGCCATGATCGCGCTCCAAGACCAGTAGGCCAGGCCGTCGAGTTCGCCGCGCTCCATTGCGAGCGCACCGACGGACTCGTCGCGGTAACCCTCGATGATCTTGAATCGCGTGCCGGCGAGATTGTTGATAGCAACGGGAATGATCTCGGAGTCCGCGCCGGCACCGGTGCCCGGCACCAAGAGAGCGTATTTCTTGAGGTCGGCGAAGGTTTTGACTTTAGCCGTGTGCCAAGCCATTGCGACCGATACGTCGCGATTCATGCTGCCGAGCCAAGTGAAGCGCAGCGGATCGAAATTGACCGGGTTCTCTCCCAGCATCGGCTCGAATGGTAGACCGCGGCCGATGGTCCCTATGGTCGAGCCGTCCTTCGGCGCGATCCTGTAGAGATAATCAACGAGCTTCCAGCCGCCGGCCCCGACCATGTTCTGCACGATGAACGTCGGGTGCCCGGGAATGTGGTCGCCGAGATGCCGCACCAAGAGGCGCGCATAGATGTCATAAGTGGAGCCCGCGCCGGCAAAGACCAGCATCGTCATCTGCCGCCCCTTGTAGAACTGCTCGGCGGTCTGGCTGCAGGCGATGCCGGCGCCGGAAACGAGCAACAAAGCGGCGGCAACGAGCGAAACCACACGACGCGTGACGATGAGCATGACGTCCTTCGCTTGCGGCCTCATTTCACTCCGTATTTCTTCTGCATCGCATCGAAAAAGCCCTCCGCGCGCAATCCGTCGGTCAGACTGGTGTCGATATAGTCGTCAAGATTGCGGCTGGCGTTGGCGGGCGCCGCAGTGGCGAGAATGTTTTCCGCGCCGGCACGGTCGATCTCGGCATTGAGCGGCGTTGCCGATTTGAAATTCGAGTAACTGATATCGAGGATTTTCGGATCGCGAATGCCGAGCTCCTTGGTCAAAACGTCCTTGCCGCGCTTCTCATCGGTGTAGGCCAGATAATTGCCGTCGATCGTCGCCTTCAAGAAACGCACCAGGATGTCGCGATGATCCTTGAGGTATTCATGGTCCACGGTGAGACCGCTGTACAGCCATGGAATGTGCTGGGCATAGAAATCGAAAATGGGGTTCAATCCCTCCGCGAACGCCTCGCTGCGTTCCGGCTCGCCAAGCGTCGTCGCGGCGACCCGGCCGTCACGCACGTAGGCAAGCCGATCGACGCCGATCTCCTTGATGACGACGTCCTGGCGCCTAAGACCGAGGCGTTGCAGGGCCAGCGTCGTCGTCGAGTCGCTTTCCGAGCCGACGCTGCTGATGCCGACGATTCCACCCTTGAGCTGCGCCGCTGTCTTCACATTCGGCGCCGTAAACATGGTTGAGCGGATGATATTGGCAAGCGACCCGATGCATCTGAGATCGCCAAGACCGGACGTGTTGGCGCGCACCACCGACGACATGCCGATATGCATCAGCTGAATGCGGCCGGACTTGAGCGCCGGGCCGGAGTCGCTTCCACCGACCATAGGGACGATTGAGACCTGCAAGCCTTGCGCTTGATAGAAGCCGGCGGCTTGCGCCATCCAAATGGCGAGAACGGTATTGGCCGGGGCGGCCATGCCGACGCGGAACGGGATGAGTTCCGCTGCACCGGCCCGAAAACTACCCAAACTGAGCACGGGCAAGGCGATGCTGACCGCGCGCGCAATGCGAAAAAATGCAGCTATCGGCATTTTGCTTCTCCCGTCCTTCACCACGATCACGGGTGCAGCAGGAACCACAAGCGCCTCGCTCGATCGCGCGCTTTCGGCTCAAGTCGACGTTAAGGCACTCATACTAGCCAGGGGGTGGCATATGGACCAGCCTGATCGACCGCGAGGCTCGGGCAAATTCGGCGGCCGCGAAGGGTCCGGTCCGCGACAAGGTCGCGCCCGGCGCGGCGTGTGTCGGGGGCCACGGCTGCTTGGCATCAACCGCAACGCTGATCCGCGTTCTCAATCAGCGACTTGTAAAATGAAGTGTAGATCTGCCGCAGCTCCGCCAACGCCACTTCGATGCCGCGCTTTTGCCGTTCAAGCAGATTGATCTGGTCCACGCATTTTTCACGGGTGAGGCACAAGCCTTTGCCGTCCGGCTTGCCGACCAGTTCGCCGATCTCGGCAAGCGTAAAGCCGAGGCGCCGGCCAGTGAGGATCAGCATAATCCGCTCACGGTCGCTGCGGCGGTACAGACGGACGGCGCCGTGGCGTTCCGGCGCGATCAGGCGCTTTGCTTCGTAGAAACGAAGGGCCCGCAACGTCACGCCGAACTCACGTGCGACCTCCCCGATCGTCAACGG
>JASHQI010000051.1 GCA_030037645.1 Xanthobacteraceae bacterium
TCGTCCCATACGCCGTCGTCGCGCATCATCTCGACCAGCATGCCTTCGCGCAGGCCGCGGTCGGCGACGCGCAGCCGCGGGCACGGAAATGCACGGCGGATCGCATCGAGAATGGCGCAACCGGCCAGCACGAGGTCGGCGCGTTCGGCGCCGATGCACGGATTTGCCGCACGCTCGTCAAAGCTCATCGCCATCAACTGGGCAACGACACCCGAAATTTCATCATCGGAAAGCCAGCAGCCGTCGACGCGTCGGCGATCGTAGCGGCGAAGCTTCAAATAGACGCCGGCAATCGTCGTCACCGTTCCCGACGTACCGAGCATGTGAAAGCCTTCAAGGTCGCAGCGGTGCTGCGCGGCAAATTTTTCGACGAAGGCGGCGACCTCTTCGACCATGGCATCGTAAATCTCCGGCGAAACCACGGTGCCGCCGTAGCGCTCGGCGAGCGTCACGACACCGACGGGAAGCGACACCCACCCGATAATGTCAGGTTCGGGCGGACCAGCTCGGCCGGCGCACGGCCGGCCGAGCCGCACCAGCTCCGAAGAGCCGCCGCCAATATCGAACAGGATGACGCCGGTCGCCTGAGGATCGAACAGCTCGGTGCAGCCGGTGGCGGCCAGCCGTGCTTCGGTCGCCGAATCGATGATCTCGAGCTCGAGGCCGGCCTCTTTGGCGATGCGGGCGCAGAAATCGTCGCCGTTCTCGGCTGCACGGCAAGCCGCCGTCGCAATGAGTCTCGCCCTCACCACATCCCGCGCGCGCATCTTGTCGCGGCAGATCGACAGCGCATCGACGGCGCGCGAAATTGCCGCCTCGCTGATGCGGCCCGACGCGGCGATGCCTTCGCCAAGCCGAATGATCCTGGAAAATGCGTCGACGACGCGAAAGCCGTTGGCAGTGGGCCTGGCGATCAGCAGCCGGCAATTATTGGTGCCGAGATCGAGCGCCGCATATGTCGCGACCGCAGCCTCGTCGCCGGGCTGATGGCCGTCGCCGCGACGGGAGCCCTCGCGCCGTCGACCGTACGGCGTGCGACGACCCCGGCGGGGCCGCCAATGCGGGGCCCCATTGTCGCCGAGGCCGCCGTTCGGCGGAGCCTCGTCGGTCATCAAAAACCTTCCTGCCGCACCGGAACTCTGCGGCTCCACGGCGCGGCTCGTGTTCAAGCCTAAATCGGACAAACTTTACCAGCCGAGGCCGCAAGGGCAATACTGTGCTTTGTCCGCCTACGAGCCATCCCACCATGTCGCTTGTCGAGGTTCGCCAAGTCCATTATGTGACCGCAAACGAAGGCCTAAAGGATTGAATCGCTATGAATTTGCAGCAATCCGCCAAGGACCGGGCGGATCAATTGGTGACGGACCGATTGGCCGTCGAGAAATTTGCCATCGGGCAGTCCGCGCCGCGCAAAGAGGACCCCATGCTGTTGCGCGGCGCGGGGCATTATGCCGACGACTTCGCGCTCCCCGGCCAGGCCTATGTCGTGATGGTGCGCAGCCAGAACGCCCATGGCGTCATCCGCGCGATCGACACCGACGCCGCGAGAAAAATGCCGGGCGTGCTCGGCGTTTACACCGCCGCGGATCTGAAGGGCTATGGGCCGCTCAAGTGCGTCGTACCGTTCAACAATCGCGATGGCTCGCCGATGAAAAAGCCGCTGCGCGAGGCGTTGGCGAAAGATAAGGTGCGCTATGTCGGCGATCCGATCGCGTTTGTCGTCGCCGAGACGGTGCTCACCGCCAAGGATGCGGCCGAAGCAGTCAGCGTCGATATCGAAGCGCTTCCCGCCGTCATCACGGCCGAAGCCGCAGCCCAGAATGGCGCGCCGCAGATTTACGACGATGTGCCGGGCAACATCGCGCTCGATTATCATTACGGAAACGCGGAGGCCGTCAACACCGCGTTCGCGCAGGCCGCCCATGTCACACGACTGACGCTGGTCAACAGTCGCCTCGTCGTCAACGCGATGGAGCCGCGCGCCGCGCTCGGCTCGTACGACGGCAATCGCTTCACGCTTCACGTCGGTTCGCAGGGCGTATTCGGGATGCGCGCCAATATCGCCGAAGCGCTCGGTGTCGCGGCAAAGGACGTGCACGTCGTCACCGGTCAAGTCGGCGGCTCGTTCGGGATGAAGGCCGCCGTGTTCCCCGAATACATCTGCGTGCTGCACGCCGCACGCGCGCTCGGCCGGCCGGTGAAATGGACCGACGAGCGTTCCGGAAGTTTTGTCTCCGACAGCCATGGCCGCAATCACGACGTCATCGGCGAGTTGGCCCTTGCCGCCGACGGCACGTTTCTCGCCGTGCGGCTGACGAGCTACGCCAATATGGGCGCCTTCCTATCGCCCGTGGCGCCGATGCCGGGCACTCTCAATGCGGTGAAGAACGTGCAGGGCATGTACCGCACGCCGCTGATCGAAGTGTCGACGAAGTGCGCATTCACCAACACCTCCCACGTTTCCGCTTATCGCGGCGCCGGCCGTCCGGAAGGGAACTATTATATGGAGCGGCTAATCGATGCCGCCGCGGCCGAGATGGGAATCGATCGGCTGACGCTGCGGCGGCGCAATCAGATTCGACCGCAAGACCTACCGTATAAGACCGCGTCCGCCGTGACCTACGACAGCGGCGATTTCGCAGCGTTGACCAAGCAGGCATTCGATCTCGCCGATGGCAAAAACTTTCCCCGCCGCAAGCGCGAAAGCCGCAAGCGCGGCAAGCTGCGCGGCTTCGGCATCGGCAACTTCCTTGAAGTCACCGCGCCGCCGTCGAAGGACCTCGCCGACATCAAGTTCAACCCTGACGGCACGGTGACGCTGACGACAGGCACGCAAGATTTCGGCATGGGCCATGCCACGCCTTTCGCCCAAGTCTTGAGCGAGCGACTCGGCATTCCATTTGAAAAAATCTCGATGCTGCAGGGTGACAGCGATCGACTCGCGATCGGCGGCGGTTCCGGCGGATCGAAGTCGATCATGCATAGCGGCACCGCCATCGTCGAAGCTGCCGCAAAAGTTATCGCGAAGGGCAAGGAAATCGCCGCTCACGTACTCGAAGCCGGCGCTTCCGACATCGCTTTCGAGCACGGACGCTTCGTCATCGTTGGAACGGACCGCTCCATCTCGCTGATTGATCTGGCGCAAAAGCTGAACAGCGGCGAGATGCCGCCGGCCGACGTTCCGCAGTCACTGGACGTTACTCACATCAGCGACGGGCCTGGCGGTTCGACCTTCCCCAATGGCTGTCACATCGCCGAGGTGGAAGTCGACCCTGACACCGGCGTCGTCGAAGTGGTCAAATATTCCTGCGTCAACGATTTCGGCACGGTTATCAACCCGATGATCGTCGCCGGCCAGCTCCACGGCGGTGTCGTGCAAGGCATCGGCCAGGCACTGATGGAAAGGACGGTTTACGACAGCGACGGGCAGTTGCTCACCGGTTCGTTCATGGACTACGCCATGCCGCGCGCGGCCGATGTCCCCTCCTTCGTTCTTGCCGATCATCCGGCACCGGCCAAGACCAATCCACTCGGCGTCAAAGGATGCGGCGAAGCCGGCTGCGCCGGTGCACTCACCTCGGTGATGAACGCGGTCATCGATGCGCTGTCAGATCGCGGCATCCATCACGTCAACATGCCCCTGGCGCCATTTCAGATCTGGCAGGCACTTCAAGACGCAAAAGCAAGCCAGCGCCAATGACTGAGGCTATTTCGGTCCGCGCGATTCGCCCGGCCGAATCACGATTGATTGCCGGCGTCTGCGGCGCGCATATGATGAGCCATTATTATATGCTGCTGCTCGCACCGCTTTTCGCGTTTGTGCGGGCGGATTTCAACGTCAGTTATACCGACCTTGCGCTGGCGCTGACCGTATTCAATGTGGTCTCCGGCGTGCTGCAAACGCCAATCGGATTTCTCGTCGACCGCATCGGCGCGCGCATCGTATTGATTGCGGGCCTGGCGCTGAGCAGCATCGCCTATGCAATTGCCGGCATTGTCGGTTCATACTGGGTCTTCATCGCGATGTACGGGATCGCCGGACTTGGCAACACCGTGTTCCATCCGTCCGACTATTCGCTGCTGTCGCACCACGCGCCGAAGGAACGGCTCAGCCAGGTGTTTGCGTTCCATTCCTTTGCGGGCATCGTCGGCTCGGCGCTCGCTCCGGTGACGATGCTCTACATGCAGGGCCTGTTTGGCTGGCGCGGCGCCTATGTCGGCGCAGCGATCTTCGGTTTCATCGTTCTTGCTGCATTGATCGCACAGCCCGAACCGACGACCGATGCGAAGACCGCGACAAAGACAGCAGCAAAGGCGGGCACCGACATGGCCAAGGCCTGGCGCGTGATCTTGACGCCGCCGATCCTGCTTAATCTTGCGTATTTCATCCTGACGTCGATCATGGGCGGCGGCCTCAACACCTATCTCGTGGTCGCGCTGGGCGCATTGCACGCAACGCCCGTGGCTATCGCCAACATGGCGCTCACCAGCCTTCTTGCCATGAATGCCATCGGCGTCCTCGCCGGCGGCGTTCTCGCCGGCCGCACCACGCATCACGCCATTGTTGCGGCGTCCGGGCTCGGTATAGGCGGTATCGTGACGGCGCTGGTTGGCCTGTTCGATTTTAACGCCATCGGGCTGATCGTGCTGATGGGGTGCAGCGGCTTTTTTGTCGGTGCAACCTATCCGTCGCGCGATATGCTGGTGCGCGCAGTGACCCCGCCGGGCGCTTATGGTCTCGTGTTCGGCTTCGTCAGCGTGGGCTTTAACGTCGGCGCGAGCATCGCGCCCATCGTCTACGGATCGCTCATGGATCACGGCCGGCCGCGTGCTGTATTCCTGCTATCCGCGGCCGTCAGCATCCTCTGCATCTCGACTGTGACGTTTGGATTTTCTCATCGCAAGACGGTCTGAGTCGCGGTTGCCCCAGCGATTTGTCGGCGGCGTTTCGATCTGATTGTAGTGATTAAGTATTCGGTATTTCATCATGCAGGCGATCTAGTTCTCGTTGGAGAGTCTTTAGGGCAGTGTCGAGAGCTTCGGTGCCAGCAGTAGTCTCCACGAGAGGCTCGCTCGGATCGAATAGGATGTTTGCAATATTGGCACCCTCTATCTGAAGAAAATCCCAGGCTCCCTTGGGGCGATCTGGATGATTTGAAAACAAGTCTTTGTGCGTTCCGGTGTGCGGCGATGCCTCGTCAAAAGTCATGAAATAGCTCGAACATCCGCTAAGCACGACGTATTCAAATTGACCTTCTTTCTTTTGGAAAAATTCGGCAAGGACGCCCTTGTACATTAATACTTTGTTGTTCTGCATGGTGGTGGTCATG
>JASHQI010000311.1 GCA_030037645.1 Xanthobacteraceae bacterium
ACAAACTCGAGCTTGGTGAAAGCTTCCGCGACGAGATTCGAATTCGGCGATTGATTGACCGGATTGCCAGCGTTGATCATCATCATGCGGACCGGCGGGTCGGTCAAATTGAGGAGGCCGCGACCCAGCAGCGGTTCGGGGATCGCGCGATGGTGATGAGCAAGATACTCACCCTCGACTGCTTTATCGAAATGGCGCACAGAGCGGCAGTTGCATCCGCTCCGGCGTCGCAGCCGGGCGAAAGGCGCTAATTGGGAACAGGTGGGATGGGACGATGCCCTCGACTTGATCGCCGAGAAGATTCGATATTACTGCGACAAATACGGGGCGTTATCTGTAGACGCGCTCGGGGTACTTATAAGTCTTGGCGCAGAGGTAACCGCGCGTAAATTCGTGATCGGGGTGGCCGGCAAGTTTCACAACACGGTTGTCGCGAACATGCGCTAGGACGCCACAGCCGTCCGGACAATCCAGCGTGCACGACGTGTAGACGATCCTGTCCATATTCCAGGCCTTCTGCAATGATTGCATCCAGAATATATTATAATGCATCCTATCTACGCAACTCACTTAGCTCGCGAGGGATTGTGCGACGGGCGAGGCAGGCTTTTGGGGAGGAGTTTTGGGTCGAAATAGAGGCTGTGGGGGCAGTCCATATGGCAGATGGACCGTCATCGCAACTTGGTCCTTGCCATTTAGGATGCGAAATAGGTAGATTGGATACAAGAGAAGCGAGATCGGCGGGCAAGGCGACGCCCGCGCCGGATCGTCACCGACGGCGCCCCACGCGGCCGCGATCACAAATGTCATCTCGCTTTGCAGGGAGAGCGACGGCGGTCAAGGACTCGAAGGCCAACAAGGCTGGCTTTCGCATTACGGCTGCCGCATGGACTCTCGCTCGAATGTTTAAGGTTTTCAAGCTACTGATCCGAGAGAATTTCGTTCGTGACGTTGTCAACCACGACGGGGCTTTCAAAATACGTGACTGAAGGGTTTGTACGGTACTTTTCCCGCACGAAAGCCCTCCAGCTCTCGGTAAACATCCCTTCAGCTTCAGCGCGGGAATTCCAGAGATAGATTCCGCCGACGGTATTCCCGTCTTGCGACAAGTAATAGGACTTGCGGAAAAGCCCAGCGACGCCTTGATATTTCGGAGCTGTACTGAGGAACAAGTTTCGGGCCTCTTCGCGTGTGAGCGGCTTCGGCAATTGAAACGTTGTGATGACGGTGATCATTGGAATTCTCCGTGTTGTGGAGACCGTTAGAGCTCTTTGGCTCCGGCGCATGACCATCGTCAGTACGCCATTCAGCGCGGGACACGCGCCGGAGGCAGCGACCCGATGGTGATGTTTGACAACATTGTCAAGTTTGACGATATTGTCAAGAATAAACCTGTGGAGCGAGCAAATGGTGGGCGCGCGTCAGTTCGACGAGCAAGAGGTGATCGCGATCGCCCTTGAAGTGTTTTGGCGGAAGGGCCTGCACGACGCGAGCATGCAGGACCTTGCCACAGCGACGGGCGTCCAGCGCGGCAGCCTTTACAACGCCTACGGTGACAAGGAAGCGATTTTTCTACGCGCCTTCGACCAATATGCCGGGCAATTCCTGGAAACGGCCGGTAATGCGTTGACCCAAGGCGACGCTGCGGCCAGGCTGCAAAAATTATTCGATATGATCATTGTCAATATGACAAGCGGTTCGCCGCCGCGCGGGTGCCTGACAACGCGCGCCGCGCTGGATGGGGCGGTTTCGAGCGCAGCCGTACGCGAGCGCGTGCAAAATCTCCTCAGTGGACTTGAGCACCTCGTCAGCAAGGCAATTAGTTCCGTTGCCAACACGCCGACAAGGATCGATGCAAATCGACTCGCCCGTGTCGTTGTAACCTTCACGAGAGGACTTGCTGTGATGGAGCGAGCTGGATACAGCCGCAAACACCTCAAGGAGGCCGCGGCGACCTTCGTTGATGCCTTGGTTGGCAATGTGTGAACGGACATGAACGGAACCTCGCCAAGACGTGTGGCGGCAGTTGGTCGGGACCAATGACAGCAAACCTCGCCTGCGCGGATAAGCCGACATGCCGAGAACTGTGCAGATCGGTCGCCTCGGACCCAAAGCGGACTCGGCCTAGCGCGGAGCGATGCCCTTAATCCATTCGACGACAGCCTCGATCCGGCCGAGCCTTTCAATCTCCGAATGGGTAAGCAGCCATAGCTCTCGCGCCGGCAATGGAGTACCGCGTTCCGTGCTCAGCCGGCGCAGCCGGGCATCACCGTCAGCGACGGCGGACGGCAGCAAAGATCGACCAAGTCCGGCGGCCACGGCTTCGAGCAACGGCTCAGCGTCTTCGACACGCGCGCCAGCGATGATCTCATTCTGGCGGGCGGCGTTCATTGCGATCCAGTGCGCCTGCGGCAGATGAGCCAAAGCTTCATCATAGGTCACCCAGGGCAACATCGCCGCGCTGCGCGCTGAGCAGGATGCGGCTGCATAAACGCCATACCGCAACGTGCCAACCCGGCGAGCGATCACCTTTGTCCCTCCGGTCTTCGGCCGCGCCAGCCGTAGGGCTATATCGGCCTCGCGACGTGTCAGACTAAGGGCTCATGCGTCGCCAACGAACTCTAAGCGGAGCTGCGGATGACGCACCGCCCAGCCGGTGTTCATCGAGATAATGCGCGAGCGTCCCGCCTCGATCCCGTATTGCTCGAACAGATTGGGCCTGACCTTGGAACTACCCTTAAGCTTTGGGCCTGGCTTGCCCCGCCGCTGTGGCTTCGGCCGTCGTTTATCGGGCATCGTTTGGCCTTGCAGCCGGTCGAGCATCCGGTTCAGCGCCGACTTCGTCACATGGCCGCGCACTTTCCCGCTGCGAAAAACCCACTCGCCCTTTTCGTCCCAATATTGGCTCAGGACTGCCACCGCTTCGGGCGGGAGCGGAAGCGAGTGAGGCCGTCCGCCGTCGCGACCTCCCTTCATGTCCGCTGCTGTCCAGTGCGCGATCTTCCAGCCGGGAAAGTCCGCATGATCGAGCAGATTGACGCTTCGCAATCTGACCAGTGCGCCGGTGCGCTGCGCGGTCAGCACCACGCCCCAGAGAGCGGCGAGGGTGCCGGGCGACACTTCGTGGCACGGCGCGGCACCCGCGTTCAGCAGCTCTACCAAAGCCAGTGTGCGGACAAGATCGGGAATGCTCGGAACGTGCGTGCGCTCGCGACATTTGTAATCGACCGACCAGCGGCGCCACCACTCGTATTTTTCATCTTCCAGACCGGATTTCCCGGCGCGGAATTTCCACGCCCACTCCAGCATCTCTTTGCCCTGCTGCACCGCCCGATACGCGGTCGAAGGTGAATATTGCTTCCGGATGCAGTCGCGCACATCCTCCGGCTGGCCGAGCGTGAGATTCGGTATCTGCGTTTCGGCGATCTGCGCGAACTGCGGCAGTTCGAGGTAGTGGCGGTACATCTGGAAAAGGCTCGCGACCCTGGTGCCGTTTTGGGCCGAAAATACTCGTCACTCACGACGAAGTCGCGTTGGCGACCGGCCTTATTGAGGCTTTGAGCCAACGACTCTTCAAGGGACTGGCTGGTAAGGATGCCGGCGGATAGCACGGTCTCACAGAGTCCGGTGGCCCAAGCCCCGGTCGATGACCATATCCCGAGGTTGGCAGAGAAATGGGCCGAATCTCGCGGCCCTGTCTTAAGCCGCCCTTTTGCTTCGGCTAGCGATCCGAACAACCGCGCACGCGCGCGAAGGATCGCTCAGTGATGCTCGCGCGACGCGGCGCCGACGCAAGTGGCCGCGCTGGATGACTTCGCGGTCGGAGTTCGATCAGTGTTAGTATTCGCGCCGAGAGATGTTCGATGCACGTCGGCGACTGCTTTCCATTGCCGCGCGAACACGATAACGTAGCCGGCACAGGCGGCCGCCACGGAGCGATTCCTCGGTTGAGCTTATTTTTTGTAATATCAATGGCTTACGGGCAGAATCGGTTCGACTCCCCCGTCTCCACCACGCTTTAGCCGCCGCCTCGGTGCGCATAGGGCCTCAAAGACTGAATTCTCGTGAGTTTTAGTTTCATGCGACCGCGGTGTCCTGAACGCTTGGTCAACGTCCGGCCTGGTGACGTACCGCAGCATCGTTTCAGCAAGGCGAAATAATGGCTGGCAGGACGTTGGCGGTTCGGGGCGGAACATTGATCGACGGCACCGGGCGGCCGCCGATCGCCGGTGCTGTCATTGTGATCGACAGCGGCCGGTTCACCGCGGTCGGCGCCGCCGGTCAAATCCGCGTTCCGCCCGATGCTGAGATACTCGACGTTGCCGGAAAGACCATTTTGCCCGGATTTATCGACGGTCATGGTCATCTCGAGGACTTCCACGGCGAGCTCTATCTGCATCTTGGCATTACGACCTGCGCGACGATCGAGGTGTTCCAGGACGGCGCTTGGAGCCTGGCGCAGAAGGCCGGCACGGCGCTCGGCAAGATTCGCGGGCCGCGAATTTGGGCGTCGGGACGCGCCATCGGCGGCCCCCGCGCGGAGACGGAAGCGGGCGGCTCGCGAGCGATCCGCGGCAACCTCGTGGTGACGACGCCGGAGGAGGCGCGCGCCGCAGTGCGGCGCAAGAAGGAACTCGGGTACGACATCATAAAGCTCAACGAGTTCATCTCCTATGACTTGGTCAAAGCCATAACCGACGAAGCTCACCGGCTGGATATGCCGGTGACGGCGCATAGCTGGGACGTGATCGAATCGTGCAAGGCCGGAGTCGACGGCATCGAGCACATCTGGTCGGTCGGCTACAGCTCGATCCCCGACGTCAATCGTCGGCGCGAGCTGGCGAGGCAGCGACTAGCGGGCAATATCGAGCAGGAGCTGGCCGGGGCGTACTATGAGACCGAAAACTTCGACGAGGTGATCGAAGCGATGGTGAACCGCGGCGTAGCTTGGACGCCGACGATCGCCAAGTGGCTCCGGCCGCTGTCACCGAGCGCCTCGCGTTTTCGACAACGGGAAAACCAGATTCTCGACGATCCGGATGCCGATCTGCCCCCGACGGTGCGGGCGATCACCGATAGCACCTATGAAAAACTGCTCAAACGATACACGCCGGCGCAGCTCGACCGCACCAAAATCTTCTATGAGAAGGCCAATGAGTTCATCCGGCGCTTCGTTCAGGCCGGCGGTCTCCTGAAGGAAGGTTCGGATCCGCCGCGTGGCATGGCGGCCATGCTGCTTCATGAAGCATTGGTGATGGATGTCGAAGCCGGCGTGCCGGCCATGACGGCTATTCAAGCCGCCTCATTGAATGTCGCCAAAACCTTCAAAAAAGACAGGGATTATGGCAGCGTCGAGCCGGGCAAGGTCGCCGATCTTGCCATTGTCGAGGGTGACCCCCTCAAAGACATTTGGGCCACGCAAAACGTGAAAATGGTCATCAAGGACGGAGTACTCGTCGAGACCAGATTTCAGAAATACAAAAACCCGATCCCTTCCTTCTACGCGAATCAAACCTTGCCGTGGGACCTGCAAATCTCGCCCTTGTTCGTGACCGCGGGATCGGGGCCAGTGCTCATGACGGTCAAAGGCGATGGTGTTTGGCCGTTCCATCGGGTGCTGCTGAACGGCGAAGCATTGCCGACACGTTTTATCAACAAGACCGAATTGCAAGCGACCATTCCGCCGCATGCGATTGCGAAAGCGGGCACTTATATCGTGACGATCAAAGCGGAAGGAGAGTCGCTCGCGGAATCGCATCGGACGCATCTCGTCGTTGGATTCGGGAAAGATTGACCACGACAGGACCGCGCCTGCGCATCGCCAGGACGCGCTGCGCCGCGCGCAGGAAGGTTTTACGGATTCGCCAATTTGCGCAATCGTCCGAGCAGGCTTGGGGGAGTTGCATAAGCCTGATCGATCACGTCCTGGAGCTGTTCGCCGGTCCGTGGCGCATTCACGATTAGGCCGAGCTTCACCGCGGCTGACTTGAATGCCGGATCGGCAAAGACGCCCACAAGCGCCTTTCGCATGGCGGCGACACGCTCGGCAGGCACGCCGGGCGGCATGACAAGCGGCCGGCCGAGCGCCTGCGGCGCCAGCGCCGCCTGCATCAGCCGTCTGTCCTCGGGTTTGCTGATGAGATCCGGCGCGAACGGCACATCGGGCAACTCTTTCAGCTTTTCCGGTCCATATTGAAGAATCGCTTTGACGAGATGCTGCGGCAGCCAGTTTGGTCGCGTGGAGGTCAGACCGCTGTAGTAAAGGTTCGGAAAACCGTCGACCTCGCCGCGTTCCATCGCGAGAAAAATATCGTTCTGCCCCTTGTAGCCGTTGACAACCTTCATCCTCGTGCCGAGCGTCTCGTTCAAGAGCCGCACGTCGAAGGCCTGAGCGGAATGGGCGCCATTCGCGCCCATGGTGGTAATCCTGGTTTTGAGGTCCTTAAGCGAATTGACCGGAACGGTGTGCCAGACCAGCACAAGAGATACTTCCGTGCTCGGGGTGCCGAGCCAATTGAATTTGGTCGGGTCGTAACGCGCTTGCTCGGTGCCGAACAACGGCTCGAGCGGCGTGTTGTTCTCCACCAACGCGAAAACCGTTCCGTCACGCTCGGCTCTGGCAAAAAGATAGTCCATGGCCACTATGCCGCCGGCGCCGGGCATGTCGTTCACGACGATTTCCGGATTTCCCGGGATGTGTTTGCCGATGAACCCGGCAAGGGCGCGCGCGAGTGCATCATTGCCGCCGCCCGGACTGCCGCCGACGACCATGGTGACGGTCTTACCCTTGTAGAAGTCTGCGACTGACTGCGCCTGCGCCGATCGTGCGATGATGATGACGATCGCCAAGGCCGCCAGGACCACGCGCATAAATGCCTTCGCTTGCACAGCCACTCTCCCCCTGACGCGGGCCGATCATCGTCACGATCAACTGCTCTTACACGTCTTACCGTCATGACATAAGTCGCGTTTGGCGCGACCGATTGACGTTGTGAAACATCAAGCAACCGCGCATCGACCGTGCTATGCTGCGTGCCTTATGAAGGGGGGTGGGAAATGCGCGCACGGCGGATCGGCGGGGCGTTGATCGCAGGGTTTGCGATGGTGTTCACCGGCGCGCTGTCGGCGCAGCAACGGCAAATGACGGCTCCGACCCTGCAGCCGGACCCGAACCTCAACAGCGAAGATCAACTCGCCCCATCGCAAGTCAAGCAGCCGATGCCGGCCGCGGTGGCAACACCGGGCTCCGCTCCGACGCATCCAGCAAGGCATGCGGCGACCGAACCGGCTCTCGCGCACGGCCACGGGATGCCGGCTCGGTTGGTCATCGCGTGCAGCGGCCCATTCGGCAAAGACTCAAGCATGCTTGAGTTGGCGATGGTCTTCGATTCGAGAAATATGATCTTCACCGAAGAAAACGTGAAGGGCAGCCAGGTCGGCGCCACAGTGCTGTTTCCAAAGGACCCCAAACGGCGCCTGGAAGTGTGGTGGTCCGATCCGAACCGCAGTGGGCTTTATCTCATCGACATCGCCGACAAGTCGATGTGGACCGCGCCGGGCGGTTTGCGCCTCGGACTGACTCTGCAGGAGCTTGAAAGACTCAATCACAAATCGTTCAAGCTGAAGGGTTTTGACAAAGACAATGTCGCGACGGTCAGCGACTGGGACGGCGGCGCGCTCGCTAGGCTTGCCGGCGGTTGCAAGTCCGGCGTCAGCTTGCAAGTCGATCCCAAAGCCCATCCCCACGCGGCGGTCGATTTACCGGCCGATCACGACTACAGCTCTGCTGACCCTGCGATGCGCGCACTCAAGCCCAAGGTCAGCGAGGTCCTGATTGGCTATTAGAGCATGATCCCGAAAAAGCTTGTCCCCGACCCGATCGGGGATGGAAACCGGTTTTCGGAAAAGATCATGCTCAATCAAAATGCTGGAGCCCGATTTTGATTCCATCAAAACCGAAAGGGCTCAAGCCCTTGGAGCGGTGAAGAGCGCCGCTATTTTTTGGGTTTTGCCGGAGCCGGCGGTTGAGCCTCTTCCTTAGCCATGTTTCTGACGTCGCGCGCCATCTCCAGGCAGGTCAGTAACTCCGTGTAGCTTGAGTCTCCACCCATCCTCGACTCGTTCGTGCACGCGGTCTTGTCGGCGGCAGAAAAGCTCGACCACTGTTTGACCAGATCATCGCGAATCTGCTTCTCGCTTTCGAGACAATCCTTTTTTTCCTGCGCGATCTGGGGGTCATGGAAGGTGACACCGCCTTGCTGGGCGATACCCTCGCAGACCTGATCGACGTTAAGGGTGGGAACGCTATCGGCGACCGGCATCAGAAGTTGTGCACCGAGCGCCAACGCCGTGGGAAACATCATGGCCATGCTCCGTCAATCCGCATCTGCGAATATAGCACGCCGGCAGCGCGGATGTAGCGGGGCGGCTATCACCATCCCCCAGAATTGAAGGAGTGGACTTGGACCCCGCTAGTCCCTGCTGCAGCGAACGGCCCTTGTCCGAGACAAGGAAACGCGCGCTGCTTCCTCCGTAGCGCGCGCTCCGAGTTGGTGTTCGTTCAGCGCGGGATTGCCTGGATTGCGATGTTGGTGGCGGGATCAATCACCAAAATACGATCCGGCTCGTAAACGTAGCGGTATATTGGGACTACGGCATAACCCGGCGTGGCGACGACGGGCTGCGCCACGACCGGCGCGGCGCCGACAACGGGTGCGGGTGGGACAGGAGCCACCGTGTCGTAGAGCGGCGGCGGGTCTGTCACCATGGAAGGTGGCGGCGCGACGTCATAGAGCGGTGGCGGGTAGATCCCGGCAACGACGGCCGGCGTCGTTACAGTCGTCGTCGGAAGAACCCGCTCGCTGACGATCGTCCGCCGCGTGGTCACGACGCGGCGGGCGGCGCGTGCGGGCCGTACCGTCCGGGTGGTCTCGACCGTCGGTCGTACTGGTTCCCGGCGAATCACAGTCTCAACCGGCTGGTCGGAAATCTGACGCGTGATGACCGTCTGGGCTCTGGCCGCCGACGTTCCGGCGAGCAGCGCTAGACCGAGCGCGGCGCACGAGATTTGGACTCTCATATGGAACTCCCTCTGCACATGCTGCGGATTTGTGATCCGAGCATGAAACCCAACGCGCTTTTGAGTTCCCTGTTCCAGTTTGAGCGACAGCGTTCCGCTGCCGCAAAGTTGGCGCTTTCACACCGTCCGAGAACCATATCCGCGCGGCAGCGCCGGCCGCAGCAGAGCGGAAAGCGGCAAAGTGACGAGCACCATGACGGCGATGAGCGCCAGCGCCTTCCAGACCCCAAAGGCGTCGCCCACAAGACCATAGAGCGTGGGCGCGATCGCCCCCGAGCCGATGGTGCCGGTATAGAACAGGCTCAGGGCGCGCGGGCGCCATCCCGGCGCAACCAGGTCAGGCACGGAACCGTAGAGCACGGATGAGGTCCCGTTGAGCGCAATGCCGACGAACGGCAGCAGCACCAGCGCGGCATCAAGCGGCAACGGCAGCAGCGCCAGGATTGCCGCTGCAGTAAGACTTTCAGTCAGCCAGACAGTACCGATCGCGCCGATGCGCGCGCCGATGAATGTGCAGGCGAGCTTGCCCGCGGCGCCGCCGGCAAACACCAGTGTCAACGCCAGCCCGATCGTCTGCTCGCTGGCGCCCTTTTGCGTCAGCACGAACGGCAGAAAGAGCAGGAAGCCCATCCGCGTCGCGCTGTCGACGATCCCGATCAGCAACAGAAGCGGGAAGGCGAAAGAGCGCCGCGGCCGCTCAAGCGCCACGTTCGCCGCGGCGCTTGATACGGGAGTTGTCTCGCGCTCAAAGCGCGGCGTGAAGGAGAAGATTGCCCCCGCCACCACAAAGGCAAGGCTGCCGAGAACGGCAAGCGCAGGGCGCCATGTCATCACCAGCAGCATCAGAGAGAGCGTAGCGGGCAAGGTCATCTTGCCGAGATCGCCGGCGAAATTGTAAGTGCCGAGCGCCTTGAGCGAGCGGGGCCCGGCGAAGGCGCGGGCGACGAGCGCCGATGCGATCGGGTGCTGCGTGCTGGCACCGACCCCGCCCAGCAACAGCGCGCCAAGCAACATGGCAAAACCGGTGCTGGCTCCGGCGAGACAATAGCCTAGGCCGGCAAGTGCGGTGCCGACTGCGAGGACGATCGCGGCGCCGAGCCGCTCGGAAATCAGTCCGGCGGGGACCTGAAAGCTCGCCATCGCGCCCACAAAGACGCCGCGGAGCACGCCGAGCGCCGCATAGTCGAGACCAAATTGAGCCTGCCACACCGGCAGCATGATGTAGATCAGGTCTGTGTAACCGTCGTGCAATGCGTGCGCGATCGCTGCAATCGAGGCAGCGCGTCGTTGCTCGCCCGAAATCTCCGGAGCCAACGCCCTAAAATCTTCCCAATGAAGCCCGCGCATGACGACCTGCGAAATGCAATTCCGATTGCCTAGAGGCTGACCGCGCTATCGTCAATTACGGGTTCTACTCCAGATTGACCGGTGCAATGGCGAAGTGCAGTCTGCCCCGCGGGCGAGATTCGCGGATATTCGATCACCTTCTTCCATTCGGAGGATGAAGCATGTTCGGCCTTGGCGACCTGTTCCAGTGGGAGCGGTTCGTAACGCCCACCATAATCAAGGTCTTTTATTGGCTCGCGGTCGTCATCTCCGTGCTACTTGGGCTTGCCGGCGCGGTGAGTTCGCTCACCACCATGGCGTTTAATCCATTCGTCGGCATGATCTTTCTGATCACAAGTGTACTCGGCGCCTTCATGGGCGTGATCCTGGCGCGCATCGTGGCCGAATTCGTGCTCATCGTATTCCGCATCAACGAGCATCTCGGCGCGATCAGGAACCAGGGATCTGGACTCAGGAATCAATAATCGGGCGTTACAGACGGGAACCTCGAGACCACTGCCGCTGATTCCCAGACTAGAGCCTATTCGGTTTTGATGGAATCAATACCGGGCCCTGGCATTTTGATTGAGCATGATCTTTTCCGAAAACCGGTTGCCATCCCCGATCGGGTCGGGGACAAGCTTTTTCGGGATCATGCTTTAGGTCGCAAAACGGAAGTGCATGACGTCGCCGTCGGCGACCACATAGGTCTTGCCCTCAAGCCGCATTTTGCCCGCGTCGCGGGCGCCGTTTTCACCGCCGCAGTTCACGTAATCGTCGTAGGCGATGGTTTCGGCGCGGATAAAGCCGCG
>JASHQI010000312.1 GCA_030037645.1 Xanthobacteraceae bacterium
GCTGCACCTGCGCCTGCTGGCGCAGCGATTCGAGCTTGTTCTTGTCGGTCTCCAGTGTGGATTGCGCCTGATCGTAAATCGCTTGCGAAACGGTCCCACTGCGCAACAACATCGCATCGCGATTGTAATTCGTCTGATCCAGTTCGACTGTGGACTGCTGCGCAGCGCTGTCGCTGAGCATGCGCTTGTAGTCCTGCTTCATCGCCTCGACGCTCAACGCGGTCTGCGCCAAGTTGCTCTTGGCATTGGCGAGGGCGATCTGAAATTGTCGGGGATCGAGATGATAAAGGACCTGGCCCGCCGTGACATGCTGATTGTCCGTCACGTCTACGTCCTTGACGATGCCTGCGACATCAGTCGAGATGCCGACTTTCTCAGCATCGACATACGCGTCGTCCGTCGACATCACTTGGCCGCCGGCAACGTACCAATAGCCGACGATGAGGAGCGCCAGCGGCAGCAATGCGAATAACCCCCAACGCATGCGCTGTCGGGGGCTGAAGCGCGGTTTTTTCTTTTCGGCGGCGGGTCCTTCGTCCGTCGGAATCGGGGCCGGCGCAACGGCCGGCAGTTCACGCACGTCCGGAGCCTCATCGCGCATCAACGGGATAGATTTGAGAGCCCGCTCAGCCATAACGCGACCCCGCGGCATGAGTACCGGCATTTTTTTGTTGGATCGCTTGGCGCAGGTTTTCCTTCACGATCGCGAGCTGCGCGACCATACGCTCGACCGTTTCTCGGCTGACGCCCACGAGGGCGATCGTCATCATGTCCTCACCCAGCTCGCCCAGTTGTTCGAGCAGCGGTCGCGCCGCCGGCATCAGAAACAGCCGCTTGGCGCGGCGATCAGTGGGGTCCGACCGACGCTCGATCAGGCCGCCGTTGCAGAGCCGGTCGAGCAACCGCGTCAGCGAGATCGGTTGGAGATCCAGCATTTCGGCCAGTTCGGATTGCTTCAGCCCCTCGAATCGGTCGAGACGCACCAGCACCGCCCACTGGGCGCGCGTGATCCCGAACTGGCTGGCTCTGTGGTCGGCGTAGGTCCGCAGCATCCGGCCTACATCGCTGACAGTAAAAGCAAATTCCCTATTAAGGGAAAGCGGCAGCATGGCGCCTCCAAAGCAGGCAATGCTATGTCCACTTAAATCAGGCGCCCACAATATATGGAAGCTTATATAATTGTCTACCCATCAGAATGGTTTCGGGGTCCGGTCCCGCGAGTTCAAACCAGCCCTAGGTCGGTGAGCGCGCCGATATGATGGTCAGCGGCCGACGAGACGAAGCAACAGAATACTACCCGCTCGATGCCGCGGGGCGTCGCTGCCAGCTCCGAGGTAACCGTTCCCACGGCAATGCGTGCGGCCCGGTCCGGGGGAAACCGGTAGACCCCCGTCGAAATGGCTGGAAAGGCGACCGATGCCAAACGATGCGCAGCGGTCAGATCGAGCGCGGTGCGGTAGCAAGATGCCAGGAGTTCGTCCTCGTTCGAGGTGCCGCCGCCCCACACCGGTCCGACGGCGTGAATGACGTGCTTAGCCGGAAGCCGATAGCCGCGCGTAATCTTTGCCGATCCCGTGGCGCAACCGCCCAGCGTCCGGCACTCGACCAGCAATTCGGGTCCGGCGGCGCGGTGGATGGCGCCGTCGACCCCACCACCGCCAAGCAATGTCCGGTTCGCAGCGTTGACAACCGCATCGACGTCGAGCGTCGTGATATCGGCAATGCAGACTTCGAGTCGAGCATCGCCGATTTCAACAGTGGAGCGCGGTGTCACCTTGAACATCGGCTGGAGATTATCACGCCCGTTCGGCCTGCGCCTCTGTGCGCAGATCGACGGTACCCGTCACGCCGATATCGTCAAAATGCTCGTCGAGGAAGCGCCGGGCGGCACGTCTGCCGCTGACCCGCAGCATTTCGAAGAAATCGTAGTCGGTCGAAAGCTTGCTGAAGGCGTCGAAATGCGTGCCGAAGCGGTCAAGCAGGATACGGTGAACATTGATCCGGCGATATTGGCCCGGTTTCGTGCCACGCGGCAGACGACCTTGATCGATCAGACGGGCGACGAATTCAATGGCGCGATATTCGTCGATGAGCGAGGAATTGAACGTGATCTCATTGATGCGATTCATGATCTCGCTGGATGACATCGGCGTCGCCTGCCGCACCAGCGGATTGATCTGGACCACCAGCACATCCTCGGTCGTGGTCGAGCGGAAAAAGGGAAAGATGACTGGATTGCCCAAGTAGCCGCCGTCCCAATAGGGCACGCCATCGATCTCGACCGCGCGAAACAGAAGCGGCAGACAGGCAGAGGCCATCACCGCATCGGCTGTGATTTTTTGCCGGGGAAAAATGCGGACGCGTCCAGTCTGCACATTGGTTGCGGAAATAAAAATCTGCAAATCGCAATCGGCGCGCAGCGCCTCGAAATCGACGAAGCGTTCAATCAAATCCTTAAGCGGATTGATGTTGAGAGGATTGACATCATACGGCGAGAAGTAACGCGATAAGGCGCCGAACCAGGCCTGAACCGGAGTGCCTTCGAGCGGCGTGAAGGACAACAGCCGTTCCATCACCGTCCGCTGCAGTGTCGGCAGATTGCCGGAGCTACTCACCGCGCGCCAGAAATCGGCGAGGCGCTTTTGTGCTTCCGCCCGGCCGCCGCGCGCCAGGCCATCAGCGAGCATCACCGCGTTCATCGCGCCCGCCGAGGTGCCGGAAATGCCTTCGACAACAAGCCGCTCATCGCTCAGGAGCTGCTCCAGAACCCCCCACGTGAACGCACCGTGCGCCCCGCCGCCTTGCAGCGCGAGATTGATCCGTTTGATCGACGACGGATGATTTCGCTCCGCTGCCCGACTGGGCAGCAGCGACGCGAAAATCTTCTTCATTCAGCGACTCTTAGGCGCGTCGGGCGCTCATTCCGCGGTCCAGCCGCCATCGATCGACAGGTTTGCCCCCGTAATCGATTTCGCCGCATCGGAGCATAGATAGACGGCAAGGTCGGCGACCTCGTCGACGGTAACGAATTCCTTGGTCGGTTGCGCGGCGAGCAGCACGTCGCGCTTGACCTGCTCCTCGGTGAGGCCACGCGCTTTTGCGGTGTCGGGTATTTGCTTCTCGACAAGCGGTGTCCAGACATAACCGGGACTGATGCAGTTTGCCGTGATGCCAAAGGTCGCGACTTCGAGGGCGACCGTCTTGGTAAGACCGGCAAGCCCATGCTTGGCGGTGACGTAAGCACATTTGAACGGAGAGGCGACAAGCGAGTGCGCCGAGGCAGTGCAAATGATGCGGCCCCATTTACGCGACTTCATTCCGGGCACCGCCGCGCGAATGGCATGAAACGCAGCCGACAAATTAATCGCAATGATCTGATTCCACTTCTCGATCGGGAATTCCTCGATTGGCGCGACGTATTGGATACCTGCATTGCTGACGAGTATGTCCAGCGAACCGAACGCCTTCTCACTGGCATGCACCATGTCCGCGATTTCGGCGGGCTTGCTCATGTCGGCTCCCGAATAGATCGCTTTGACTGCGAATTCCTTCTCGATGCCGTTGCGTTCCTTTTCGATAGAGGCCTTGTCACCAAAGCCGTTGATTGTGACATTGGCGCCCTGCGCGGCCAGAGCGCGGGCGATGGCAAGGCCAATACCGGATGTCGAACCGGTAACCAGCGCGGACTTTCCTTTCAGCATGACGACCCCTAATTGAAAGTGGCGGCCGACAAGAGCGGCGCCCGATGTTGACCGAGGTTTCTTGAGGCAGACAGAGTGTGGGGCGCTTTTTGCTGCGGCGCAACATAAATGTCGAGCGGCCAAATCGCCAGCAGCGTCACGTTTTCGCGATCCCCGCCGCGGGCGCTACTATGCCAACCAGCCACCCGGCTGAAGTTCGCCGACGGCCGATTCGTCAACGCCAACAAACGAGGAATGACGGGAATGTCGCGCACGATCTTTCCTGCGCCCGACCACGATCACAAACGCTGCACCAACGCCGCAATCGCGCACGCCGAAGCGCACTGCGCTGCACGCGCTCAAAGGTTGACGCCGATGCGTCGGCAGGTGCTTGAAACGCTGCTCGAGAGCCACAAACCACTCGGTGCCTACGAGATCATCGAACATTTGGCGCACGAAGACCGTCCGGCGCCGATCACGGTCTATCGTGCGCTCAATTTTCTAAAAGACAATGGTCTTGTTCATCGCATCGAGAGTCGTAATGCGTTCGTAGCCTGCGTGCACAACCATGAGTGCGACGATATCGTTGTGTTTCTCATCTGCGAGCGCTGCGGAACCGTTGGCGAGGCGCCCGGTGGTACCGCCGCCAAGGCACTCGAAACGGCGGCCCGCGCCGCGGGATTTGTTCCGAAAAGCCCGTTGATCGAGATCGCCGGCATTTGTTCTCATTGTCGCAAGCGCTGATGTCTCAAAATTGAACCGAACGCCGTGACCGGATCACCGTCGTCCCGCCCGCTCGACGCACTTGCCATTGCGGCGACCATCGCGCTGTGTCTGAGCTGGGGCTTCAATAACGTCGCCATCAAGCTCGCGATCCACGATATTCCGCCGCTCATCCAGTCATCGGCTCGTTCAGCGATCGCTGCGTTGCTCGTCGGCATCTGGACCCAAATGCGCGGCATGCCGCTGTTCAAGCGCGACGGAACGCTAGTCGCGGGGATTCTGGCCGGCGTGCTCTTTGCACTTGAGTTTCTGCTGATCTATCGAGGCCTGGTATTTACAACGGCGATCCGCACCTCTTTCTTCATCTATCTTGCCCCGTTCTTCGTCGTAATTGGATCGCGATGGTTGGTGCCCGGCGATCGTTTTTCGCTCTCGCAGTGGCTTGGTCTGTCGCTGTCGTTCGCGGGCATCATCGTCGCCTTTGGCTTACCCGCACAGGCAACCGATCCACACCAGGTGCTTGGCGACATCATGATGGTCGGTGCGGCTTTGGCGTGGGCGGCGACTACACTGCTTATCAAGGTGAGCGCGCTCAACCGGATCAGCGCCGAGAAGACTTTGCTCTATCAACTCGCGGTTTCGGCGCCCCTGCTCGCTATTGGTGCACTCGTGTTCGGAGAACACATCGACAGGATGCCGTCGGCTATAGCGCTCGGCGCGTTCGCCTACCAAACCATCTGGGTGGTGAGCGTTACATTTGCTGTGTGGTTTGCTCTCATCGTGCGCTATTCAGCGACTCGACTGTCTGCTTTTACTTTCCTGGCGCCGCTGTTCGGGGTCGCAGCCGGCCATCTGGTGCTCCACGAGCCGCTGACATCGGGTTTTGCCGCGGCGGTCGTGCTGGTGGCGGCCGGTCTCATTCTCGTTAATCGGCGGCGATGACCACACCCCTGTGCACGTGGTAACGTTGTGGGAAGGCGCGGTGGCACGCCAAACAGGCTGGTAATGGCGAACGGACCTTTTCATCCGACGGTGCCCGATGGCGTCGGTCGCGCTGACGACGCCCTGCAGCGGGCGATGTTCGCCTTAAACAGCGGCCGACCCGTTGAGGCGGAACACATCGCCGGCGAGGTGCTAAGGAGCCATCCGCGACAGGCGCGCGCGCTGCACATTTTCGGCTGCGCATTGCTGATGCAGGGTCGCGCCAAGGACGCCATCGCGCCACTCGAGACGGCGGCGCGCGATCGGCATGATCCGGAAATCGAGACGCAGCTTGCAATTGCACTGCGTCAAGCCGGCCGGCTCGATGACGCATTGGCGCGCCTCAAACACGCGATCAAACGACGGCCGCCTCTTCCCGCAGCTTTCCTCGAACTCGGCTGTCTGTTGTCTTTCACAAAGCGCCACGACCAGGCGATCGAAGTATTCAGCCGCGGTGTCGAAATTGCGCCAATGATGTCAGAACTCTCCGTCCAGCTTGGCTATGTTTTTCTGCAGCGCCGGAACTGGGCCAACGCCAAGGCCGCCTTTGCGCGAGCTCTCAACATCTCTCCGGACTCGCGCGAGGCACTGTTCGGCATGGCTAAAGTTCATCAGGAGGTCGGCGAATACCGAGCAGCCGCCCAATGTTATCGACGTTGCTTGATGAGCAGACCCGACCCGCGCATCTGGCACAATCTTGGGCGGTGTCTGCTGATGACAGGCGAGCTAGACGCAGCCTATGACTGTTTTCGCTGGGCCGTGCACGGTGACCCGACGCGATATGGCAATGTGCTTGGCTCTCTGGTGAAGTCGCCTCGCGGCCGATTTTGGCTCAAGCCGAGCGCTGCGGCGCGTTTTCTCCGTGAGACAAGAAACTAGCGGGTCGACTCCAACATTCGCTTTCCGTTTCGGCACGCATTGAGCGAATGTTGGGATCAAAGGGCCACTAGCAACCACATGATGCTAGTGGAGTTTAGGATTTAACATTCGTGTCACGCGCCAACGGCTGGGTGGGTAGCGAATGTTAAATCCACTTTACCAGTGCGCAATCGATCCGGATTAAATCGTTTGCCGATCTAGCGTTTTGCGGCTCGAAATTTTCGACGATAGACGTCGTTTCCCTGCAAAATCTCGTCTCGCGTTTCAACCAACCGCGCGGTGTCTTCGTCTGACAATGCCTCTACGCGGCTGACCCAGCTTTCGCGTTTCACGGGCAAGCATTGCGCCACTGGCGTGCCTTTGGGCAGCACACCGTTGAAGTCCGGATCATGCCAGCGCGCCGGGAAATGAATCGGATTCTGATGGAACGCGTCGCAATCGACCAAGCCGGTGAGCGTGGTGAACGGCAGGTCGCGACGATTGAGCGGGTGTGTGAACAGCACCGAATAACCCTCGGGTGCCTGGATAGTCCACAAATTGCTGAACTTGATGATGAAACGGTCCTCATCGAAGAACGGCGTGCCAGCGATCTGACTGGGATCGTGAAAATCGATCGGCGAGTATGAATAGTCGCCGACGACCCCTTCCGGCAGTTCGAAATTCCAGCTGAATTCCCCATCCCGCACTTCGAGATCCATCGCCAAGGGGATGAGAAATCCATAGGTCATGGCGTCGATAAAGGGCGGGCACTTCTTGACGGTCAACGTCTGCCCTCCCATCGTCGGGTTGAAGACTTTCTGCGGCAGAGCTTTGAACCAATCCGGAAGGCCGAGGACCGCCGGAATCGGCCTCGGGATGACATTCTCAAGCCCGCGCGGGCAGCGAAAGGTCAGCGTCATCTCGTTTGCCGGGTTCATGACCAATATCCTTGAACGCCCCGCACGTCGCCGTGGCACTAGCTGCGACGGATTCTATGTCAATGAGCAAAGCTTGTATACTCATTGCAGAAATTGGACATTGAGCCGCGAACGGATGGTGGCCGCCCGGCGTCTTGCCACCAAGCGTCAACTAATGATCCAAACGGGCGAGCCGTGCTACGATCTCGTCGGGCACGCGCGGTGTGTCGTTGAGGGTACCCGATGGCGAATGGTCCGGAACAATTGAGAGCCCCGTCCTCCAGTGCGGAAGGCCGCGAGGATGAGCAGCTTCAGCGGGCCGCATTTGCGCTCGACAGTCGACGTCCGAACGAGGCGGAGCGAATTGCCGGCGAGGTCCTTGCCGCCAATCCGCGGCACGCTCGCGCGCTCTATCTGCTCGGTTGTGCCTTAGTGATGCAGAATCGCGGCCAGGATGCGATCACGCCGCTCGAAACCGCTGCACGCAGCCGACATGATCCCGAAATCGAAACGATGCTCGGGATCGCTTTGCGCCAAGCCGGCCAACAGCAGGGGGCGCTCCGGCGGTTCATGCGCGCGTGCAAGCGACGGCCGCCTTACGCCGCAGCCTTCCATGAGATGGGCTGCCTTCTGGTATCGATGGAACGCTACGACGCGGCGATCGAGACGTTCCGCAACGGCCTCGAAGCGGCGCCGATGATGCCGGAACTCTCCATCCAACTTGGCTATGCTTTGCTGTGGCGCAGAAATTGCGCCGAGGCCAAGCACGCGTTCACTCGGGCGCTCGAGATTTCACCTCATTCGGCGGATGCGCTGTTCGGCATGGGCAAGGCGCATCAGGAGATCGGCGAGTCCGAGGCGGCTGCCGGCTATTTCCGGCGTGCGTTGGTCAGCAGGCCGGACGATGTCGGCGCGTGGCTCGCTCTTGGGCTTTGCCTCCTGGAGCTCGGCCAACACGATGCGGGTCAAGATTGCTTGCGCAGGGCGGCGCGCGGTCATCGAAAGCACTACGACCACGCACTCAACTCGCTGGTCGCTTCAGGTCGCGGACGGTTTTGGCTCAAGCCGAGCGCAGCGGCTCGGTACTTTCAAGTCACGAGCAACTGACTGCGGGCTAACGCTTGGGCACCCGGAATTCGCGGCGATAAATGTCGGGATTCAGCCCGAGTGTCTCTTTCATTTCAATCAGACGCTTGGTGGCTTCGCTCGACAGCCCTTCGAAGCGATCGGTCCAGCTTTCGCGCTTCACCGGCAAGCACTGCGCCACCGGCGTGCCCTTCGGCAGCACGCCGTTGAAGGCGGTGTCATGCCAGCGCGCGGGAAAATGGATCGGACTGTCGTGAAACGTGTCGGAATCAACCAGGCCGGTAATCGTCGTGAACGGCAGATCCGGGCGATTAAGCGGATGGGTAAACAGGAGCGAGTAACCGGGCGGTGCCTCAATGATCCAGAAATTGTTGAACTTAATGAGGAACCGATCCTCGTCGAAGAATGGCGTCCCGGCAACCTGGCTCGGATCGTGAAAGCTGATGGGCGAATGCGAATACTCGCTGACGAAGCCATTGGGAGCATCGAAGCTCCAGGTAAATTCGCCGTCGCGTACGATAAGATCCATCGCCAGCGGAATCAGAAATCCGTACGTCATGGCGTCGATAAAAGGCGGGCACTTTTTCATGGTCTGGGTGTCGTCGCCCAGCGTCGTATTGAAGGCTTTCTGAGGCAGGGCCTTGTACCAGTCCGGCAAGCCAAGCACCGCCGGAATCGGTCGCGGGATGAGGCTTTCAAGCTCAGTCGGACACCGAAACGTCAACGCTAACTGGTTGGCGTGTCCCATGCCAATTTACGGCCATCGAGCGTCATTGCGCCGCCCCTCAGCCAAGAGCTCGTAACGCTCGCAGTTGGAAGGATTAACTTGTGCAAGAAAATGAAGATAGAGTTCGATACGTAAATACTGGACCCCAACGCATAACGCTGAAATAACCACACCGTAACGCGGAAATAAATTAGGGCGATTGATCAAGGTGAAAATCGTCCGGCTAACCCTGCTATCGCTGACTGTGGCATGCCCGAGGGCAATCGCCCCCTCCTCGTCAAGCGGCCATCGCGAGGTTATATGCGGGGGGTGCCAGCCTATGGGCAAAAGACTGCTCGAAAGGATCACCAATGATGGAATTTTCCGGGCCCGCAGGCAGGCACCAAACGGTCGCTGTAAAAGTTGGCAATGTGACCGTCGGCGGCGGGGCTCCCGTTGTTGTGCAATCCATGACCAATACCGACACCGCCGATGCCGAGGCGACGGCTCGGCAGGTGGCGGCACTGGCACGGGCGGGGTCGGAAATCGTCCGAATTACGGTCGACCGCGATGAGGCGGCGGCTTCGGTGCCGCACATCAAGGAGCGGCTTCTGCAAATGAATGTCGACGTGCCGATCGTCGGCGACTTCCACTATATCGGTCACAAACTTCTTGCCGACCATCCGGCCTGCGCACAGGCGCTGGACAAATACCGCATCAATCCCGGCAACGTCGGCTTCAAGGAAAAGAAGGATCGTCAATTTGGCGCCATCGTCGAGACCGCGATCCGCCACGACAAGCCGGTGCGCATCGGCGCCAATTGGGGCTCGCTTGATCAGGAACTGTTGACGCACCTGATGGACGAGAACGCGCGTTCGAACCACCCGGTCGATGCGCGCGATGTCACACGCGAGGCGATGGTCCAGTCGGCGCTGCGGTCGGCAGAGCGTGCCGAGGAGATCGGTTTGCCGCGCACGAAAATCATCCTCTCGGCCAAGGTATCGGCCGTGCAGGATCTGATTGGTGTCTATGGCGAGCTGGCGCGGCGCTCCAACTACGCGCTGCATCTCGGCCTCACCGAAGCCGGCATGGGCTCGAAGGGCATCGTGGCGTCGGCGGCGGCCATGGGCGTGCTGTTGCAGCAGGGCATCGGCGACACCGTCCGTATTTCGCTGACGCCTGAACCCCACGGCGACCGGACCCTCGAAGTAAAGGTCGCGCAGGAGCTGCTGCAAACCATGGGTCTGCGGACCTTCGTGCCGCTGGTTGCCGCCTGTCCGGGCTGCGGCCGCACGACCTCGACGACATTTCAGGAGCTTGCCGCCAGCATCCAGGGTTTTATCCGGGAATCGATGCCGGAATGGAAAACGCGCTATCCCGGTGTCGAAGGCCTCAACGTTGCGGTCATGGGTTGCATCGTCAATGGACCCGGCGAGTCGAAGCACGCCGATATCGGCATTTCGCTTCCCGGCACCGGCGAGCAACCGACCGCCCCGGTCTTCATCGATGGCAAGAAGGCTGTTACGCTGCGCGGGCCGACGCTTGCCGCCGATTTCCAGAAGATCGTCATCGACTACATCGAACGCCGGTTTGGCTCGGGCAACGCCAGGACGGCGGCTGAGTAAGGCGGCAAATCGTTGCGCTTGTGAATTATTGCGCGACCGGCGCCCATCCCCTAAGGCCCCAGCTCCTCCAAACTGCTGTCACCTTCGGGCGCGTTCATCCCCCGATTTCACCAATCTACAAATCCGGTCTAGGCTGGGCGCTTGGCATTACGACGTTTGGAGGTGGCAGATGGAAGGGCGTGCGGCGAGCGTGGATTCCCCTGCTCGCGAGCTTAACGGCGGTGAAATTCTCACCGCCATCAAGGCTAGTGGAATCGAATACGTCTTGGCGGTGCCGGACATTGTTACCAGCGCTGGTCTGCTCCGTCCTATTGCACAGGACAAGGCGCTCCGGCTTATTCGCGTCTGCAAGGAAGATGAGTGCATCGGCATCGCCTCGGGACTATCATACTGCGACAAGCGTGCCTTGGTCCTGATCCAGTACACCGGCTTTCTCGATTCGCTCAACGCCATCCGCGGCGTCGCTGTGGAATACAAGCAGCCGATCTGCATGATGGTGGGCTTGCTCGCTCATGATCCGGAAAAGGCGCCACGCCAATCGCCGAAATACGGCGTGCGTATCCTCGAGCCGATTATGGACGACATGGGCATCGTGCATCATCTCATCAACGAGAATGCGCACGTCGCCAAGATCCAGCCGGCAATCGAAAAGGCCTACAGTGAGTCATTGCCGGTTGCATTTTTGATCGGGCGGCGGCCCAGCATCGATGGAGGTCAGAGCGATGATGAAGAGGGATGAATGCTTCCGCATTCTGGCCCGCCACATCAAAGATGAGGCGGTGGTGGCAACCTATAGCTCTGCGGTCGATTGGGTTGGGGTCGCTCCTCGGCCGCTCAATTATCTATCGATCGGCGCGATGGGACTGGACTCCTCGCACGGGCTCGGACTAGCGCTTGGACGGCCTGACCGGCGGGTCGTCGTATTGCAAGGTGACGGCAGCCTTTTGATGAACCTCGGCAGTCTGGTGACGATCGCAGCGGTCGCGCCAAGGAATCTCGTCCACTTCGTCGCGCACAACGAAACCTACGAGGCCAATGGCGGTCACCCGATTCCCAATCGCAAGGTGGATTTCGCCGGCATCGCCCGCTCGGCCGGATATGCCGCCGCTTATGAATTCTCCGATCTTCGGATTTTTGAGCAGCAGGTTGCACATGTGCTCGAGCAAGAAGGGCCGGTGTTCGCCACCCTGCATGTCGAGCCCTCGAAGCCGCTGAAATACGATTATCCAAGCCTGTATGATCCGGCCAAGCGCAAAGCCTTCAAGGCCGCGTTGCAGGCGCACAGCTAGACCTCAAATCATCAGTTAGTGATTTCGGTCCAGCTTGCGCACGATGTCATCGAGCTGTTCGACGTTGCGGTAACGCAGGCTTAGAACGCCGCCGTCGCCGCGATGCGCGATATTGACAGCAAGGCCGAGCGCATCGGATAGGCGCTTTTCAAGCGCAAGGGTGTCGATATCTTTTTCGGTCGAACCGCGCGCTTTGCGCCCGTTCGCGTGATGTTTTTTCCTCCCACGCGCCTCGTGGCGCGCGATTGCTTCGACCTGGCGCACGTTGAGACCGCGCGAAACAATCTCTTCTGCAAGCTTTTCCGCATCAGGCTGACC
>JASHQI010000313.1 GCA_030037645.1 Xanthobacteraceae bacterium
GGCGGGTGCGGTTCCCGCGGGCGCACGCCTCGTCAACGGCGCTCCCGGGCGGCTTCGGCAACGACGCCCGGCCGGCACGATGACCGGCCTGCGGGGGCGACCCCGCTGAACTGGATGGCGGCCGGGAGCGGATAACACCCGCTCCTTCGTAGTTCCGCCCCAGGAAGCGCGTCGCAGGAGCTGAGCGGTGGCGTTCGTTCGCCGCCGCAAGCGCCGTGGTGGAACGCCGAAAGGCGGGCGCGCGAGCAGATGGGTTGCGCAGACTTGCGTACACTTGTCTGCGGCCGCGCGCGGCCGCGCCGCAAGGTGCGGAGGTTGGTACACGCGTCTTTTGGCGTTCCGCTTCCTTGCTTTCCTTTCGTTCTTGCCATCCGTCATTGCGAGTGGTGCGAAGCTTTTCATTGCCCTGACGACGCTGTGGACTGGTTTCGCGCTTGCTTTCGCAATGACGGACATGCCTCGGGCGCGAAGCTGCGCCGCGAGAACGCTGTCGCTTGCCTGTTTCCCGTCATCCTGAGGTGGCCGCGAAGCAGCCCTCGAAGGACGGCGGCCCGGGCGCCTCGGCCGGCATCCTTCGAGGCTCGCTGCGCTCGCACCTCAGGATGACGGAGTTGGCGTCTGCAAGACCGAATGGAGAATGGAGATTGAATCGATGCCGTCAGAACGTCACGAAACGCCCGAACCGAACTTCCTCAAGCGCCGCAGCTTTGCGCAGGGCAAGGCGCTGACCGATCTGGCGCATATCGCGACGCACCGGCTTTATTGCGACGCGCTGCGGTTGTGGCGGCGCTGCACCAAACGCGCGTGCAAGCGGCACCGGCGCTGCTGCGGCGATCCGACCGGCTGCCTGATGCGCGGGTTGATGGCCGTGCCGCCGTCGCAGCGGCTGCGCGCGCAGCGCCAAGTGATCGCCGGCGGTCCGCGCCGCGAGACGCCGCAGTCGCACATCGAATGGCAGGTGCGGCGCGCGCCGTTTCACGCGGTGGTGACGTGGACGTTCGGGTGAGGGCCCACTTCCGCTCATTCCCGCGAAAGCGGGGGAGGACAATTTTACTCCGCCGCGGCTCTCGGCGCCGGTTGCGGCAGGCGATCGCGGAAGTGCGGCAAAATTTCCTCGGCGATCGCCGTCATGTTGGCGCGCGCCATCTCGTTCGGCAGCGTGCCGAACTGGGTCTTGGTCAACGAGGTGTTGAAGCCGGCGAGGTCCTGATACGCGGCAAGCTTCTCGCGCACCGTTTCCGGGCCGCCGATGATCACCACGCCGGCGGCCATCAGCTCCTCGATGGTCTGGGTCTTGCCGGTGACCTTGACGCTGCGCACGCGCTGCATCGAGGCGTTATCGGTGTAGCCGGGCGGCAGCAACATCTCGGTCGGCATTTTCAGAAAATAATTGACCAGCGCTTCGAGATGCGGGCGCGCTTCGCGCACCGCCTTCTTGTCGGTCTCGCCGACATAGATCGTGTTCGACCAGGCGAGCTGATCGGGCGAAGCCTGGTAGCCGGCCTTTTCCGCCTCGTCGCGATAGAGCTGAAAAAATTTCGCCACCGCGGCGATCGGGCTCAAGGTCTGGCAATAGGCGTAACGCATCTTCGCCGCCCAGCGGATCGTCGAGCCGGAGCCCTGCGAGGGAATCCAGATCGGCGGATGCGGCGTCTGATATGGCCGCGGCCACGGATTGACGTAGCGGAACTGATAGTGCTTGCCGGTAAAGGCGAACGGACCGGGCTCGGTCCAGGCGCGCACGATGAGGTCGTGCGCCTCGGCGAAACGCTCCTGCGAATAGGCCGGATTGATTCCGGTCGAGTGATATTCGGCGCCGATGCCGCGCACGAAACCGGCAATCAGCCGGCCCTGCGTGAGATTGTCGAGCATGGCGAATTCTTCCGCCACGGTCAGCGGATTGTTGGTGAGCGGCAGCGCGCGACCGAGAATCGCGATCTTGGCGCGCTTGACGCTACGGCTGAGCGCGCCGGCGATCACGCCGGGTATGGGCATCATGCCGTAAGCGGTCTGATGATGCTCGTTGAGGCAGACGCCGTCGAAGCCGAGCTGATCGGCGAACTCCATCTGGTCGAGATAATCGTGATAAAGCTCGGCGCCCTGTTCGGGATCATAATGGCTGTTCGAGAACGTCACCCACGCCGAGCCGTTCTTCGCAATCGCCTTGAGGTCGACGCGGCCGTAGGGCATGAGATGAAAATTGAAGAATTTCATGTGCACTCCTCGCGCGCCATGGCTAAAGCTTGGTGGTTCGTGTGCCACGCGTCAAGGAGTGCCCGGTGTCCTCGTTGGCGCCTGCAAACGATCACAAATCTGCCAAACATGGGCGCCTGTTTTTCTGGCGCTATGATCCCTCGATACGCCGCCGGCGCCGCGTATGACAAACTTTGGCCGAAACAAGAAACAGCGCCGCCTCCGGGAAACGGCGTCGCACATAAAATCCCCAGAATTATCCCCACGCCGCGACTGATGCGGCCGTTTTACGCTTTAACTTGCGACTGTCGAACCGTGCGCTATCCTTGCTGTCAGATCGCTCGCGTTTGGTTCTGCCGGATGTGGACGATCGCCAAGGTCAGGTTGGCCTGGGTCGCGGAGCTGCTACCGGCATCGCACCATGTGGCAGATTTGATCCTGGTTCCCAGCAGCGGGTAGCAGCGCTAGGAACGTGACGGGCGGGCGCAAGCTCGCCCGTCATGATTTTGTCGTCCGGCCCGGCTTGTTCGTGGCTTGCAGGAGCGACCATGACCAATCTCGTCAGCCGACGGCAATTTACGATCGAATGGGCGCATTGCGACCCGGCCGGCATCGTCTTCAACAGCCGGTTCTTCGAATATTTCGATTGGGGAACGTGGACATTATTCGAGGCGGCGCTCGGCGTGAAACCGCCGGACCTCGCCGCAGCGTTCGGCATCATGGGCCTGCCGCTGGTCGACGCCAGCGCGCGCTTTGTGGCACCGGCGCGATTCGGCGACGTTGTCGAGCTGACCTCGCAGGTGAGCGAGTTTCGCCGCTCGAGCTTCGAGGTCGCGCACCAGCTTATGGTGCGTGGCGCGCTTGCGGTCGAAGGCCGTGAAACGCGCGTATGGGCGGCGCGCGACCCGGCCGATCCGTTGAAGATCAAAGGCCAAGTCATTCCGCCCGACGTCGTGAAGCGCTTTCAGGCGCCGTAAGGCCGCGCATTGTGCACCGGCGACGACGCCGCGGCCCGTTTGAACGGCGCGGCGGTTGTTGCTATTGAATCAGAGTCATACCTATGCAGTTGAGCCCCAGCATGGCGCGCATCCTTCAGCTCACGCTCAACGGCCGCTCCCGCACCGACGCGGTTCCCGACAACGTGCTGCTGCTGGATTATTTGCGGGAAATCGTCGGACTGACCGGAACGAAAACGGGATGTGACGGCGGCGAGTGCGGCGCCTGTACCGTTCTGGTCGACGACAAGCCGCGCCTGTCTTGCCTGACGCTCGCCGCGATGATCGATGGCCGGCGCGTCGACACCATCGAATCGCTCGCCGCCAATGGCCACTTGTCCGCCGTGCAGCGCGGCTTCCATGAAAAACTCGGCTCCCAATGCGGCTATTGCACGCCGGGTTTCATCATGGCGTCGGCCGGTCTGTTGCGCCGCAACCCGCGCCCCAGCGAAGATGAGATTCGCGAGGCGCTTGGCAGCAACATCTGCCGCTGCACCGGCTACGTCAAAATCATCGAAGCGGTGAAGCACGCAGCGGCGCTGTGTGCCCAAGGAGCTTCGCCGTGAGTTCCATTGACCGCTCGTCCCCGCGCAGGGATCTCCATCGCGCTGCGCGCGATGGGGTGCCCCGCAAGCGGGGACCCAGACCACAAATGCCGGAATCCCGCTTGCGCGGGAATGAGCGGAATTGGGGAATTCGATGAACGAGATCCGGCCCGCTCATAACATCGGCGACTATGTGCCGATGATCGACGGCCCGGACAAAGTCTCCGGGCGCGCCAAATATACCGCCGATTTCATCGTGCCCGGCATGCTCGCCGGGCGAATTTTCCGTAGTCCCTATTCGCACGCCGAAATCCTCGATGTGGACGTGAGCGAGGCGGCGAAGCTCCCCGGCGTCAAAGCGATCGTCACCGGCGCCGATTGCGACAAGACCTTTGGCGTGCTGCCGATCGCGCGCAGCGAACATCCGCTGGCGCGCGAGCGCGTGCGCTA
>JASHQI010000052.1 GCA_030037645.1 Xanthobacteraceae bacterium
TCTTCGGATTACCCGCCGTGCCCGGTGCGCGCCGTCCGATCATGCCGGGTTTCGCAGCCAGCATGAGCAACCACCAGCTTGTCGCGCTGGCGACCTATCTGCGCGCGCATTTCAGCGATAAAGGAGCGTGGGCCGACATCGCAAAAACTGTGGGTGATGCACGAGCTGCCGCGCGTGCTGAGACTGCCGGTCGGGCGCCGATAGATCAGGTTCTCTCAACCGAAACAATCCAGCGGACGAGCGATGGTGACACTCAACGTTAACGGACGCGAGCAGGACGTGGATGTCGATCCGCGGACCCCGCTGCTTTACGTGTTACGTGAGGATTTCCAACTCAATGCAGCGAAGTTCGGCTGCGGACTTGGTCAATGCGGAGCCTGCACCGTGCTGGTAGAGGGCGAAGCGGTGTTCTCCTGCGTGACGCCTGTGGCGTTACTGCAGGGCAGGGACATTACCACGCTGGAAGGTCTCGGTACGCTGCAAAAGCCGGCGCCGATCCAGCGCGCTTTCATCGAGGAGCAGGCGGCGCAGTGCGGCTATTGCATCCCCGGCATGATGATACGCGCGCACGCTTTGTTGCAAAAGAATCCACAGCCGAGCGATGCCGATATCCGCGCCGCACTCGAGCCAAATCTGTGCCGCTGTGGCACGCATATGCGCATTCTGCGCGCCGTGCGCCGCGCGGCGCGTATGATGCAGACGGCGCAGGCAGGACAGACGCCATGACCGGCAATGTGGTCATTGTCTCGCGCCGCGCGGTGCTCGCCGGATCGGGCGCGCTGTTTTTTTGCTTTTGCTCCAATCCCCGCTTGTTCGCGCAACAGCAGCAGCCGCCGCTTCCCCGTAGCAAGCCCAATCCGCCGCCACTTCCCAATGGCGCGACCAATCCGCCGGCCCCACCGCTGCCGGGAAGCCTGAAGACGAATCCCTTCCTCGATTCCTGGATCCGGATCGAAGCGGACGGGGCGATTACGGTCTTTACCGGCAAAGCCGAGCTTGGCCAGGGTAGCAAGACGGCGCTCCTGCAAATCGCCGCCGAGCAGCTGGATGCCGATTTGAACCAGCTCAAGCTCGTCACTGCGGACACCGCGCTGACCCCGAACGAGGGCTTTACGGCCGGCAGCAATACCATGCAGCAGAGTGGCACCGCGATCATGAATGCGGCAGCACAGGTGCGCCAGATTCTGATTGCCGAGGCGGCGCAGCGTGCCGGCCTCCCGGCGCAGCAGATGAGGACTGATCACGCCGTTGTCGTTGCGCCCGATGGCCGCCGTTTTGATTATGGGCAGTTGGTCTCCGCCCAGATGCTCCACGTCCAAGCGGCGCCGCAATCGTCGTTGCAGGACCCGAGCTCGTATCGAGTCATGAATCATTCGGTGCAACGCGTCGACATTCCAGCCAAGGTGACCGGTGGGATCGCCTTTGTGCAGGACCTGCGCCTGCCGGGGATGGTCCACGGCCGCATCGTGCGGCCGCCAAGCTATGGCGCTCAGCTCGCGAGCGTAGACAGCGGCGCCGTGGAGAAAATGCCCGGCGTGCTCAAGGTGGTGCGCGATGGCAACTTTCTCGCCGTCATCGCGCAACGCGAATTCCAGTCGATCGCGGCGATGCGCTCGCTCGCTGCCGCAGCGCGCTGGCAGGAGACGGCGAAACTGCCCAACGCCGCCGATCTGCCGTCGTGGCTCATGGACCAGCCAGCGCAGGACATCACTGTTCTTGATCAGCGCGGATCCCCTGGTGCAGCCGCGAAGTCGCTCACTGCGACCTATACGCGTCCGTTTCTTTCTCATGGATCCATCGGCCCATCGTGTGCGGTGGGGCAGCTCGAGAATGGGACGCTGACTGTCTGGACGCACACGCAGGGCGTCTTCCCTGACCGCGCCGCAATCGCCGAAATGCTGCACGTGGCGCCGCAGCAAGTCCGCTGCATCCAGACCGAGGGGTCCGGCTGCTACGGCCACAATGGCGCCGATGACGCCGCGGCCGATGCAGCGCTGCTTGCGCGTGCGCTGCCCGGTCGACCCGTCCGCGTGCAATGGATGCGGGAACAGGAACATGCTTGGGAGCCGTTCGGTCCGGCAATGATGGTGAAGGTCAATGCGAGTCTGGATAGCGGCGGCGGCATTTCCGATTGGGACTACGGCGTGTGGAGCAATACCCACTCGACGCGCCCGGGCCCTGCCGGATCGCTCCTTGCCGCGCGCCATCTCGCCGATCCCTTTCCGCAACCGCCGCCCAAGGACATTCCGATGCCGTCCGGCGGCGGCGATCGTAATTCCATTCCGCTCTATAAGCTTCCCAGCGCGCGGGTCATCTATCATTTCCTGCCAGCGATGCCGGTACGAGTTTCGGCGCTTCGCTCCTTGGGCGGCTACATCAATGTGTTCGCTATCGAAAGCTTCATGGACGAGCTCGCCGCGGCGGCGGGCGCCGACCCGGTGGACTTTCGCCTCAAATATCTTGACGATTCCCGCGCGCGCGAAGTGATCTCGACCGCCGCGCGGCATTTTGGCTGGTCGGAAAGGGTGAAAGCGAAGGGCGGCATCGCGTCCGATCGCGGTTATGGATTTGCGTTTGCGCGCTACGAGAATCACGGCGCCTATTGCGCCATCGCTTGCGAGGTCGAAGTCGAGCATGAGACTGGCTGGGCACGGATGGTGCGCGCCGTCGCCGCGGTCGACAGCGGGCAGGTGGTCAATCCCGATGGTCTGGCCAACCAGATTGAGGGCGCCATCCTGCAGTCGATGAGTTGGACGCTCTATGAGAACGTGACGTTCGACAATCGCCGCATTACCAGCATCGATTGGTCGACCTATCCGATTCTGCGCTTTTCCGGTGTTCCCGATGCGGTCGAGGTTCGTATCATCAATCGTCCCGGCATGCCCTTTTTGGGCAGTGGCGAGGCCGGTCAAGGACCGACCGCGGCGGCGCTTGCCAATGCGATCGCCGATGCCGTCGGGCATCGCTTGCGCGATCTGCCGCTTTCGCAGGAACGCATCAAGGCCGCCATCGGCGCTTGAGTATTATTCCGGCAGTGGGATGAACTCCGTCGCGTCGCCGGGGACGAGATCGAACCGGCCGGCCTTCCAGTCGGCTTTGGCTGCTTCGATGCGTTCCTTGCGAGAAGACACAAAATTCCACCAGATGTGACGCGGAGCGTCCATGGCGGCGCCTCCGACCACGACGAAGTGGGCATCGCTCATCGCGCGGACCGCAATACGATCGGCCGGCCGCAGCACCAAGAGCCGCTCCGGCCCGTGACGGTCGCCCCCGATCTCGATCTCGCCGGCGATGACATAGACGGCCCGCTCTTCGTGCTCGGCGTCGAGCGGTAGCGTTGCGTCGGCGTTCAGACGAACCTCGGCGAATACGGTTTCCCATGATGTTGCGACGGGCGAGCGCAGCCCGTGCAGCGTGCCGGCGACTACGCGGAGCGTGATGCCGTCATTGCGCAGCTCGGGGATGTCGGCCGCTGCGCTATGCGCGAAAGCGGGTGCGGTCTCTTCGTCTTTGATCGGCAACGCGACCCACAATTGCAAGCCATGCAGAGGTTCGCCGCCACCGCGTCGATCGGCGGCGGTGCGTTCGGAATGGACGATGCCGCGGCCGGCCGTCATCCAGTTGACTGCTCCCGGCCGGATCGGCATCGCAGTACCGAGGCTGTCGCGATGCACGATCTCGCCGTCGAACAGGTAGGTCACCGTGGCGAGCCCGATATGCGGATGCGGCCGCACATCGACGCCGTTCCCGGCCTGGAA
>JASHQI010000314.1 GCA_030037645.1 Xanthobacteraceae bacterium
CGTCGATCGACTTCGCCTCAAATCTGAAATAGAGCATGATCCGGAAAAAGCCTGCCCTCGGACTTGATCCGAGGGTGGACTCCGGTCTTCTGAAGAGATCGCGCTCCACTAAAATGCTAGAGCGCCAGTCGATTCAATCTGAAACGATTGAGTTCTAGCATCAATCGGATCGAGACCCGTTGCGGGCGGTGGCGGTATCGCTGCCGCTCGTTTTATTTGCGCTAGTCCGATCGCGTTGCGCTGGACGAACGGATCACTCCGCCGCAACCAGTGCGACATCGCGCACATGCGAGGTCGCCTCGCCCGGCACCAGCTCGACTCTGCGGCGATGGAATGCACCGAGCGTCGAGCGATGGCCGATAGAGACAATGGTCGTGCCCTTGAGCCGATCCTGCAGCACGCGATACAGCGCCGCCTCGGCAGGTTCGTCGAGCGATGCCGTTGCCTCGTCGAGGAGCAGATAGTCGGGCGCGTGCAGGAGCGCACGCGCGATGGCCAGGCGTTGCTGCTCGCCGATCGACAGCATCCGGTTCCAATGCGCCTCCTCGCCGAGCCGCTCGATCAATTGCGGCAAGCCGACCGCTGACAGCACCTCGGCGACGCGGGAATTGTCGAACGTTCCGGCCTTGGCCGGATAGCTGACGGCCGCAGCGAGCGTCGCGACGGGATAATAGGGCCGCTGCGGCAGCAGCATTATTTTGGCGTCTTCCGGCACGGTCACGTGGCCGGACCCGAACGGCCAGATTCCGGCAATGGCGCGGAACAGCGTGGATTTGCCGGCGCCTGACGGACCGGTGACCAGAACGCGCTCGCCGGCCGGCAATGCGATCTGTTCGGCATTGACCAACGGTGCGCCGTTGGGGAGCCGGACGTGCAGGCGATCGATCGCGATTGCGCTCGAACCGCGGCGTGGCAGAACCTCGATCGCCGGCTGCGTCAGCGCCGCGGCACGGCCGGCTTCGATCGCATCCTCGAAGCCGGACAGGCGCGTCACTACCGCCCGATATTGCGCTATCTGCTGGTAGGCGTTGACGAAGTAGGACAGCGCGCTCTGCACGCTGTTGAAAGCCGAGCCGGTCTGCATCAAGCCGCCGAGCTGCATGGCGCCGGAAAAATACGCCGGGCTGACCACGAGGTAGGGAAAGATCACCGAGGCCTGCGAATAGCTCTGGGTGAAGAAGGTCAGTTGCTTTTGCCGCTGCATGATCGCCATCCAATTGGTGACGATCTGGCTGAAACGATTGAGGTGTCGCTCACGCTCGGCTGCCTCGCCGCGCAAGGCGGCGACTTGCTCGGCGTTCTCACGCGTGCGCACCAGATTGAAGCGGAAGTCGGCCTCGAAGCGCTGCTGCTGGAAATTGAGCGGAATGAGCGGCCAGCCGATCAAATGAGTGAGCCAGGTGCCGATCACGGCATAGATCAGCGCCGCCCATACCAGATAGCCGGGAATGGCAAAGCTCGACCCGAACAGATGTAGCGGTGCGCTGGCCGACAGCATCCACAAGATGACGACAAAGGAGCAGAGCGACACGAACGCGTTGAGCAGGCCGACGCTGATCGAGAGCGTGTATTGCACGAACATCTGCAAGTCATCGGCGATGCGCTGGTCCGGGTTATCGGCGGCGTCGCCGAGAAGCTGCATGCGATAATGGTTGGCGGTATTGAGCCATTGGCGCAGATAAGTTTGCGTCATCCAGCGCCGCCAGCGAATCTGGAGCCACAGATTGAGATAGTTCTGGTAGACCGCAAGCACCGTATAGATCGCGGCAAGCACGCAAAAGAATAAGATGGCGCTGACAAACGCCGGCCAGTTATGGTCCTGCAGAGTGTTGTAAAATCGATTGTACCATTCGTTCAGAATCACCTGGATGGCGACGATCGACAGCTCGATCGCAATCACTGCGCCGAGCAGTATGCGTCCCGGCCAGCGGTCCTCCGAGCGATAGTAGGGAATGGACAATCGCCAGATCGTGGCGAAGGTCGAGGCGAGTCGATTCACGAAGAACCTCCGACATTGGGGGGTGGACGCGGCGCTATGCCGAACCGCGAACGGGGATCGCCACACCGTTATTCGGGGCGGTCGCCGGGGCGTCGATGGTGCATTGCAATACCATGAGATCATCGGCAGCGACAGTCGCCCTTGCGATCATCACTCATTGGAGATTGTGGCGAAAGTCGCTTAATTTCGTTGTGGGCGGTAACAATTCTTGCTTCCTTAGAGTGGCGGGAAAGTGCATCCTTGTGACCGCTCCATTCGACCAGTGAAGCGCAAAACAGCGAGAGTTCCACAAGAGTCCTAGCTGGGAGGGACTGTCCATGTTCACGCAAATTCTCGATCCGACCGGAAACCTGTTCCTGACCTGGGTGGTCGCGCTCATTCCGGTCGTCCTGCTGTTGATCCTGCTGGCGGGCTTTCGCCTATCCGCTTGGCTCGCCGTGCTGATCGGCTCGATCGTGACGTTTCTGCTTGGGCTGTGGGTCTGGAAAATGCCACTTGGTGACGGCATTCGCGCCTACGTTTACGGCTCCGCCACCGGCGTATGGAACGTCGACTGGATCACGTTTTGGGGAGTGATGCTGTTCAATACGCTGGTCGCGACCGGCGCGTTCGACAAGTTGCGGCGCTGGCTGGTGCAACAGGGAACTCGCGACGTGCGGGTGCAGACCATCCTGTTTGCCTGGGCCTTCGGCGCGCTGCTCGAGGGCTTGGTCGGCTTCGGCTACCCGTGGGCCTTTGTCGCACCGATCCTGATCGCCATCGGCATCCCCGATCTCGATGCCGTTCGGGTCGCGGCGATCGCCAATAACGCGCCGGTGTCCTACGGCGCACTGGGCGCGCCGATCATCGCCTTGGCTACGGTGACCGCCGGCGTGTTCGGCATGAATTACGTGCAGTTGCTGCCGATCTATTCGGCTTCGGTCGGCAAGATCGTCGCCATCCTGGCGCTGCTGCCGCCCTGGATCCTGCTCTATCTCGTCTCCGGCAGAAAAGGCATGTGGTCGGCGTGGCCGCTCGCCGTCGTCGGCTCGCTCGGCTACATCGCCGGACAATTGCCGACGGCCGTCTATCTCGGGCCCTATCTGCCGGACGTCATCGGCTCGATTGTGTGCTTCGTCGTGCTGCTTATTTTGCTCAAGGTGTGGCGGCCGTCGCAAGTCCTGGCCTATGGCGGTGTGCCGGCGACCGGCGATACCCGCGCCGAGGCGCATGGCCTCTCCGGCGGCGACCTTGTAACGGCTTGGCTGCCGATCGCGGTCCTGGTCGTGGTGGTCGTTGCTTGGACCGGCCCGTGGTCGCACCTGCCGTCTTACGTCGTGGTCCATTACGCCGTCTCGGCCGTTTCGGCGATCAAGACCGGCGCGACGGCCACGACGATCAGCGCGGTGTTCAACTGGACGCCGTTTGTCGCCGGCACGGCGATCCTGGTGTCGTGGATCATCACGGCGCTGCTGCTGCGCGTCAGCGGCAGCCAGGTCGGCGAGATTTTCGCCAAGACCTGGTCGCAGATGTGGGGCGCCTGCCTGGTCGGCGTTTTCATCTTCGGCCTCGCCTATGTGTTCAACTACTCGGGCATGGCCGGTTCGCTTGCCAGCGCGTTCTCCAAGATCGGCCCAGCCTTCATCGTCGTGGCGCCGATCCTGGGCTTCATCGGCGTAGCACTCTCGGGCAGCAATACCTCGACCAACGCCATGTTCGGCGCGTTCCAGGCGCTGGTCGGCAAGCTGCTCGGCTTCCCGGTGCTGCTGTTGCCGTCGCTCAACTCGGTCGGTGCCGAGATCGGCAAGCCGATTGCGCCGCAGACGGCGAGTGTCGGCGTGTCGACCACCAAGTTCGTGCGCAACGAGGGCGAGGTGATCCGCCATAATTTCGGGTGGTGCATCGTGCTCCTGATCTGGCTCGTCATCATCGGTGTGGCGTGCTACCTGTTCTTCCCGAACATCGCCGTAATGGCGGCAACGGGAGCTGCGGCGCACTGATGTACTGATCCCGAAGCACTAGCTGCAATTCGCATACTGCATGGGGCTGCCGCGTGGCAGCCCCATTATCTTGTCAGGGACGACAATGGTCTGGAAAAAGTGCGTGCGTTCGGCCAGCTGGATACTGGCGCTGGTTCTGGTCAATCCGCTGTGGCCCGTACTGGCCGGCGACGCGGAGAAGGCGTTTCCGTTCGGAGCCGAGCTGATGCTCGATGCCTCCCCACTCTACGGCTCCAAGCGCGTGCCGATCATCGAGATCGAGGAGAACGGCGACGCCTCGATCGATCTTTGGTGCGCAAGCGTGCGCGGCGAGGCCACGGTCGGAGCCAATTCGATCACGATCGTCGCGCAGCCCCCCGCCAGCGCGCAATGTCCGCCGGAGCGCCAAACCGGCGATCAGGATTTGCTGACCGCGCTCACCCATGTGACCGCCTGGCGGCGCGATGGTGACACTGTCGAATTATTCGGACCAACCACGCTGCATTTCCACTTGATGACGAATTGATCGGAGGGCGCGCTTCGCGCCGGCGTCGCGGGTCTCAGGCAGGCTCGCGGCTTCGTCGCGGCTAACTCGTGCCGGCAACGTTCGGCTGCTGCTCCTCCGGCTGCGGGTCTTCAGGCTGCAGAGGAGTGTGCAGCGACGGATCAGGCTGGCTCCAGTCGAGCCGTCCGGCGAGCGGAATGCCGGCCGAGGACAGCCGCCCGGTTGCTTCCCGGTATTGATAATTGCGCGTCCACGGCCGCGGCACGATACCGAGCTCGGTCGGCTTGAACGACAGCACTTGGGCCACCGATAGCCAGCCGCGGTCGAACGCATGCGCCATCCCGGCAAGATAGATCAGCCAGATGCGGTAGCGCCGTTCGCCAGCGACGCGGATGGCTTCATCGCGCTGCGCTTCGAGGCGGCGGGTCCAATGCAAGAGCGTGCGTGCATAGTGCGGACGTAAATCTTCGGCATCGGCGAATTCCAGTCCGGCGCGCGCCACTTCGAAAATGGCGCGCGACAAATGCGGCACCGCGCCGCCGGGAAAAACGTAGCGGTCGATGAATTCGCCGCCGGCGGGACCTTGCGCGCGACCGTGCGGGTCGGTCGCGACGATGCCGTGATTGAGGAATGCGCCGCCCGGCCGCAGCAGCCGGTTCACCGTGGCGAAATAGAGCGGCAAGTTATGCAGGCCGACGTGTTCATACATGCCGACCGAGACGATTTTGTCGAACTGCGCGTCGTCCTGAAGGTCGCGGTAGTCCTGCAGCCGGATTTCGGCTTTGTCGCCCAGCCAGTCCGCTGCCAGCCAACGAGACGCATAATCGCGCTGCCGCGCGCTGAGCGTGATGCCGACGCCGGTGACGCCGTAGTACTTGATCGCCCAATGCAGCAATCCGCCCCAGCCGCAGCCGATATCGAGCAGCCGATCGCCCGGTTTGAGCATCAGCTTGCGGCAAATATGGTCGAGCTTGCGGCGCTGCGCGGTGTCGATGTCCTCCAGACCGGTGCGGAAATAGGCGCACGAATAGATCATATTCTCGTCGAGCCAGAGCTTATAAAAATCATTGCCGACATCGTAGTGATAGCCGACGTCGGCGGCGTCCTGCCGCCGCGAATGGCGACGCGGAATGACGCGGGCGACGCTGGCCAGCCGATTGACGGCGCTCGATTTGCCGAGCCGCTCGGCCATTGCGATGCCGCAGTGCAGAATGTCTTCGATTGCGCCGTCGACCGTCAGATCGCCGTCCACATAGGCATCGCCGAGCCGCGCGAAGTCGCCGCGAAGCAGGAATTTCAGAAGCCGGGATGAGCGCAGCGTGATCGTGACGCTGGGCGCGGCGGAAAAATCGAAGGCTTCGCCGTCCCAGAATACGAGGCGGACCGGCAGCGGGCTGTCCGCCATGTGTAGCCGCATGAACTCCAATACGCGGTGACGTAGCGACATGGGTACAACTGAAGCACAACTGGCCGTGCTGTATCCCTGGACAATGCAGCACGCGTCAAATGGGATGGATTAATCCTACACCAAAGTTCGGGCCGGCCGATAGTTCCCGATATGATTCACGGTTTCCGGGCGGAAGAATGAAAAAGGGCGCCGCTTGCGCCGCGCCCTTTGTCGTTTCAGGGGGCCGGACTTGAAAATGCACCTAAAAGTCCATTCCACCCATGCCGCCGCCGCCGGGCATTGCCGGCATGGCGGGCTTGTCCTTCGGCACTTCGGCAACCATGGCTTCGGTCGTCACGAGCAGGCCGGCGACCGAGGCGGCGTCCTGCAGCGCGGCGCGCACCACCTTGGCAGGATCGACGATGCCTTTCTCGAGCATGTCGACGTAGTCCTCGGTCTGCGCGTCGAACCCGTAGGTCTCGGACCTGTTCTCGATGATCTTGTTGACCACGATCGAGCCCTCGACGCCGGAGTTCTCTGCGATCTGGCGCAGCGGCGTCTCCAGCGCCTTGAGCACGATGTTGATGCCGGCCTGGACGTCGGCATTGTCGTTGGAGAGCTTGCCGATCGCCTTCTTGGCGCGCAGCAGCGCCACGCCGCCGCCCGGCACGACGCCTTCCTCGACCGCGGCGCGGGTGGCGTTGAGCGCATCCTCGACGCGATCCTTCTTCTCCTTGACCTCGACTTCGGTGGCGCCGCCGACTCGGATCACCGCGACGCCGCCGGCGAGCTTGGCCAGCCGCTCCTGCAGCTTCTCGCGGTCGTAGTCGGAGGTGGTCTCCTCGATCTGCGCCTTGATCTGGTTGACGCGACCCTCGATGTCCTTCTTCTTGCCGGCGCCGTCGACGATCGTGGTCTTTTCCTTCTCGATCACGACCTTCTTGGCGCGGCCGAGCATCGCGGTGGTGACGCTTTCCAGCTTGATGCCAAGGTCTTCGGCAATGAGCTGGCCGCCGGTGAGAATGGCAATGTCCTCGAGCATCGCTTTGCGGCGATCGCCGAAGCCCGGCGCCTTGACGGCGGCGACCTTCAATCCGCCGCGCAGCTTGTTGACGACGAGCGTGGCAAGCGCCTCGCCCTCGATGTCCTCGGCGACGATGAGCAGCGGCTTGCCGGACTGCACAACCGCTTCAAGGACCGGCAGCATGGCCTGAAGCTGCGACAGCTTCTTCTCGTGCAGGAGAACGTAAGCGTCCTCGAGCTCGGCCACCATCTTCTCGGCATTGGTGATGAAGTAAGGCGACAGATAACCGCGATCGAATTGCATGCCCTCGACAATCTCGACGTCGGTCTCGAGAGACTTGGCCTCTTCGACGGTGATGACGCCCTCGTTGCCGACCTTCTGCATCGCTTCCGCGATCATTTTGCCGACGGTTGGATCGCCGTTGGACGAGATGGTGCCGACCTGCGCGACCTCAGCGGACGAGCCGACCTTCTTCGAGCGCTTTTTGATGTCCTCGACCACGGCGGCGACCGCGAGGTCGATGCCGCGCTTGAGATCCATCGGATTCATGCCGGCAGCCACGGACTTGGCGCCTTCCTTGACGATGGCATGGGCGAGGACGGTCGCCGTCGTGGTGCCGTCGCCCGCCTGATCGTTGGTCTTCTGCGCCACCTCGCGCACCATCTGCGCGCCCATGTTCTCGAACTTGTCGTCGAGCTCGATCTCTTTGGCGACAGTGACGCCATCCTTGGTGATGCGTGGCGCGCCGAAACTCTTCTCCAGTACGACGTTGCGGCCCTTCGGGCCGAGCGTCACCTTGACGGCATTGGCGAGGATTTCCACGCCGCGCAACATGCGGTCGCGGGCGTCCCCGGAAAAACGTACTTCTTTCGCAGTCATATGTGTTTACTCCTGAAGGATTGCGTTCGGCCGTCATCCTGAGGTGCGAGCGAAGCGAGCCTCGAAGGATGATTAGCCCGGGCCGTCGCCCTTCGAGGGTCGCGCGTTGCGCGGCCGCCTCAGGGTGACGGAGTTAAGTCAGGCGACCACGCCCATGATGTCGGACTCCTTCATGATGAGGAGTTCGTCGCCTTCGAGTTTGACCTCGGTGCCCGACCATTTGCCGAACAGAATGCGATCGCCGGCTTTGACGTCCATCGGAATGAGTTTGCCGGACTCGTCGCGGCCGCCAGGGCCGACGGCGACGATCTCGCCTTCCTGCGGCTTCTCCTTGGCCGTGTCGGGAATGATGATGCCGCCCTTGGTCTTCTCCTCGGCGGTTACGCGTTTGACCACGACGCGATCATGCAACGGACGGAACTTCAGCTTTGCCATGATTTCCCCTTGTCGCCGCTTTACAGCGGCATTGGCGTTAAAAGAAAAACCCTTATTTATCAGAGTTTTAGCAGTCTTGCCGGCTGAGTGCCAGATGCTTGCCGCGGAAATAGGATTTGGCTTGCACGCTGTCAAGATGGGCGCGGTTCCTATTGGGGGGCCTGACGCATTCGACGATCCTCTGCTCGTGGAAAGATGCGTGCGCGCGAGCGACGATATGGCGGTGGCTTGAGCGAAAGGATTGTCTATTCTAGCGAACCGGGCTTGCCTGGGCCGGGGGAGGGAAAATCAAACATGCGCGCGCTCAGCCTGGAACAGGCCAACACCATTATTGCTGCCACCTTCGCGGCGGCGAAAAAGCACAAATGCCGGCCAATGAGTGCCATCATTCTGGATGCCGGCGGGAGGGTCAAGGCGTTTCAAAAACAAGACGGCGCGTCGATGCTGCGCTTTGAAGTCTGTTATGGCAAGGCATACGCGTCGCTGGCGCTCGGCCGTCCGTCCCGGCTTGTGTTGCAGAAGGCACGCGAAAAACCGCTGTTCATGCAGTCTATCGAGCACCTCGCCGATTATCCGCTGTTTCTTGAAGGCGGTGGTCAGCTCATCCGCGACAAAGCGGGCGAAGTGGTCGCGGCCATCGGAGTGACCGGCGACGTCAACGAGATGGACGACATCTGCGCCATTGCCGGCATCCATGCCGCGGGTTATTGCGCTGATGCCGATTTCGACGACCCCGAGCAAATCCGCGCACTTAGCATCATCGCCGGCCCGCCGCTTTCCGATCCTCGTAAGCCGGCACCGGCGCGCGCCAGGGGGAGCCGGCACGCCGCGATCGGCCGCAACGGCGCAAAATCGCGGCCCGGTCAGCAGCCCGCCAAATCCGGGCCCTAATGTTGAGGTCTGTCACGTCGGGAATTGGGGGACGATTTGAAACAAAGTCGAAACAACCGGCAGGTAGAACGGCCGCGGGTACGGCAGTCGAACCGGCGTGGCGTTCCGGCTCGATCGAAGTTTGCTCCAGGAGGCCCATCATGAGCGCGTCGCGACGCGATCTCAAATTGTTTGCGAGCGTTGCGGCCTTGTGTGCGCTGGCGCTTTCGGCGTGCACCGCGACGACGCCGGTCGTCCAAGCGCCGGCGCCCACGGCCGCCGAGGCGCCGGCGATTCCGTCGCAGTACCGGCCGGAGGAGATCGTCGGCCGCTGGGGCTACGGCGCCTTCCACAACGAAACGGATCTGACGCGTACCGCCTCCGCGGCGCGCGCCCAGTGCGGACAGCCGGTGGTGATCGATCGCGGGCCGAACGGCGGGGTGATGATGTACCTCGCCGACAGCGCCGATTTGCATGAGTTGTTCCTCAAGGGCAGCGCGGACGGCAAGAATTATATCGGCCCCCCCGGCCCGCCCGGTGGAATGCAGGATCGTGAAATCGTGTCATTCGACGGCCGCACCATGGTGCTGCGCTGGATGGATCCGGAAGTCGCCGGGCGCTACGGCACGGGCGTCTATGTGCGCTGCGCGCCGGAAGGCACGGCGCGCGTCGTCAGACGACCGTCACCGCCGCCGCCACCGCCGGGTCAATAAATCCGCATGGCCGGCGCCAACGCTGCCGTCGTCATCTGGCATAACCCGAAATGCGCGACGTCGCGCAAGGTACTCGGCATGATCCGCGCCCGCGGCATCGAGCCGACCGTCGTCGAATACGTCAAGACGCCACCGTCGAAATCCGAGATCAAGACCGTGCTTCACGAAATGGGGATGACCGCCCGGGACTTATTGCGCCGGCGCGGCACGCTTTATGACACCCTCGGCCTCGACGACCCGAAGCTTGGCGAAACGGCCTTGATTGCCGCCATGAGCGAGCATCCGATCCTGATCGAGCGCCCGGTGGTACACACCCGCAAGGGCACGCGGCTGTGCCGGCCGCCGCAGCGGGTCGAGGAGATATTGTAGTCTTGGTCATTCCCGAGCCGTACCGCATCCGGCAAGCGCGACACCCCGTCAGGTGTCGAACATAGCGTCGATTTCGTCTTGTGAGGCGTGACCGCGATCCATATCGAGCCGTGGGCCGTGAAGACTGTGCGAGCCTTCGCGCGCGGCAATCGCAGAGTTCTTGAACTCTTCGAGCACGTCTGCAATGTGATGCTCGATCACATTCAGCGCCGTCATGACTTTGGTGATGCGTTGGCCGGCCAGATCCTGAAAATTGCACGCTTCGAAAATCTTGGTCACCAGGTCGCGGATGTCCTGGGCCAAGTCCCGCTCGAGCTTGCCCTTGAGTGCCGCCGATAAATTGTTTGCAACCTGATCGATCTCTTCGGCGGCGGCGAGAATCTGTTGTGTCGCGTGCTCGCTGCTGCTCACGACGGTGTGCAGCTCCTGCGCGATGCGCGTCATTGACGCCGTGCGCGCGTCCTTGGCCGCGACGATGGTGCCGGCAATGCGGTTGAGTTCGGACGTAAGCCGCGCCGTTTCGGCATGCTGTTGCGTTCCGGTGTTGCCCGATTGTCGCGACTCCGCAGCACCAGCCGAGAGCATGACGCGAAGCGCGTTGACTTCGGCCATGAGCTCGCCGTAGCGGTCGGACGACGGTGTTTCAGCGGGCCACTGCGTAGGCCGCGCGGCAGCTCTTTCTTCGATGCGGAAGACCTTGCGCGGCTCGCCCATTTCGTCACCACAGTTGCACGCAAGACTAAAGTGCGGCCGCTTAATACGGCGTTCATGCCTCGTTGTCGGCGGAATGACGCGCGCGGCACGTTCGATTAACCATGTCGTCGCGCCGTTCATACAAAATACACTGTAACTTGATGAACAATGTACCAAGAGCCCCGCGCGGAACGGGCGCTGCACAAAATTTACCAAACAGTCGAGGTTTGCGCCTGTACTCGTTCTTCGAGCGCGCGGCGTCGGCATGACGTCGGCGTCACGTGCGCTCGTCGTGCAACTCCAGTAACAGTACAGAGTACAGCAATGCGACTTGTGTTCGTTGCCGCGTTTTTGGTCGGCTCGCTGTCTGCGCCGGCTTTTGCCGATCCCATCGCGATCTATCCGAATGCCTATGCGGCAAGCCAAAGCGCGGATGCCGCCGCAACGGGATCGGCAAGCACCGCCACCATCAGCCAACAGCGCTACGTGCAGGCAAGCCACCCCGATCTCGGCGGCGGCTTCATCGAGTTCCTGTTCGGTGGCATGGCCGGCCAGCCGGCGGCGCAGGCGGATCAATCCCCGCCGTCGCAATATCAGCCGGCTCCTGCTCTTCACCAAGACGCCAGCATCGCTTCGGTCCCGCCGGACTACACATCCACGCAAACCCCCGCGATCGATTCGCCTGCGACCGGCGATGAAACGCAACAGGCCTATGCGCCGGCGCAGGGTTACGCGCCGTCTTATCAGGACAACAACGCGCAGGGCCAAGTCGATCCTAAATACGATCGTCAGGTGGTCGCCTATAACGGCAGCGAACCGCCGGGCACGATCATCGTCGACACTCCTGATAAGTTTTTGTTCTTGGTGCAGGAGCACGGCACGGCATTACGCTACGGCATCGGCGTCGGCCGGCCCGGTTTCACTTGGGCCGGCGTGAAGACCGTCACGGCCAAGCGCGAGTGGCCGGATTGGCGTCCGCCGGTGGCCATGCTCAAACGGCAGCCGGAACTGCCGCGGTTCATGGCGGGCGGTCCGGACAATCCGCTCGGCGCGCGCGCCTTATATCTCGGCTCCACGGAGTATCGCATCCACGGCTCCAACGAGCCCTGGACCATCGGCACAAATGTATCATCGGGCTGCATCCGCTTGCGCAACGCCGACGTGATCGACCTCTACAATCGCGTCAAGGTCGGCACCAAGGTCGTGGTGATGTGACGGTTACTGGCTGACTTTCGGAAACGATGGCTTCTGCCCGCCGGCGCCGCGAGCCCGGTTGAAGCGCCGGCATCATGCCATCATTGGGCGCCTGCCGTGCGCGACGATGATCGCGGTGTGGCCATCGTCCCAGGCGCGCTCTATGCGCGTGAGGCCGGCCTGCTGCATCAGGGCAATGTGGGACTCGATCCCGCCCGTCACCTGAAAATGATCGCAGTCGAGAAACGGTGCGGATGGCTTGAGGAGGTCCGCGATGCCGCGGTAGCAGGCGCCAATGGCCTCGGGTTTGCGCAGATTATGGATGGCGATGGCGGAGACGACCAGATCGAACGGCCCGCCGACGCGATCGGTCCAGGTCGGATCGGTGAGGTCGCACTGCACGAAAAACAATTGCGCGGCCGCCTTGGCGAGATAATCGCGCGCACGGGTCAGCATCTGTTCCGAGAAATCCTGCAGCGTAACCCGCGCCCTGGGAAAGGCGCGCAACACTTCCTCGGTGATGAGGCCGTAGCCGGCGCCGATATCGAGCACCGTGATGGCTGCGTCGCGCGGCAGACCGGCCATCTCGACCATCTGCCTGATGCGCGGCCGCCGCTCTTCTTCACGCGTCGCGTCACGCTTGATCCAATCGTCGACGTAGGTCTTGGAATGCCAGTCATGCGGCGCATGGGTGTGCCCGTCCACATGTCCGTGTGAATGACCGTGTTCATGCGCCTCGACATGGGAATGCGCGTGACCGTGCGAATGACGCTCGGTTGCGGAACGGGACGGATCATCTTGGTCTTTGGTCATTGTGGTCTTCTGTATAGTGGTCTTCCGGTCGAAATCAATCTGCCTGCGGACCGCGCTGCTTGCGGCGGCCGCGCAATGGCGCTGAAAGCGAATGGTTGCTCATTGATTGACCGCTTGCGACCGCGACGCCTCACGAGCCGCCAATGCGGCGCCTTGCGCAGCGAGCAGGTAAGGAAACGAGTCGCCGGCAAGGAACGCATATTCGCGCTCGCGCAGATCGGTGAGCGGATCGAGCCGCACAAGCTCGGCGTCGACCGTGCCCGGATGACACATGATGACGCCGCCGTCCGGCAGGCTGTCGAGAAAGCTTGGAAACAGCCGTGCAAAGTCGGCGCGCGCATTGAACGCATAGGCGCCGGCAAAGGCCGGATTGGTACGCACGCTGGATTGAGCGGCAAGGCGGCGGAAGCGGCGGCTCAATCCGTCGAGGATCAAGGCCTTGGAATCGGCGAAGCGGCGGCGCAGTGGTACGGCCCGCCCGCATTGCCGCACCCAGGCGTCGGGCGCCGTGTCCTTGATCGCGCGCAAGACAGCTTCGCCGATCTGCGGAAAGACATGAATGTGATGATGGCCGTCGACGTAATCCGGCGCACGGCCGAATGCGGCGCGGAATGCTGCAAATTGGCCGGCGATCTCCCGCGCCAGCGACTCCGGGTTCAGCGAGCGCATCAGCGCGCGCCGCGCGACCGTTGAAAGAGTGAGAAAGGCGCCGTCGCGGAGCGGCGAAAAGCCGGAAACGAGCGGCGCGAACGGTGCCGTCAACGTCACATGCAGGCCAATCGCGGCGGCTGGCGCGGCAACGTCGAGGAGCGACGTCGCCTCGCCGCGAGTAAAACTCGGCGCCGAGACCATCACCGAGGTGGCATTGATGCGCCCGCGGGCGATCAGATCGCGGATTGCCGCATTGACCGAGGCCGAAATGCCGTAGTCGTCGGCGCAGAGCCAAAACCGCCTGGTCCCGTCGTTCATTCGGCCGCGGCCTCGGTCCGACCATCGCCCGCGAATGGGGGCGGGCAGGGCGGGGCTATCACGGGCTGCTTCGCATCTGCGCGTAGCTTCAGATCATGATCGGCGACGAAATAGACCGGTCGTCCTTTGATCTCGTAGAGAATCCTGCCGATGTATTCGCCGACCACGCCCAACATGATCAATTGCACCGCACCCAAAACCATGATGCCGACGAAGATCGACGGATAGCCAGGAACGCCGATGCCATAGACCAGCGTCTGGTAGAGGATCTGTCCGCCGTCGATGAGCGCGATGGCGGCCAATATAAGACCGATGATGGTGGCAAGTCGCAGTGGCGCGACGGAAAACGCCGTCAATCCGTTGAGCGACAAGCCGATCAGCGAGCGCGCATTCCAGGTGGTGCGACCGTCGGCGCGCGGTTGCGGCTCGTAGTCGATCCGCATTTGCCGAAACCCGATCCAGCTCGACAATCCTTTGAAAAAACGATTGCGCTCCGGAAGCTGGCGCAGCGCGTTCGCTGCGCGCGGCGACAACAGCCGGAAATCGCCGGCATCCTCGGGTATCTTGACCCGCGCGCCCCAGTTGAGAACGAGGTAGAAGGCCTTCACCGCCACCCGCCGCAGCAGCGACTCGCGCAGCCGGTTCGCCTTCGCGGTGTAGGTCACGTCGCAATCGTCATCGAGCCAGTGGCCGACCAGCCGTTCGATCAGCGCGGGTGGATGCTGGCCGTCGCCGTCGATGAAGAGCACGGCCCCAAGGCGGGCGTGATCGAGACCGGCGAGTAGCGCCGCCTCCTTGCCGAAGTTGCGCGAAAGCGACAGCACCTGAATATCAAGCGAACTTGCCGGCAATTCGTGGGCGACGGACAGCGTCCCGTCCCGACTACCGTCGTCGACATAGACCACTTCGCAAGCGAGCGAGCGGGTCGTGGCGAGTTTCTCGGCCACTTCCACAAGTCGCGCGTGCAAATGCGTAAGCGACGCCGCCTCGTTGTAGAGCGGCACCACGATCGAAAGGCCGGACGCGGCGGCGGCCTGCACTCCGGCCGGTGTCCGACCGCGGGCAAGTCGCGTCATTCTCGGGTCGGCGCTGCTCGTCATCAGGTCGATCCTTGCCACACGATCTATAGCCCAATCCGCGCCGGCTGTCGCGCGTCGAGCCCATGTCGCGGGCGCAGCGCCGCGGGCCGTTGACTCCACGAAACCGCCGGTTCGAGTTCAGCCTGTCCTCATCGTCGGGAAAAGTGAGCCAACATGGCGATTTGCCATATGACCTCGAACACCGCCATGGCGACCAAAAGAGTGACGCAGGCGCTCAGAAGACCAATGCCGAATTGCTGAAATGTCGTGCCGCGGCTCACTGCAAATATGACGATCGAGGCGACGATCAAGATTGCCCACGACAAAAGATTGGAAGCGTTACTCTTGAGCCAGTCGGTCATCTTAGCTCCTCTACCGTGATGCAGCTGCTGACATTGCCGGCTTCTTTGATGGGGCATGGTCCTTTCGAAAGACCTGTTTCTCCCGGGCGACGTCCGCGGCAGGCATTTCTCGGATCATGCTTTATTGCGCGAGCGAGGCGCGCCAGGTGAAAGCTCGACTTTCCAGTCGTGCGAACACGCCATGTTCCAGGATCAGCATCAGTCCGACAAATATCATGATCCAGGCCAGAGTCTGGGTGATGTCGAATTGCTCGAACCAGAAGAAGAACATGTAGCCGATGCCGAATTTGAGGCCGAAAGTCTCCGCCAGCGCCACGATCTTCCAACTTGCGCCGAACGCATAACGAAAAGCGGAAAAAATGTACGGCATCAACTGCGGCACATAGACCTTGCGAAGCAGCAGCGGCTGCGGCGCCCTGAATGTCACCGCCATCTCGATCAAGGATTTGTCCATGGCCTTGGTGCCCTCGAACATGTTCACCGCAACATAAGGCGTGACCACGGCCATGACGGCCACAAGGCTTCCGGCTTCGCTGTAGCCGAACCACATCACGGCGAGGAAGACCATCAGGATCGTCGGCATCGTCAACATCAACGGAATCACCGCCAGAAGCGAGCGCTCGCAGAGGCGGTTCAATCCCATCGCCAGGCCGATGCCGATGCCCGCGATCATGGACGCACAAAAAGCGATGAAGATGCGGAGAAGAGTAATCCCAACGTCGAAATAGGCCGATTCGCCCTCGGGCCCTTTGGTGTTGAAGTCGGCGACGATGGTCCGGGCGACGGAGAGCGGCCCCGGCAGGATCTCCGGGTCTTTCATCGCCACGGACGCCGCCCACCAGAGCAGCAGCAGGATGACGATCGATCCGACGCGCAGGCCGATGCTCTGGAGGCGGGACGCCATCTAGCCTTTCGCCTCCACGACGCTGAAAAATTCGCGCACCAGTTCCTTTTCCAGATCGAAGACCCGGGCGTCTTCTGGCTTGCGCGGTCTCGGGATATCGATCGCCACATGCTTGAAGATTTGCGCCGGCTTGGTGCTCATCATGTAGATGTGGTCCGACAGGAAAACGGCCTCCGACAAATCGTGGGTCACGAACAGGATCGTCGGTTTGGCCCGCTCCAGGATCTCCATAAGATCGAACCGCATCTTCCTTGCGGTAATGGCGTCGAGATGGCTGAACGGCTCGTCCATCAGAAGAATGTCGGGTTCGATGGCGAGCGCGCGGGCAATCGCGACTCGCTGCTGCATGCCGCCCGACAGGTTGAGTGGATAATTGCGTTCCTGACCGGCGAGCCCCACCATGGCCAAATTCTTCGCGACCAAGTCCCGCCATCTCGATCGCGGCACCTTGTGCGCCTCGAGAACGAAGTTGATGTTGTTCTCAACGGTCAGCCAATTGAGCAATCGCGGGCTCTGGAAGACGTAACCGATCCGCGGCCCGGAACCCGCGCTGCCCGCTTTCGGATGGATCGCGACCGCTCCGCCGTCGTAGGATTCGATGCCGGCAATGACGTTGAGGAGGGTCGATTTCCCGCAACCTGATGGACCGACGATGCTGACGAATTTGCCGTCGTCCACCGTGAGGCTGATGTCCTTGAGCACGACGAACTCGTCGCCGGAGCCGGGAGCCGGAAATCTCTTCGTCAGATTATCAATCGTAATGGCTGAGGACGCCATCACACCCTGCCTCATGGCCTTGTCCGCAACGGCGGGCGCCATATCGATGCGTTGAACATTATGCGCGTATTGCGCGGACATGGTTTGGGCCTATCGGGCGGTGCTCCCAACCAGACGGCGACGGGGATGGTTCGGCCATCGGCAGTCGTGCCGAGGCGGGCTGCGGCGCGCACCTGTGACAGATGGAATTTCATTTCGAGCCGGCGTCTCAAGTCGCAAGCTGAGGCCTCCAGGCAAAAGTGCGCCGCGCCCAGGCGCGAAACACCAAAAGATCGATCAATACCATCACGATCATGAAGCTCACGCCCCAAGCAAGCATCATGTCGACCCGCGTCTCCTGGAACCAGTTGGTCAGCCTTTGACCGACGCCGCCGCCGGTGCCGAAGGCCTCGGCGACCAGTGCAATCTTCCACGACAGCGAGAGCGCTATCCGCAGCGAGGAAAATATGTAGGGCATGAGCTGGGGAATGAGCACCTTGCGCAGCATCAGCGAACGGTCGGCCTTATAGACTCGACCCATCTCGATCAAATTCTTTTCTATCGCCTTGGTGCCGGCCCAGATGTTCATGGCGACAAACGGGAACACGATCAGCACGATCGTCACAATCGCGGCAATCTGCGACAGTCCAAACCAGAGCACGGAAAGAAATGCCCAGCAGACCGCCGGAAACGTCAGCAGCACCATGATCCAGCTATCGAAGAAGAGCTCGATGCTGCGCTTCAATCCCATCACCAGACCGAGCGCGGTCCCGATCACCATCGAAACCACAAAGCCCTCGAATATCTGCAATAGAGTCTCGCCGACCACAAGATATGAGGCCGGGTTGCTATAGATCGCGACCATGCGTTCAACGAGGATCGCGGGCCCCGGCAAGAAGACAGGCAGGAAAAACAAGGAGACGACCTGCCAAACGACAATGCCCGCTGCGAGCGTCAGCACTCCAGGCAGCGCTCGGGATAGCGACGCCAATGTCCGATGTTTGGTGCTCTTTGCCCTCATCGTGCGGCGCGCTTTGGAACGCTATCCTTCAAGTTGAATCGAATTGGCGTTTTAGCATTTTGGTGGGGCATGGTCTTTCCGAGAAATCGGGTCCACCTTCGGATCAAGTCCGAGCGTAGGCCTTTTCCGGATCATGCTCTAGCTTTCGACGAGTAGCGCGTATTTATCCTTGGCGGGCACCTTGGTGATGATGCCGGTGCGTTGCGCCACGTCCAGGAACTTCCACTGCGCATCGACGGACTTGCTGTTCCACTGCGTCATGAACATGTGCTTGGACTGCAGCCACGTCTTGTATTCAGCCACGTCTGCCGGTTTCGTCACGCTGGCAAGTTCGCCATATTTCTTGACGGCGGCATCCAGATTGGCGGGATCCCGCAACCATCGAAACGATGCCTCGGTGGCTGCGGCAAAATTCTTCGCCCGGGTCTGATCCTCCTCCACCCAGCTTTTCCAGGCGACGAGCGGTGCCGCCCAGACGATCGGATAGCCGGTCTTTTGCATCCAATAATCGTTGGGTGAAAACAGAACGCGGAATTTATCCGTTTGCGCTTCGGCCGCAAGATTGAGCGAGCTGATATTGACCATGGCGTCAATATCCCCGCGCTCCAACAGCTTGGTCAGCGCCGGCCCTGCCACTTGTTCAAGCTTCGTGTCCTTCGCGACGTCGAGGTGGAACGCGTCGATTACGGCAGCCCTTATCGCCTTGAAGGAGCCAGCGCCCGTGGAGAAGACGCCGAACTTCTTGCCGCGCAGGTCGGCTGGAGTTTTGAAAGGAGCGTCCTTGCCGACGATGATGTCCTGTACCACCGTCAAGCCACCGCCGATAATCACCCAGTCGACACCCTCGTTGATCTTCTGGATGGCGTCGATTCCCGAATAAGTGGTCGCCATGCATTGCTTGCTTGGAAGGCCGGCGAGGAAGCCGGCGAAGGGCCGAGGGTCGACCTCGAGGTTGATGCCGTGTTTGCTGAAAACGCCGGCGTCCTTCGCGCCCATGTAATTCAAGACGAAAACACTCTCCTGCGGGATGACGATCTTGACGTCTTGCAAGGCGGGATCAGCGTGGGTCGTCGTGCGATCGCCGAATGCCGCGGTGGTGAGCGAGCCGAGGCCGGCCAGCAGCAATGATCGTCTCGTTGTCATTGTATCCTCCCAATTTTTCCTATTATTGAAGCCGAAGGGGCTCGGGTAAACGCTTCAGAAATACGCACATTCTGCGTGATATCGTCGCGCAACAGCTTTATGGGCGCCACACGATACTCCACACGTCGACACGGTCCCACGGCTGCCGTTGCGATTTCGCAATAAGCGACTGAATTCGGCAGAGCTATTTGATCGACAGGCCGAGCGCTTTGACCATCTTGCCCCACTTCATCACTTCGGCATTGAACATGGCGTCGGCCTGCGCCTGCGAGCCGAGGATCGGATCGAAGCCCATGCCGGTCAATTTCTTCTGCACCGCTGGCGTTTTCACGACGGCGTCGACCGCGCTATTGAGAGCGGCGAGGATTTTCGGATCGGTTTTCGCCGGGGCAAAGATGCCGACCCAGGACGAGGCCGTGAAGCCGGGATATCCCTGCTCGGCATAGGTCGGCACGTTCGGTGTCACCGCGGCGCGTTTGTCGGCTGCGATGCCGAGTCCTTTCAGCTTGCCGCCGATGATCTGCGCCGCGGCGCCCCCGCCGAGCGTGGTGGCGAGCACATCGATTTGATTGCCGATCGTCGCGCTGATGGCAGGGGCGCCGCCCTGAAAGGGGATGTGCTGTGCCGGAACCTTGGCGAGAAATTTGAAGAAATAGGCTGCCTCGATGTGCGAGCCGGTGCCGACGCCGGCAGAGCCAAAATTGATGGTTCTGCCGTGCGCCGCCTTGATCAGTTCGTTGAGGTTGTTGGCCGGATTGCCCGCGCCTGTCGCCAACGCTTCGGGGCTTGAAGCGGCTATGGCGACGGTTTTGAAATCTGTCGGCGAGAATGGATTATTCTGATGCAGAGTCTCGTTGATGGCCAGCGCCGTCGTGGTAACCAACAGCGTGTAGCCGTCGGGCGCCGCTCGCGCGACATCGCCGGCGGCGATGTTGCCGCCGGCGCCGGCGCGGTTCTCGACCACCACGGACTGATGCAGGTGGTCGCTTATGCCTTGGCCGATGAGCCGGGCCAGCGTGTCGGCGATGCCGCCCGGCGCAAATGCGACGATCAAGGTGATTTTGTTCGCCGGATAGGT
>JASHQI010000315.1 GCA_030037645.1 Xanthobacteraceae bacterium
CTGCGGTAGCCGGCAGAGAGTTGCGCGGCGATCGCGGAAAAGTCGAATGGATCAAGCGGCCATTGGTCAACGGCTGCGGCTGCCTCATCGAGCCAGGCGACGATCACGTCGCGCTGGACCGGCGTGAGCACGGCTTGCTCCTCGCTGCCGCGCATCGCCTCGATCCGCTCCCGGATGGCCGCGCTCGATCGCGCAGACAGCGCGACGCGTTTGTTGATCAGGTCGTCGAAGGCGTTGAGCGCCGCCTGGCCGTCGCGGGCGTGGGCGAGCGAGCGGGCATGATCGCGCGCCTCAGCGCGCCAGCGTTCGGCGTCGGCGAGGAACGGGCCAAGGAGCCGCATCAGAGCGCGCCATTCCTTCATGGCGCGGCGAAAATCGTGCACCGCGTCCTGGTTCGAGCGTTCCGGATCGGTGATCGCGGCGCGCCCGACCGCAAGAATGTCGGTCGCAACCGCGCGCACGGCGGGGCCGATCGCCGCTTTCGGCTGCAAGGCAGGTTTGTCGCCCATTTCTGCTTCTATGAAGGCGTGCATGACGGTTCGATGGGATAGGGATGACAGTATGGCGAAAGATCGCATCCCTGTCCTCGCTTCCGAAGTTCGCAAACCCTGGCCCTGTCATGCGGCGTCCGCGCGGTGGTCTCTACCAAGCCATTCATTCCAAACCAGTTTTTGAATTCAAAAGTCCTGCGGCAGCCCTGCGCCGAAGGCGAAGATTGGTGCATTCACCGCACGACTTGGACTTCCCTTATCGGGGGGCGCTTGCTACATGAAATCGCGAATGAACTTAGCCGTTTGGCGCGGGGTGGAGCAGCCCGGTAGCTCGTCAGGCTCATAACCTGAAGGTCGTAGGTTCAAATCCTACCCCCGCAACCAAATTCGCCGCCTTGTCAATGACTTGGCGGCGCTTTCATGCCGGGCGCCAGCTTCGGATTGAGTTCCTCTGGCGACTGCCATTTGATGACCAACCCGGCGCGTGATTGACGTTTGCCGGCTCCCGGCTGGAGCATGATCCCGAAAAAGCCTGCCCTCGGATTTGATCCGAGGGTGGAAACCGGTTTTCGGAAAAGATCATGCTCGATCAAAATGCTAGAGCCCGGTTTTGATTCCATCAAAACCGAAAAGGCTCTAGGCCGCCTGTTGCGAGAGCCGGTCCATCTCGCGCTGGACGAGTTGCCGATAGACGCCTTCACGCCGCACCAGCAGATCCGGCGGGCCATCCTGCACCACGCGACCGGCATGCAGCACGACGATGCGATCGAAATTCCGCACGGTCGAGAGCCGGTGGGCGATTGCGATGACGGTCCGTCCGTTCATCAGGCGGCCCAGCGCCTCGCGGATCACTTCCTCGGATTCGCTGTCGAGTGCCGAGGTCGCCTCGTCGAGCAGCAACAACGGCGCGTCCTTGAGGAATGCGCGCGCGATGGCAATCCGCTGGCGCTGGCCGCCGGAAAGCTTCACGCCGCGGTCGCCGACTATGGTCCGCATGCCGGCCGGCAGGTCCTCGATGAAATCGCAGCGTGCCGTGATCGCCGCTTCGAGCACCTCGTCGTCGGAGGCGTCCGGCCGCCCGTAGCGGATGTTCGCCATGACGGAGCGGTGGAACATCGAGATATCCTGCGGCACAACGCCAATGGCCTCGCGCAAGCTCTCCTGCGTGACGCGGGCGATATCCTGACCATCGATCAGGATGCGCCCGAATTGCGGATCGTAGAAGCGCTGCAGCAGCGCAAACAGCGTCGACTTGCCGCCGCCCGAATGGCCCACCAGGCCAACGCGCTCGCCGGGCCGGAAGGTCAGATTGAAGCTCTCGAATATCTGCCTTCCGTCACTGTAGCGAAAATTGACTTGCTCGAACTTCACAGCGGCGCCACGCCTGATCAAGGGCTCGGCCGCCGGGTGGTCGCGCAGGCCGTGAGGCACCAAGATGGTCGCGAGCGCCTCCGACAGTCGCGCGATATGCTGCGTGATGTCGACCAGGGCCACCGCGAGGTCGCGCGTTGCGTGCAGCACGGAGAGTGCCAGCGTGCAGACCAGCACCACGTCGCCCGTCGTCGCGTCGCCTTGCTCCCAGAGCATGATCGCCCACACCAACAGCCCCAACGCCAGCAGGATCGTGACGATGGCGTGAAAGACCCGGAGCTTTTCGAGGTACAACAGGCTGCGACGCCGCGCCTCCATCTCCCGGCCGACTGTCGCGTCGAAGCGGTGGTGTTCGCGCGCAAATCCCGAGAATGCCCGCACCAGCGGCATATTGCCGACGACGTCGACCATTTCGCCGTCGACCGCTGCGGCCTTATTGGCAAAGTCGTGATGCAGCGAACGGCCGGCTGCCGCCAGATGGAACATCAGGACGACCATGACGCCGGCGACCAGGGCGAGCCCGCCGGCCATCGGCAAGCTGATCGTTTGCACGAGCGCAATAGCAGCGATGGTTGCCGCGCATGGCGGCAGCACGTTCCAGATGAACATGTTCTCGGTGGTGAAGACGGCATTGGAGGTCGCCGTCACGCGGCTTGTCAGCGTGCCTGGCAGGCGGTCGGCAAAATAGGCAGGCGAGTGCCCGGTCAGGTGTCGGAATAGTTCGCGGCGAAGGTCGCCAGTCACGCCGACAAAGGCGTAATTTGCGATCCAACTCGCGACGCGCCAAAGCAGATTATCGGCCGCGATCAGCGATGCAAGCAGGCAAAACGCCGTCCAGACTGCGGCTTCGCGACCGCTGGACAGCGTGTCGACCAGAAATTTGATGCCGTATTGTGTGCCGACCGAACAGGCAACGGCGGCGAGCACTGCGGCGAGGATGACCGCATGTGATACCGGCCGCAACCGGATGTAACGAAAGACGAAGGCAAGAGGGCGACTGGCATAACTACAAAGATCGGCCATGCGCATTTGATCTCCGCTTATGAACGCTGCCGACCCTCCCCCGATAGCACCGCATAGGATCACAACGCCGACGATCCGAAATGGTAACTGCTGCTCTCAAAAAAGTTCCCGAACGCGCGGCTGCGACCGATCAAACGCCGATCGAATCATGTCCAACCTGCGTCATTTCCGTGCCTGAACTCGACGTCGCAACAGCTCATGAACGACATGTGCCGTCTGCCTCCGGGACCCGACCATGAATTCCGTGCGTTGATGATGACGTTGTACGGGCCGGATAGTTCCCTCATCAAAGAGAAATAAGTTCCGCTCTCAAATTGAAGAAATTCAGCCTTTCGTCGTTGTTCCAATGCCGGAAGTTCAGGGGCGATGGGACACCCATTCAGGAAAGGCCAATTCATGCATATCGCGCAAATCGCCCCGTTAACCGAGGCGATTCCGCCCAAGCTTTACGGCGGAACCGAACGTGTCGTGTCGTGGCTGACCGAAGAACTGATCGCGCTCGGCCACGACGTGACGCTCTATGCCAGCGGAGATTCGGTAACCTCGGCGCGGCTCGAAGCGGTGTGGCCGCGAGCATTGCGGTTGGATGGCGCAGTGCGCGACCCCAATGCGCTGCATATGCTGATGCTGGAGCGCGTGTGTCAGCACGCCGTCGATTTCGACTTCCTGCATTTTCACCTCGATTATTATCCGTTCTCGCTGTTTGCCCGGCAGCCGACGCCGTTCGTGACAACGCTGCACGGCCGGCTCGATCTGCCCGAGCACCAACCGGTGTTCGACACGTTCAGCGCGGTACCGGTGGTGTCGATTTCCAATTCGCAGCGGCGACCGCTGCCACAGGCGGGTTGGGTCCGCACGGTCTATCACGGTCTGCCCGAGCGATTGCTGATGCCTGAGCCCGTCAGGCCCAGCTACTTCGCGTTTCTCGGTCGCATCGCACCGGAAAAGGGTGTGGATCGCGCCATCCGCATTGCCCAGCACTGCGGAGTGCCGCTCAAAATCGCCGCCAAAGTTGATAAGGTCGATCGCGAATATTTCGATGAACTCATCGAGCCCATGATCAGATCAGGCAATGTCGAATATATCGGCGAGATCGGCGACAAGGAGAAATCGTCATTCCTGAGCGGAGCGATCGTGTTGCTGGTTCCAATCGACTGGCCGGAGCCGTTCGGCTTGGTGATGATCGAAGCCATGGCTTGCGGCACGCCTGTGATCGCCTTCAATCGCGGATCCGTGCCTGAGATTGTGGACGACGGAATCACCGGCTTCATCGTCGAGGACGACACGGGGGCCATCGGTGCGGTCGATCGTCTGGGGCATTTGTCCCGCACAAGGATTCGACGCCAGTTCGAACAACGCTTTACCGCGCGCCGCATGGCACAGGACTATCTCGCCGTCTATCGAAGCCTGGCGGATAGCCAGGCTCCGCGCCTGCGGTTGGTGACGGACGACGCGCCCGCGCTGTAAGGCGGGTTCCGCATGATGGTGTGAATTTTGGATTTGAAGTTCCTGCGGGGGGTTGCCGTGCAATCTTGGGAACTTCAAATCCGCCACACTAGAGCCTGTTCGGTTTTGATGGAATCAAAATCGGGCTTTCGCATTTCGATTGAGCATGATCTTTTCCGAAAACCGGTTTCCACCCTCGGATCAAGTCCGAGGGCAGGCGTTTTCAGGATCATGCTCTTAGGGCTCGCCTTGCGCGAGCGTTCGTGTCTCAGGCATGAACAACCACATTGCCGTCAAGCCAGCGAATGCGATTATGGCCAAACCCACAAACGCCAACGAGCTGCCAAAGCGGTCGCTGATGTAGCCGGCGAGCGTGGCGCTCAGCGATGCGCCGATCCCGACGAATGTGCCGACAATGCCCTGTCCAAGATTGAAATGACCGGTGCCGCGCGTCACGTCGGCGACGACCAAAGGCACCAGCACGGCCAATACCGCAGCGGTCACGCCATCGAGCAGTTGGACAACGACGAGAAGCTCGGGATTGGCGACAGCCGCGAACAGTATGCCGCGAATAGGCAGCGCGGCGAAGCCGATCAACAGCAATGGCCGGCGTCCCCAACTCTGAGCCTGTCTTCCAACCCACGGCGATAGCGCCGCCACCAACAGCTGCGGGACGACGATACAGGCCGCAATGAGCACCGTGGCCCACCGGCTCGATCGCATGGTGACGACGCTGCCCATCAACGGCAGCATCGCCGCATTGGCGAGATGGAACAGCAGAAGACAGCCGGCAAAAATGAGCAGCGGCCGGTTGTACATCAATTCTCCGGGCTTGATCGGCGGACGGTCGGGCTGCCGGCGAGGAATGGCGCCGTGGGCGTGCTCGGCGTCGATCTCTGCCGGAGTGATCGAACGCAGCGCCAGCAGTGCCGGTCCGAGCAGCAGCACGGTGACGATGAAGACGGCGCGGGCGGATACCAGATAACCGCAAGCGCCCATCACGGCCGCCGCCAAGCCGTTGCCGACGGAAGCGAAACGCGCATTGCGACCAAGCCGTTCGCCGATCGCCGCGTGTCCGACAAGGCCCAGGCTGATCGCCGCCATGGCCGGACCCAGCACGCAGCTTGCGAGGGCGTGCAGGACCGAACCTGCAAGCACGACTGGAAAGATCGGGAGCGCCGCATAGGTCAACGCGCTGATGCAAATGGCAATGATGGCAAGCCCGCCGACAAACCGCTCGGATTTGGCGGCGTCGACCAGTGCGCCGCCGGGCATCTGGCCCAACAGTGAGACGAACCCTGCGGCAGACAGCACGAGGCCGATATCGAATTGCGTCCATTTTTGCGTAGTGAGGTAGACCGAGACGAAAGGACCGAAGCCGGTTTGCACGTCGGCGACGAAGAACACGAACCAATCGAGCCCGCGCAAGCTGCGCCGAGACGGCCTCAACGGCGGCTCGCTGCCTTCCGGCCTCGCCGGCATGACGTCGTCCGCAAACTCCTCGTGCCGTTGTTGTCGGGCGGCCAAGGCGCGCAGTGGATTCGCGGGCAGGATACGCCTCCAGCTCAGTTAACTAGACTCGTGCATGATCGTGTCCGAAACAGCGGTGACCACCTTTCGGGATCATGCTTCTATTCGGACGGCAGCGGTTCGAGCTTGCCGAGTGCACCCAACACGACCACTGGCTTACCCTCTTGATATTCCGGCGCCGCCTTCACTTGATCGCGTGTGAGTGCCAGACTGATCTTCGCGCCGGGCTTGTCCGGCGCTGGAAAGGCAAGTGCGTTCCAATCGACGGCGATTTTGCGGCTGCCGACGCCGAGGAACCCGCCAAAATCGATGATGGCCGCGCGTACTTGACCGCTGCGGTCGACCAACACGTCGACGATCCGGCCCATGTTCTCGTTGGCCGCACTGATCACCTCGCGGCCGAGGATGCCCTCGACCTCGTGCTTATTGAGGACGGTTACCGCAGGGACAGCTGCGGTCGCCGGGGGATTGGCGGGTGGCTCAGACGGGCCCGCCGTCGGTGCGCCTTCGGCAAAAGCTTGCGATGCAACGATGGCGAACATCAGCAGCGTGCCCGCCGCGATCGCCGTCGAATGATTGCCGCGCATGCTGCCTCCAACGCGTGGTTTGGAACCTTTAACCACGCCAAAGTCATACCGGTTCCCAGCCTGCGAGAGTGTGATCCGGAAAAAGCCTGTCCCCGACCCGATCGGGAATGGACATCGGCTTTCCGAAAAGATCATGCTCCATCAAAATGCTGGAGCGCCAAATCGCTTCAACTCGAAAGGATGGCGCTTCAGGTTGCGGCGGCTGACCCGATTTTCGGGCTCACGAGGAAAAAAGGATCGAAACCCTGATATTACCGCTGATCCGCAGCGTATCGAGCGAGACTGTGTCACTATGGCGGCGGAGGCGGAGGTCGACGCTCGATGAGCCAAGCTGCAGATTGCGCAGGATCACCTCATCGAGAAATTCCGGTAGCCGCGGACTACGCAGTCGGATCTCGTCCTTCCAGGGGTCGAACTCAAGGCCGAGCGACGCCTCGAGTAGCGTGAACGGTGTGGCGCTGGCCCAGGCCTGCGGCGAGCAGGCGACCGGGTAGAGCGTCGGACCGTGACCGCGCTGACGCCGAAATCCGCAGAACAATTCAGGCAGCCGCCTCTGATCCATATAGGTGGCCGCGCTGAATAATCCCTCGAATAGCGTCTCAACCGATCGCTTCTGTTCGTAGCGCGACAGCCCCAATGCAATGAGTGCGTTGTCGTGCGGCCAGATCGAGCCGTTGTGATAGGACATCGGATTGTAGCGCGCTTCTCCTCGCGCCACCGTGCGAATGCCCCAACCGGAAAAGAAACGTGGCTGCAGCAGCCCCGCAGCAACGCGCATCGCCCGATCATGAGAGGCGACGCCCGTAAAGAGAACCTGGCCGGCGTTCGACGTGCGGACGCGGCAGGGTCTTTTGTCGCCGTCGAGGGCCAGCGCATAGGTTTCGATCTCGGGGCACCAGAATGCCGCCTCAAAGCGCTCGGCGAGACGGCCGGCTTCGAGATCGAATTTTCGCGACGCAGCTTCGCGCCCAAGGCGCTGGGCGCAGCGCGCCGCCATGCGCTTGGCCGCGTAGACATAGCCTTGAACTTCGGCAAGCGCGATCTCACCCTCGGCCAGTCGTCCGTCGGCGTGAAAAATGGCGTCGTGCGAGTCCTTCCAGCCCTGGTTCGCGAGTCCTTGCTCGCTGGCACGCTTGTATTCGACGAAACCATCGCCGTCCGGATCACCCGGGCCGTCGATCCATCCCAGCGCCGCCTCGATGGCGGGCCATAATTGTGCGATGGTTTCGATGTCGCCGGTGCGCTCGACATAGAGACCGGCGAGCAGAATGAATAGCGGCGTCGAATCGACACTGCCGTAATAGAGCCCGAATGGCACCTCGCGCAGGGCCGCCATCTCGCCGCCACGCATCTCATGCAAAATCTTCCCCGGAGCGGAATCGGCGAACGGATCGGTGGTCTTGGCCTGATAGGCGGCGAGCCGTCGCAATACGCCGCGCGCCACTTCCGGACTCCACCACAGCATTTGCAGCGCTGTTATCAAGCCGTCGCGGCCGAACGTCGTCGAAAACCACGGGATGCCCGCGTAAGGATAGCGGCCCTGCGGCGTATCGGTCATGAGCATCGCGAGATCGGCCGCCGATCGGCAGAGAATCTCGTTGAAGCGATCATTGGAGGTTTCAACCGCCGTCCGATGCCGCGTCGACTTGCGCAATTCGCGCCGTGCGGCGATCAACCCGAGCAGGAACGGCTCAGGTCGCGAGTCGGTGCGATCGCAGCTCACCGCCAGGAACAGTGGTTGTGTCCGCCTCGGCGCAAGATGAAGGTCATAAACAGCCGTTCCGGTCGTCAGCCGTTCCGGTCGCGGATCGAAGGTCAGCGTCGTGCGTCGCAGCTTGCCGTCGAGTCCATTGTAGCTCAGCAACACCTGATCGTCGCCGTGAAGCGCCGCTGTCGCGCTGCCCCGCCGGTCGCGTTGCGATCCGCGAACCTCGAACAGATCGGCAAAATCATTTTCGAACACGAACGAAAGCTGCAAGTCGATCGGCCGATCGCCGTAGTTGCGTACGCCGAAGCGCTGGTAAGCAGTGCCGTGCCATAGGAAGATTGTGCGTAAGATATGCACCGTATCCCTCTCCAGTACGATGCGTTGGTCGGACATGAGATCGGGATTGGTCAGATCGACGAAGAACGCCGAGTTGTCGTCGCGCAGGTTGGAGCCCAGAAGCAGTGGACGCCTGCCGTTCACCAGTAATTCGAGGCGCGACAAATAGCGGGTATCGCAGTGAAACAAACCGGCGGACCCGCCAGGCGTCGCCGCAATATCGCCGAGACTGTCCAGGACCGCGAAAGTGTCGCCGTATTTGAGCGCGCGCGACGGCCGCGTCGCCGGTTGCTCTGTCGCGGCGATATAGAAAGGGTCTTCCGCCGTCGCCTCAAGGTCAAACAGCGGCACCGCCAAATTGGCCGGGGCGGTTCGCGCGACATCGGCCTTCGTAGCGGTTGCTTTGGGAGACATTCGTCGCTCCACTGTCTAATTGCATTCGTGCCGGTTGATGCTGGGCAACGGCCGCACGCAGATCACAAGCTGGACGATTCAGGGAACTGCTGCCCCGTAAAGCGGGCCATTGCCCAACGATCCCTTAGGGTTCCACGCCGTTACGGATCACAGCCACGACGCGCATCCTGATTGGATCGACTATCACAACCTTATCTTCCACCATGGCGTATTTGAGGAGTGTTCCTGACGGTTCCGCGGGCGCCGCCTGATCGGGGAGGTCGGCAAGTTCGAGCGTTTGCGGCACCGGCGCCCCAACGGCGACGGGTATAGGCTCGTTCAAGGGGCGCACGCGCTGCCGAGCGACGGCATTGTAGATCGCGCGTTCCTGAGCCGAGGTGAGGGTCACCTCTTGGCTGGCGACGCCGCTTGAGTTGACCTCCTCAATCGACCCTGCATTTTGCGCAATGACGCCAAATGTGCTGGCAAGAAGTGCGGCGGCTGCCAACGATGGGGCGAGGCATCTGCCAATCATGGAATGTCCTGAAGCTGGTCAAATATCGCCGGTGGGATATCCGGCTCACGCCAACTCCTGACGTGCCCAATCGGTTCACATGCATGCTGCACCGCACGCGACGCACGCTCGCTTAATCTACAAACTCCGTTCGTGGAAATGTTACGCTTTGTTGATGCGCGTTGCGGCGATTAGCCACGTCGAACGAGAATTTTCATCGCGGGCTATGGAACCGCCGGCAGGTATCCTAATCTTCCCCACTGGGGCGACCGGGAGGACCGCAATAAAACTGAACAACAAGGGGAGGGAACATCATGTCGGCAACTTCCACGACCACGGTTGAATCCGAAGCGCTGGCGCCGCCGTCATCGCGCTGGACTCAACTCGTCTGCGGCATCATCTGCATGGTGCTGATCGCCAACCTGCAATACGGCTGGACACTGTTCGTCAATCCGCTGAACAAAGCGCATGGCTGGTCGATCGCTGCAATCCAGCTTTCATTCAGCATCTTCATTGCGCTTGAGACCTGGCTGACGCCCCTGGAAGGCTGGATCGTCGACAGTCTCGGTTCGCGGCGCGGGCCCAAACTGATGGTCGCCTTTGGCGGCATCATGGTGGGGCTGGGTTGGATCATCAATTCAAACGCACAAACTCTCTCCATGCTGTATCTCGGCGCCGTATTCGCCGGGACCGGCGGCGGCGCGATCTACGCAACCTGCGTCGGCCTGGCCGTGAAATGGTTTCCCGACCGGCGCGGCCTTGCGACCGGACTCACGGCCGCCGGATACGGCGCTGGCGCAGCGCTGACCGTCGTTCCGATTCGTCACGTGATCGCGGCGAGCGGCTACCAGGAGGCGTTTTTTTGGTTCGGCCTGATCCAGGGCGGCGTGGTGTTCATTGTCGCCTGGTTCCTGCGATTCCCCGATGCAGGTGAGGTCTCCCGCGCACTGGTGCCGAAGGTTCCGCAAACCAGACGCAATTACCCGCCATCGGAAGTGCTTCGCCAGCCGGTGTTCTGGGTGCTGTACATCATGTTTGTGATGGTGGCGGCAAGCGGGCTGATGGCGACCGCGCAAGTCGCGCCGATCGCGAGAGACTTCAACATTGCCAATGCAACGGTCTTCTTCGGCGCCACCACGCTCAGTGCGGCGCTCATCTTCGACAACATCTGCAATGGCGGCGCACGTCCGCTGTTCGGCTGGATTTCCGACCACATCGGTCGCGAAAACACCATGGCGATCGCCTTCGCGCTGGGTGGAGTATCGTACTGGTTGCTGGGAACGCTCGGCCACGCCCCGTGGGCGTTTGTGCTGTTCGCGGCCCTGATCTTCCTGACCTGGGGTGAAATTTACAGCCTGTTCCCATCGACCTGCACGGACACGTTCGGGCCATGGTTTGCGACTGTGAATCTCAGCCTGCTCTATACCGCCAAGGGCGCGTCGGCGTTCTTGGTGCCGGTTGCGAACATTATCAAAGCCGCGACCGGGGGCTGGCATATCGTCTTCGTGGTGACCGCGATCATGAATTTCATCGTCGTGGCGTTGGCCCTGTTCGTGCTTAAGCCGATGCGACACCGGATGTTGGCAAAGGACTGACAGCGCCGAAATCGCCAAAGCGACTCCGTCCGCCTGCATCTATTCCGTGGGCGGACGGCGAACACGCCGACGCCCACGATCCCCACCGATCCTCCCCCGGTCAGCGGGAAGAAGCGCGAGCGGCAGCGATCGCGTTCGTCTCCTGCCGCAATCGCTCGCCGCTGCCGAGCGGAAGGGCGTGAAACTCAATCACCCTCCCCCTGAAAACGGGAGGGGTCGCGGGCCGCAAGCAGAGCATCGCGGAATAACTTGAACCTTGCCATCGCCAGCCGCGCCGGCTTTCAGCCGAATTGACTGCGCTGAGCCACCGTCGACCTGAGATAAAGGGCCATATTGCATCCGGTAGTGGCTCTGGAATAATGTATTCCAACAATGAGCGCGAGCCTTCCCATGTGGCAACGCCCCGGGACCGAATCCGGGACAGCGGAGGTGCCAGGCCGCCGGCGGGTCGTCGATCCGCTGGCCAGCCCGACAAGCTTCAAAAGCCAAGCCTACACCGCGCTCAAGAGCGCCATCGCCGCCATGGACGTTTATGGCAGCCGCGCCGAGATCCGCCTGGACGAGCGACGCTTGGCGCAGGATTTTGGAATTAGCCGCACGCCGGTACGCGAGGCGATGGCGCAGCTCGAGCGCGAGGGCTTTGTGCGCTCGGAGCCGCGGCGCGGCGTCTATGTGGTGCGCAAGACCAAACGCGAAGTGATCGAGCTGATCACCGCCTGGGCTGCACTCGAAAGCATGGCGGCGCGGCTCATCACCCAGATTGCGTCCGATGAGGAGATCGCCGCCTTACGCCGCATGTTCGCGACCTTCGAGAACGGGGCCGTGCGCGCGCATCTCGACGAATATTCCGACATCAACATCGAGTTCCACCAGACAATCAT
>JASHQI010000053.1 GCA_030037645.1 Xanthobacteraceae bacterium
TTGCGCGCCCATTCCAATTGAGTCACCGGATGGCCGGGCAAGCCGCGCAGCGGCTTCGGCGTTGCGGAGAAATTGCGCGCCAAGTGCTTGCCGGAAACATTGCCGTTGTCGACCGGCTTGATCGGCCGACCGTCGTACTCCTCGACGCCGCCGCGCTCCTTGACCCATTCGATGCGGGCGCGCGGCAGCCCGCGCTCGACGTCGATCACCGCGTCGTTGTCGGTGTACGGTCCGGATGGATCGTAGACTCGCACCGGCTCCTCGCCGGAGCCCTCCGAGAGCGGAATCTCGCGCAAGGGAACCCGCAGGTCGGGCGCCGCTTCGGGCACCGAGAAAATCTTTCGCGAGCCGGCGATCGGGCCGGTGGTCACCTTCGGCGTGGCGAGATCGGATTCCGAGAGTGGCTTGTTCATTGGCGCGCTCCAAACAGATTTCGAGCGATCCGGTCGGTCGGCGAGATTTGGGGCGGGCTTTTGGAAGGAGTTTCCGTCCCTTCGCCGGCATGACCCGGATCAGGTTCAAAGGGTCACCGCTTCGCGGTCTCTCAGCGCCTCCCGGCGCTCCCCTCGGAACACCTGTAATTTAGAGCCACGGGGCTCTGTGTCAATCAATCCGCCCCGCAAAAGCGAGGGAGCGGGAAGTCGTTTTTTCAATAGCCCTTGAGCAGCCGCTGGAGGTAATCGAGCTCTTCCTGCGGACGGCCCATGTCGCTGAAGCGCTTACGCAATTCCTCGATGATGCGGCGCGCGCGCTGGACGTCGATATCGCCGGGCACTCGCACGGTGTCGTCGTCGCCATAGTCGCGCCCACGCAGCGGCCGGCCGAGCGGGTCGGTCTCCTCGTCGGAGCGCATGCGACCGAGCCGGCCGAGGCGGCCGGGCCCTTGGCCCTGCCCCATCTGCTGCTGCATGGTCTGCGCCAGGCTCTGCGCGCCCTGGCGCAAAGCATCGAGCGCCTGACCTTGCGAATCAACGGCGCTGTCGGCGTCGCCCTGGCCGAGATCGTTGGTGGCGTCGCCCATGGCGTTGCCGGCGCGGCCGAGCTGGTCCAATTCTTGCTGGCCTTGGCCCTGCTGGCCTTGCTGGCCCTGCTGGTTCTGGCCGAGGCCGTTTTGCTTGAGCTCCTTCAGCAATTCGTTGAGCCGGTCGCGCAGCGCCTGCTGGCTCTGGCGCAGCTCGCCCATCGAATTGCCCGGCTGCTGCGGCTGACCGCGTTTGCCGCGCTGGCCGGGCTGGCCGGGCTGCGCCTGCTGCGCGCGTTGATCCTGGCCTTGCTTGAAGGTGCGATCGCGCAAATCCTGCTGCTGACGGATCATGTCGCCAAGCTCGTCGAGCGCCGACATCATGTCATCGTTGTCGTCGCCGTTCATATCCGGCGACGCCATCTGCATGTTTTCCATCATCTGTTCGAGCTGTTGCAACAGCGCCTGGGCCGCTTGCTTGTCGCCGCTGCGGGCGAGATTCTCCAGCCGGTCGAGCATGTTTTGCAGGTCGCGCTGGCTGAGCACGCGCGTATTGGGGCTGAGCGGGCGGGTGAGCTGTTGACTGTTGCGCAGTTGATCGCGCATCGCCTGCATGTAGCGACCCATCGCGTCGCGCAGCTTGTCCATCAACTGCCTGATTTCTTGGTCGCTGGCGCCGTTCTGCAGGGCCTGGCGCAGCGCATTCTCGGCGTTGCGCAACGCCTCCTGGGCGTCGGCCATATCGCCGTCCTCGATGTCCACCGCCATCGACCAGAGCTGGCCCACCACGTTGCGCAAATCGTCGTCGTTCTTGGCGCGCACCAGAGACCAGAAAATCGTGCGCAGCCCGAGATAAATGCCGGCATCGGGGGTGAACTGCTCCGGCGCCAGCGCCAGCGCATCGAGCGCGGTGATCACCTGCGGGCGCGAGCGGGCATCAAGCGCAAGATCGCGGCGCTGCTCGATCAGCGCCCGCGCCAACGGCTTGGTGAAGACGCGCTCAGGCAGGCGCAACGCGAACGGCGCACTCTTGCCGACATTGCCGCCATCATCGCGGGCGACCAGCGTCATCACCACATTGGCGCCGGCCCAGGGATGGTCGGTCAAATCCTTCAGCGTCTGGCCGACGCCGTTCCTGGTCCGCGCCTGCGGCAGCACCAAGGCAAAATCCGGCGGCCCAAACAGCGGATGCGGTGCGTCGTCTTTTGTCTTGGTATCGCCTGCCTTAGTATCGTCCTTGCGCGCAAAGGTCGCCTTGGCCTCGGTCACCCCGTAATCGTCTTCCAGCCGGTACGACAACAACAACGAGCCGCGGGTCTGCTCTTCGGGATCCTTGGTGAGCGCGATGGTCGGCGGCTTATCGGGAATGGCCGTGAACGCCCAGGTGCGGTCGTCGCCGACGCCGCGCAGCTTTGCCGTTCCATCCGCCTTGATCGTGAACCGATGATCCTCGGTGCCGGCCGGCGCCGGCGCCGCATCCTTGGCCGGCGTGACGCCGCCGGAGCCGGACACGTCGAGATCGACATTGCCGGTCGCGCGCACGATAAGCGTCGAGCCGACGGGCACCGCGATGGGCCCAGACGGGCCGCTGTCGGCCGCGACCGCGCTGGTCGCGCCGGGATGGATGCCGGGCAGGATGATCGGCGGCTTGCCGGTATAGACCGGCGGCATGACCCAGGCGTCGACACGGAAATCCGCCGGCAGTACCACGCCGTGCCAATCGAACGCCGCCGCGACGCGCTTCCAGCGTTCGCCGCCCGCGGCGAAAAAGGTCGCAACGCAAGCGATCAGGATCAGAGCGCGGACCGCATAGGGATCGCGCCGCTGCATGCGCGGCGAGGGCCAGCCCGCCTTGAGCGTGCGCACCGCCGCCCGCGCGCGCTCGACATGCGCGTTCCACAGCGCGAGCGAATGCGGGTCCTTGGGCGTGACCGCGAGCTCATCGGCAATCGCGGTCGCCGGACGATGACGAAGGCCGCTGCCTTGATCGAGCCGGCTCAGGCCGTCTCGGGCACCCGGCATGCGCAAAAATAGTAACGGCACCACCGCCGCCAGCGTGAGGACCACGCAAACAACGACGCCCACTGCACGTCCGAGCGGCGGCAGCCACAGCCACAGGCCGAGCCACGACAAGGCCAGAAACAATCCGACGGCCGTCGCCACTGTCGCCAGCGCCGGCCACAGCCGTTCCCAAAGAATCGACCAGCGCGCACGCCGCAGCGCCGCCGCCAGCAGCGATTGCGTCGGATCGCTGCGGCGCGGTTCAGGCGTGGAACCTGGCAAGATCGCTTCGGTCACGATTGTCGGCCTTTTCAAGGGCTCCGCACGCCGCAATTGCGCGCCATACTCAAGCACGACTGAGGATGACAACACGTTAGCATGAGGGCGGGTTCAAGGCACATGAACCGAGCTATGCGGATTTAGAGCCACGGCGGCAGGCGGTCGAGCGCGATCAGCTGCTCGGCTTCAAGCCGCGGCCGCACCAGCGCCCATTCGCTTTTACGGACAAGCACTTCGGGGACCAGCGCGCGGCTGTTATAGGTGCCGGCCTGGGTCGCACCATAGGCGCCGGCCGACATGATGGCGAGAAGGTCGCCCGGTT
>JASHQI010000316.1 GCA_030037645.1 Xanthobacteraceae bacterium
GGCAAGCTGGCCGATGACGTCTTCGACCCGTGCAAGATTGTGCTCGGCGGCCTTGAGCCGCAGCTCCGCTTCGTGGCGGCGCGCGTGCAGCCCGGAAATGCCCGCCGCTTCTTCGAGCACGCGCCGGCGTTGATCGGGCCGCGCTTGGATGATCTCGCCGATCCGGCCCTGATGAACGAGCGCGGGCGAGCGGGAACCCGTGGAGGCGTCGGCGAACAACATGGTGACGTCGCGCGCGCGTACTTCGCGGCCGTTGACGCGGAAAATCGATCCCTGCTCGCGCATGATGCGGCGCGACACTTCGAGGGTCTCGGAATCGTTAAAGCTGGCGGGCGCCTTGCGGTCGCTGTTGTCGATCGAAACCGAGACCTCGGCATGATTGCGCGCTGGACGATCGGCATTGCCGGAGAAGATGACGTCATCCATCTCGGATGCGCGCATGGCCTTGTATGAGGCCTCGCCCATGACCCAGCGCACGGCCTCGACCAGATTGGACTTGCCGCAGCCGTTAGGGCCGACCACCCCGGTCAATCCCGGTTCGATCTCGAAGTCAGTTGGTTCGACGAAGGACTTAAAGCCGATGAGACGCAGCCGCGTGAGCTTCATGCCGGTGTTATTTTCATCCCCCAAGATGCGGCGGCGAAGGGAATCGTTGAGGGCTCACGCCCTTTCTCGGGCGTGACGGGCTGCCGCATCGACGCGGAGAATGAATCGCCGCGACTCCGAGCGCAACTGGTCGCGCGCGTTTTCCCGATTTTTGTCATCCTGGCGTTACCGCCGGCGGCTCGGCAGCGGTCATCAAGCCGGCCGACCAAAAAGCCAAAAACCCTTATCCTTCCTTGAGATAGGGGTCTATCACCTTGGCCATCTCGTCGATCGAGACATCGCCGACCAGGCGTTTTCCGTTGATAAAGAAGGTTGGCGTCGAATTGACCCCGAGCTTCTGGTTGGCGCGATCGCGCACCGCTTGGATGTCGTCGAGCACCTTCTGATTCGTCAGACACTGCTTGAACGATTGCTCGGTGAAGCCGAACTGCTTGGCGATCTCCTTCAGCGGCGGAACCGGTTCCTTCACCACCCACTCTGCCTGCTTGGCGAACAAGGTTTCCACGATCGGCATGAATTTGTCTTTGCCGGCGCAACGCGCCAGCATGAAACCAGCCGCCGCAAGTGGATCGAGAGGGAATTCCCGGAAAATGAAGCGGACCTTGCCGGTGTCGATGTAGCGCTTCTTCAGCTCCGGAAACGTGGTCGCTGAGAAATGCGCGCAATGCGGACATGTCATCGAAGCATATTCGATGATAGTGACCGGCGCTTTGTCGGAGCCGAGCACGATGTCGCCTTCGGGCCCGGCTTTCGCCAATTCCGCCGGATCGACATCGGGCGTATCGGCCGTGGCGGCTCTGGCCGAGGGCGAAAGAATGATGCCGGCCATGCTTGCGCCGGCGAGCGACATTCCCGCACCGGCCAGGACGATTTTGCGACGAGTAAGCGACAAGGGCGACTCCTGGTTGGCAAGAGGGACTTTGCAGCGTGAATACGTGGCACCAATGTGGCATTAGTGCGCCATCCCGCCAAGACCCTGCACGCCGCCGTCACGGCCGCTTGATTGCAGCGCCGAGCCGCGCCAGCGCCTGTCGTAAATCGTCGTCCGCAATGTTCGGCATGGTCGCGGCGATCCGTGCGGTCGCGACCGGATCGGAGCTGCGCGCGACTTTGCGCGCGCCGTGCCGCAATGGGGCTTGGCGCAAGGCGACCCGCGCGACGGCGCGCCAGCCCAGGAAGCGGTTGACGCGATCGCAGATCACGTTGGCCAGATGTTGTATTTCGATCGCCGCCGGACCATCGACACGCAGCACCAGGGTGCCTGGTTCCCGCTCCTCGCCGTCCGCTGGCCGCACCCACTGTATTTTGACGGGCTCGCTATGCGCCGCGATCTCGGCGCCGACGATTTCAGGCCAGCGCGTCACCAGTTCTGCCGAAGCGAAACCCTGGCGCGAGAACGTCTCGCCGATGACCTTGCCGACGAGCTCGCGGAGCGGCTTGGCGAACGTGCGCTTGGGCTTGTTCATCGTGCGGCGCTCTGTCATCCCTCGGCGATGAGCCTGGCAGGGTCCAGTCCGGCAAAGACGGTAGCAGCGAAGATGGCGATGCGACAGCGCAGCGAGCGCCGGGCGGCAATTTCATGCCCGCAAACCACCGCCCTCTTGGCTTGGTACGACCGGCACCATCGCAGGCTGCCCTGGCGCGTCGTGCCCGGGGAGCATCCCGACCCGTATCGCGTGTGGCTCTCCGAAATCATGCTGCAACAAACGACGGTCAAGGCTGTTGCGCCTTACTACGCGCGTTTTTTGACGCACTGGGGAGATGTGCGCGCGCTCGCGGCAGCGGCGCTGGACGAGGTGCTCAAAAGCTGGGCGGGGCTCGGCTATTATGCGCGGGCTCGCAACCTGCACGCCTGCGCACGGGCCGTGGTCGAGCGACACGGTGGAGAATTCCCGAACAGCGAAGCCGAATTGCGCGCGCTTCCGGGCATCGGCGCATATACCGCGGCCGCCATCGCGGCGATTGCTTTCGACGCACCGGCAACACCGGTCGACGGCAATATCGAACGCGTGATCGCTCGGCTTTATGCTGTTGATCTGCCCCTGCCGGACGCCAAGCGAGAGATACACCGCCTCGCCAGCGCGCTGACGCCACGCCGGCGCGCCGGTGATTTCGCCCAAGCCATGATGGATCTCGGCGCCACCATCTGCACGCCGAGGAAGCCCGCCTGCGCTCTGTGTCCGTGGCACAAGGGTTGTGCCGCGCATGCGCGCGGCGACGTGGAGGCGTTTCCGCGCCGTATGCCAAAGCGCGAAGGCGCGCTGCGCCGCGGCGCCGCTTTCGTCGCGCTGCGCACCGACGGTTGTCTGCTGCTGCGCGCGCGGCCGGCAAAAGGGCTGCTCGGAGGTATGACCGAAGTCCCGACGACAGAATGGTTGGAAGAATTTGACGAGCGCAAAGCGCGTGCTGGCGCGCCGCATCTTTCCGCGGGCCAATCCAACCGCCGCGTCGCGTGGCGCCGCATCCCGGGAACAGTGCGGCATGTGTTTACCCATTTCCCGCTCGAACTCTCGATCTATGCGGCTGTCTGTCCGGCGCGCACGTCTGCGCCGGATGGAATGCGCTGGGCCGCACTTGACCACATCGCGGGCGAGGCATTGCCCAGCGTCATGCGCAAGGTTATTGCGAAGGTTGTTGCTGATGGGCGCACGGGCGATCGAACCACGGCAAAAATTCAAAACAGAAAGGATCTGCGATGAAGATCGAGCGTCATGAAACCGGGCCGCGCCTGAGCAAGGCGGTCGTCCACGGCGATACCGTCTATCTTGCCGGCATCGTCGCCGAAGCGCCCAAGGGCAAGAGCATGGCCGAACAGACCAGGAGCATCCTTGCGCAGATCGACGGCTTTCTCGCCAAAGCCGGGACCGACAAGAGCAAGCTTCTGTCGGCCAATATCTGGATCACCGACATGGCGAATTTCGCCGAAATGAACGGCGTATGGGATGCCTGGGTGGCGCCCGGCAATGCGCCGGCGCGCGCCACCGTGCAGGCCGGCCTCGCCTCGCCGGACTACAAGGTCGAGATCATGGTGGTCGCGGCGCGATGACTACGCAGCCCGGAATACTTGCCATCTTCCATCAGTGCCGTGCCGGGCGCGAGGCGGAATTCGAAGCCTGGTACCAGGGCGAGCATCTCATCGAGCGGCTTGGCGTGCCGGGCTTTCTATTCGGCCGCCGCTATAAAGGCGTTGCGGGCACGCCTGACTATTTTTGCTTCTACCTCGTCGAAACGCCGGAGGTGCTGACGTCAAAGCCCTATCTGCAGCGGCTCGACAATCCCACGCCGATGACCCGCAAGATGATGGCGGAGGTGTTCGTCAACATGAACCGCACGGTGTGCCGGCGCAGTGAGCGGCGCGGCCATTTTCGCGGCGCGTTTGCCGCGATCGCCCGGTTCGGCCGCAGGCAGGATGATGCGGCGCTGTCCGGCGCATTGGAGCAGCTCACCGCCGATGCCGCCGTTGCCGGCGGTGAAATATGGACCGCGCTCGACGCCGGCAGCATGCCGGTGTCGAAGGAAGAGCACTTGCGCGGCGGCGACAGGAAGATTGCCGGCGCGCTGATGATCGAGACACTTTATCAAGACGATGCGCAAGCGATTGGCGCGCAATTGGCAAAGCAATTCCCGCAAGCCGATATCGGCATCTTCCGCACGCTCTGCGAAATCGGCAGGAGCGACTTATGAAAGCGCTGCTGCCTCTGGCCGAGAGAATCGCGCAGCGTCTGATCGCGCGTCGCGAGACCATCGCCGTCGCCGAATCCTCGACCGGCGGGCTGATTGCCGCGGCATTGCTGGCCGTGCCTGGCGCTTCGGCCTACTTTCTTGGTGGCGCCGTGGTGTACACGAAATCAGCGCGCGCGGCGTTGCTCGGCATCGGCGACGCCGACATGCGGGGTTTGCGGGCGGCGACCGAGGTCTATGCGCTGCTCATTGCGCGGCGCATGCGTGAGCGGCACGGGGCCTCGTGGGGCTTTGGCGAAACCGGCGCTTCCGGACCGACCGGTAATCGCTACGGCGATCCACCGGGCCACACTTGCATGGCGGTTGCCGGTCCCGTCGAGCGCGCGATCACGCTGCACACCGGCAGCGCCGAGCGGCTTGCGAATATGGAGGCGTTTGCGAAACGAGCGCTGGAAGTGCTTGTTGAAGCGATACCCGCCGCGTAGTGCCCCGGGTTATTCGGCGGCTTCCGCCATTTCTGATCGCACCTGCGCGCGCAGCGCGTCGATCACGGTGAGGCCCTGCGGCGTCTCGATGTACCAAAAGGTCCAGCCGTTGCAGGCTTCGAGGCCCTGCGCCAACGCGCCGATGCGGTGGATCGAGCCGACCGCTTCGCCGAGCGCGAGCGCGCCGTCTGCGCGAACCAGCGCGCGGTGCCGGCGCTTGGCATCGAACAGGTTGACGCCGGGCGAAACGAGGCCACGCTCGATCAACGCGGAGAACGGCACGCGCGGCGCCTCGCGTGCGGTCATGAAGCTGGCGAGCGCCGGCTCAGGCAGTGGCTCGGCGGCGGCGATGCGCTTCTCTGCGGCGGCGGCATAATCGGCATCGCGCTCGATGCCGATGAAGCGGCGGCGCAGCCGGCGCGCGACCGCACCGGTGGTGCCGGTCCCGCAGAACGGGTCGAGCACCAGATCGTCGGGTCGCGACGCCGCAAGGATGATGCGCGCGAGCAGGGCTTCCGGCTTTTGCGTCGGATGTAACTTTTTGCCGTCGCGACCTTTGAGACGCTCCTCGCCGGTACAAAGCGGGATCAGCCAATCCGAACGCATCTGAACGTCGTCATTGCCCGACTTCAACGCTTCATAGTTGAAGGTGTAGTCCTTATTGGTGGCTTGGCGCGCCGCCCAAATCAGCGTCTCGTGCGCATTGGTGAAGCGACGACCGCGAAAATTCGGCATCGGGTTCGATTTTCGCCAGACGATGTCGTTGAGAATCCAGAATCCGAGGTCCTGGATGTGCGTGCCGACACGGAATATGTTGTGATATGAACCGATGACCCATAGCGTGGCGTGTGGCTTCATCACCCGCCGGCAGGCGGTGAGCCAGGCGCGCGTGAACTCGTCATAGGCGGCAAAACTCGAAAACTTGTCCCAATCGTCGTCAACGGCGTCGACGCGGGAATCGTCCGGTCGCTTGAGGTCGCCTTGGAGTTGCAGATTGTAAGGCGGGTCGGCGAAGATTAGATCAACGGAAGCCGCTGGAATCTGCGCCATCTCGGCACTGCAATCGCCGACCAGGATGCGTGCCGATGTCGTCGATTCAAAACTCACGCGGGGCGCCCTTGCGGACGCCCCGCGACGCGACACAACCATGACTCAGAACTCTGACTCAGGCGACGCGGTCGGCGACGCGGGACCTACAACCGACGATGCGGATAATGCCGGCCCAAGGTAAAAATCGAGTTACTTCGTCTGCCGTCTGACTAGGCAATAAATGCCGGGAAACATTTAATTAATCATGCGCTGCGGGTTGGTATTTGCTCACCGGCGGCAGCGCGATGTGCGAAGGAGATTCCGACATGCGCACCGATGATTTCCGCCCCAGCGACAACGTCGAAGACGATCGGCAATCGAGCGGCTCCCGCGGCGGCCTGCCCGGTGGCGCCGGCGGTCTCGGCATCGGAACGATCATCATCATCGGCCTGATCAGTTGGTATTTCGGTATCGATCCGAGCGTCCTTCTCAACGGCGCGCAAATTCTCACAGGCGGTGGCACCGCGTCGCAGCAGTCCGGTCAGGCCCCGCCGGTCGCGGCCGGCACGCCAACCGATCCCACCGGGCGCTTCGTCGCTCTCGTGCTCGGCGACACCGAGGACCGTTGGACCGAAATCTTCGCCGCGGCCGGTCGCACTTATCACCCGCCAAGGCTGCGCTTGTTCTTCCGGGCGGAGGCGGGCGGTTGCGGATTGGCGCAGTCGGCGATGGGACCGTTCTATTGCCCGCGCGACCAGCGCATTTATCTCGACACCTCGTTCTTCGACGATCTGCAGAACAAATTCGGCGGTTGCTCGAGCAGCAACGCCTGCAAGTTCTCCGAAGCCTATGTGATCGCCCATGAGGTCGGTCATCACGTGCAGGACGAGCTCGGCATCCTGCCGCAGGTAATGCAGGAGCAGCAGGCTTTAGCGAGCCAAGCCAAGGCCAATGCGCTTCAAGTGCGCATCGAGCTGCAGGCGGATTGTCTTGCCGGGGTCTGGGCGAACCGCGCCCAGCAGAAACATCATTTTCTCGATCCCGGCGACGTCGATCAGGCCTTGCAAACTGCCGCCGCCATCGGCGACGACCGGCTGGAAAAGGAGGCGCAGGGCTATGTCGTGCCGGATTCCTTTACCCACGGCACCTCGGAGCAGCGCAAACGGTGGTTTTCGAACGGCTTCAACGGCGGCCAAGTATCCGGCTGCGATACATTGTCGGCCAACACGCTGTAGCACGGCGCGTAGCGGCACAATAAACTCGATCTTTGGCGTGCCGCCCACTGCGGCCGCGTGAGGGTGAAGCGCTGTGACCAAAGCCGAGCAAAGGCAACTGGCAGAAACATTTCGGAGAATGCATCAGGGGCCTCGCCTGTTGCTCCTACCGAACGCATGGGATGCAATGAGTGCCCGCATTTTCGAGGCCGCCGGTTTTGGCGCGGTGGCGACAACCAGTGGCGGCGTGGCCTGGGCGCTCGGCTACCCGGACGGCGAAGCCGCGCCGTGGGACGAGGTCGTGGCGGTGACGCGCCGGATCGTGCAAGCGGTTCGCGTGCCGGTCACGGTGGACATCGAAGCCGGCTATGGCAAAAGCGCCGATCAAGTGGGTCGCAGCGTAGCGGACATCATCGCTACGGGCGCCGTGGGCATCAATCTCGAGGACAGCACGGCCGATCCGGCGCTTCCCGTCCGTGCAATCGACGATGCCGTCGAGCGCATTGCCGCGGCCCGCGAGGCGGCGCGCTCTGCGGGGGTGCCGCTCGTCATCAACGCCAGAGTCGACCTTTATCTGAAGCACGTTCACGACGACGAAACGCGATTCCGTGAAACCGTGCGGCGCGCCAAGGCCTATGTCGCCGCGGGGGCCGATTGCATCTTTCCGTTCGCGCTGGGCGACCTCAAGATCATCTCCGAACTGATCGCGGCGCTCAAAGTGCCGATCAACATCGTCGCGCGGGCGGGAACTCCGAGCGTGAAGCGACTCGAGGAAATCGGTGTTGCGCGGGTCAGCATCGCCTCCAGCGTCACGCTGGCGACGATGGCTCTCGTGCGTCAAATCGCCGGCGAACTTTTGAGAACGGGCGAGTTCGCCGTGCTTGAATCGGCGATGAAACGGCCCGATGCTCAAGGCCTGTTTGCAAGAGGCGACTAGTCACAGGGACAGCTATGAAAGCGCGCATGGATTTCCGCAAAGTGTCGCCGCAAGGCGCAAATGCCATCAGTCAGCTTCACGCCTTCGTGCACGATTGCGGCCTCGATCATACACTGCTCGAACTCGTAAAGCTGCGCGCCTCGCAGATCAACGGCTGCGCCCATTGCATCGACATGCACACCAAAGAGCTCCGGGCTGCGGGCGAAAGCGAGCAGCGACTTTATCTGCTCAACGCCTGGCGCGAGTCGCCGTTTTACAGTGACCGCGAGCGCGCCGCTTTGGCCTGGACCGAAGCGGTCACTCTGATCACGCAAGGGCAAGTGCCGGACGACGTGTTCGAACTGGCGCGATCGCAGTTCGACGAGCGGGAACTCGCCAACCTGACATTTGCGATCGTAGCGATCAACGGGGCCAACCGCCTCAATATTGCTTTCCGCACCGTCCCCGGCAGTTATCGGGTGCGAGCCAGTCAGGCGGCCGAGTAATTGCACAGTGGACGTGCCCTGATTCGACTATTCCGGCACCGTCGCAGCGATGGTAGGGTATTGAATGGCCGGCGTTGATCAAATCAAACAGTTCGTGCCGCTCAAGATCGCGGTTCTCACGATTTCCGACACGCGTTCGCTCAAGGACGACAAATCGGGCGCGGTCCTGGTGCAACGCATCGTCGCCGCGGGCCACTTCGTCGCCGAGCGAAGCATCGTGACCGACGACATCGGAGCGATCCGCGCCCGTGTCAAAGCCTGGATCGCCGATCCATTGATCGATGTCGTCATCACGACGGGCGGCACCGGTTTCACCGGCCGCGACGT
>JASHQI010000317.1 GCA_030037645.1 Xanthobacteraceae bacterium
ATCGCTCACATCCTGCTGATAGATGCCGCGGCTGATCTTGACGCCGGTGTGCTGCTCAATGTCGAACTGCGGCCAACACGGAGCGAAATTCTCGACGAAAATGCGGTCACAATGGTCGCCGAAGGTGTCGAAGAATGCTTGACGTTCCGGCTCGTTGACGAGCTCGGCCGGGATCTTGACCACGACCTCGCAGCGGCCCCGATTAGCGTAAAGCCATTTGACGTTTTCAACGAAGCGGCCGAAGTCGAATTTGAAGGAGGTGAATTTCCGATAGGTGTCGGCGGTCATCCCGTCGACAGAGATGTTGATCTTGTCGAGGCCAGCGGCGAGTACGGGCCCCACGCGCTCCGGCGAGATCAAAGAGCCGTTGGTGGTGGTGTCCACATAGTCGACGCGGCCCGACCGCTTGGCATAGCCGACCATGTCGGCCAGCCGCCGGTTGAGAAACGGCTCGCCGTCTTTGTAAAGGCGCAGCACCTTGAGCGGCCGGTCGAACTCCGCAAGATCGTCGATGATCTTTTGGAATACTTCGAACTTCATCGCGCCTTGGAAGCGGCCGGTCTCGGCGATCAGGTCATGGTGACCCGTGGGGCAAAACGTGCATTTGAAGTTGCAGGCGCTTGCCGGATCGACGAACACGATGAACGGCGTGGCGAGCGGAATAACCGTCTCGAGGGACGTGCGCCCCTGCAAGTTGATGCGCGGCTCCAATCGCGCTTTCATTGGCGGCGCTCCCGCGGGATCGCGTAGACGACTGCACCCGCGCCGCACCAGCAGTGGTTCCTGAACAAGAACCTATAGTCATCGAGCTCGCGCATGAGCCAGCCGGCAGTGCGCCATAGACCGTCGGCATTATGGTAGACGGTCGCGGTCACGATCGGCCGATGCGCACGCAGTGTGTCGCTGGCCCCGCGCAAAGCGTCGAGCTCGCCACCCTCGAGATGCAGCTTGATGAAGGTCGGCGCGACGTCGAGGCTGTCGATCGACCGGGTGCTGACTTGCGCTTGGCCGAACGCCGACAGTTTCGACGCAAAGCCGTAGCCTTCGCTGAAGGCGGCGGTGCCATCCTGGGCCGCGAGCGCGCAATCGAGAACCGCTGGCCGGGGCAGCCCGCGCAGCCTTTCACCCAGCACCGCCCGATTGGCAGCGTCCGGCTCAACGGCGATGACCCGGGGGGTGCCGATCATCGCTGCGAACGCGAGCGACACCGCGCCATGGTGAGCACCGCCGTCGAGCAAGGTCTCGCGGTCGTGCAGCCCCGCGGCGACTTCCGGGATGAAGTAGCGCTCGATGGAGATCGGGGCGCCCGCAAACGTCCATTCTTCGCGCAGCCGGCGCCAGGCAATGAACTGCAGGTGGTGAGCCCGAGATGCGTCATCGTCCCAACCTGCGAACACGCCTTCGATCTCACGTTGATCGACCACCGTGAGTGGTTCAGCAAACCAGCCATTCGACAGCGGGTGCTGGCCCCGCAGGCTTTCGGCGAGATCGTAGAACGGGACGACATCGATGCAACCGCGGGCCGCCAATGAGCGCTCGATCGTCACATAGGGCGACGTGACCACGCTCACCGCGACACGGGCGCCCGCCTCCGGGATCAGGTCACCGCGTTCGAAGATGCCAGCTGGTTCATGTCCCACGGCTGTTAAAAACTCGCGCGCTAGCCTGCCGAGATTGCCGGCCCCGTAAAGATATAACGGTCGCTCCGTTGGCGACGGCGGCGCCAAACAAGGCGTCGTCGCGAATGTGCTCATTTCCTGCTCCAGAGACGGCAGCCGATTGAACGAGCGCGCCTTGTGCATCGAGATGTTCTTTCAGCAACGTTGCCTTGATGGCCGACGTCGAGACGCCGCGGAAGCGCCGCGAGAAACAGACACGGCCACCCTTTTGTTTCATAAAGGCGATCTCGGCGGCCTTGGTATGCTCCCATTCGTAGCTGAGCACGTAAACGTCGACCCGATAGCGCTTCAGAAGCTTCAGCGGTGAGAACTCGCGCGCCGGCACCACCTTGTCGACGTAACGGCAGGCCTCGATGATGCGCCGCTTATGGGGCCACGGCATCACTGGCTCGCGACCCTTATAGTCGCGGATCAGCTCGTTGGTGTTCAACGCCACGATCAAATAGTCACCTTGAGCCTTGGCAAACTTAAACGCCCTGACATGCCCGTAATTCAGGATGTCGAAAGCGCCCTGCAAGAGCACGATCCGAGACCCCGGTGTCGTCATAACCTTGCCATGCTTGCAAGCGTGTTCGTGCCTTGCGAGCGTGTTGGCGCGAATAACTGCGAGACGGCGGCGCCCTGGGCGGCGCTGCTCGGCTGCCGCCGCATCCACAGCGCCTGAACCTGTGCGTGGGGATCGTTGCCGCTGGGTGCGCCAATTGTGGACGTGGCACTCTCCTTCGTGCTGTTCGCCCTGACGAGCAGGACGCACTGCGCGAGAACCGCGATGCAAAACCAAGACCACAACGCAAGTGGCGGCAAAACAAGGATTTTCGGGCAGGAACCTTTTTGACCGGCCGTCATAGGCGCCGCTTTTCTTGCCGTCACGGCAAATATTGCCGAGCGAGTGCAGTGCCCTTCACCACACGCGGACTCCCGCACGCTGCTAACCGCGTCGATGTCGTTTGCCAGCAAAACGCGTCGGAAGCGCTCGCTGGCTAAAAAGGGGTCGGCAACTGGAGACGGCGGGTATTTCGGTCGGCAGCAGCTAAATGAGTTTTAGCCCCCTCAGACTCGCGTGGCCTTCCTTGCCGACGATGATGTGGTCATGCACGGAAATTCCGAGCGGCGTCGCAACCGCGATGATCTGTTGCGTCATCTGGATATCGGCGCGCGACGGCGTCGGGTCGCCCGAGGGGTGATTGTGCACGAGAATGATGGCGGTCGCTGACAGTTCGAGTGCGCGTTTGACCACCTCGCGCGGATAGACCGGGGTGTGATCCACGGTACCTATTTGTTGCAATTCGTCGGCGATAAGCTGGTTGCGCTTATCAAGGAACAGCACGCGGAATTGCTCGCGATCGGCGAAGGCCTGCGCCGTGCGGCAATAGTCGAGCACCGTCGACCAAGACGACAGTACCGGTCGCTTCTTCACGGCGCCGCGCAGCAGTCGGCTGGCCGCCGCCTGAATGATCTTCAAGTCGGTGATGCATGCATCGCCAAGCCCCTTCACCTCGGCAAGCCGCACCTCAGGCGCCGCTATCACCTCGGCGAACGAACCGAACTTCTCCAACAACGACTTGGCCAATGGCTTGATGTCGCGCCGCGGCAGCACGCGGAACAGCAAGAGTTCCAAAAGCTCGTAATCCGACAGCGCGTCTGCTCCCGCCTCGCGAAACCGTTCCCGCAGGCGCTCACGATGGCCGTAGTAGTGCGGTGTACCCTCGGCGAAGCTTCGTTCGCCCTCGCGCTTTTTTTCCAACATGGAATCCGGACGTAACCCCAGTCCCCGCGCACGTGCGCAGATGCCACAGCCCTCGGCTCCAAGGATGACCGGATTACGATAATTTGCAATCCGGTAGATAGCCTCGGGTCCGCGTCACGCTTTGTAAGGCGGTTTGTCCAGGCCTTTGGGTGAGAGGGTAAAAATCTCCACGCCGGTTTCGGTAACGCCAACCGTATGCTCGAATTGCGCAGAGAGCGAGCGGTCGCGGGTCACGGCAGTCCAGCCGTCGGACAGCACCTTCACGTGCGGGCGGCCGAGATTGATCATCGGCTCGACGGTAAAGAACATCCCCGGCTTGAGCACGATCCCCTCGCCCGGCCGGCCGATATGCACGATGTTTGGTTCGTCGTGGAAAAGCTGGCCAAGCCCGTGGCCGCAGAAGTCGCGTACCACGCTCATATGCTGGCCTTCGACATAGGACTGGATCGCATTGCCGATATCGCCGGTGGTCCCGCCGGGCTTGATGGCGGCAATGCCCCGCATCATTCCCTCGTAGGTCACTTCGATCAACCTCTCGGCGCGCCGCGGAATCTCACCGATAGAATACATCCGACTGGAATCGCCATGCCAATGATCAAGAATCAGCGTCACATCGACATTGACGATGTCACCCTCTCGCAATGGCTTTTCGCCCGGAATGCCGTGGCAGACCACGTGATTGACTGAGGTGCAGGTGGCCTTGCGATAGCCCCGGTACATCAGCGTTGCCGGCAGGGCGCGGTAGTCCAATCCAAATTCGTACACCAGGCGGTCAATGCGCTCGGTAGAGACTCCCGGTTTGATCTCGCCGACCAGCATGTCGAGACACTCGGCCGCAAGCCGGCCAGCCTTGCGCATGCCCTCAAAGGCGGCGGGGCCGTGAATCTTGATCTGTCCGGTCTTGCGCAGCGGCGCACAAGCCGCATCAACATAAGTCATGGGAGATGGAGCGCGGATGCCACTGAAGCGATCGAGTCGCAATGTAAGCATACTCGCGCGCAACGCAAGCAATCTGCTGCGCCGGGCCGAGCGTGCTAGCCACCGGCGAGGACGACGGGAACCGGCGCTGCAATCTCGATCCCATCCAGATTGACCGCACAGCGCCACGCCAGCATCTCCACGCCCTTGGCGCGGGCGCGGCCGAAGGCCGCGGCATAGGCCGGATCGACGTCGCCGGCAACCGCAAAGCGCTCCGCCGAGGGAACCTGGATGACGTAGAGCTGCACCGCCCGAGCGCCTCTCGCCCCTACGGCGGCAAGCTCATCGAGATGCTTGGCACCGCGATCGGTGACGCAATCGGGAAATTCGGCAAGACGCGGTTTGCGCATGAGATGAACGTTTTTCACCTCGAGGTAGCAGGGCGGTCGCCTTGGGTCTTCGAGCAGAAAATCGACGCGGGAATTCGTGCCGAATTTCACCTCGCGTCGAATCGATGAATAATCGCGCAGTTCGGGGATCAATCCAGTCGTGAGAATTTCGGCAACCAGCAGGTTGGGTTGGGCCGTGTTGACCCCGACAAGTTCCGGACCGCTGCCAAGGTCTACCTCGACAAGCTCCCAATCGTAGGGAATTTTCCGCAGCGGATTGTCCGAATTCGATAGCCACACCCGCGAGAACGGCCGGTCGAGACCGGTCATAGCGCCTGGATTGGCGACATGGACGGTCAGCATTTCGCCGGATTCGAGAACCACGTCGGCAAGGAACCGCTTGTAACGACGCGCCAGTGTGGCAGGGATGAGAGGCGAGCCAAATCGCATGCCGCAGACATAGACTCTAAGCGCACGCCGTGAAAAGGGCTCAGGCGGCGCGGATGTTGGCAACTTGCGTCAGCACGCGATCTTGCCGCCTAGCTCGTCTGCAATGTGGACGTGAATAATCTCGTCGAACGAAGCCTCGGCCCGGAAGCCGAGTGCCAGGGCCCGGCGCGGATCGAACCGGCTCGGCCAGCCAGCGACGATTCGTGCGATGAGCGGATCGGGCTCGCGACGGATGCGGGAGGCGACCTTGTCGCCGGCGATCCGGCGCAGGGATTCAATTTGCTCGCCGACAGTACAGCACACTCCAGGCATCGTGAGATTGACGCGTCCCGCAAGCTGCTCGCAATCGAGCCCGGCAGCGTGAAGCAGAAATTCGACCGCGGCGCGTGGACTGGCGTACCAATGTCGCACGCTGTCCGCGACCGGCAGCACGGCTTCTTCGCCGTTCAGCGGTTCGCGGATGATCGAGGAAAAAAAGCCGGACGCGGCCCTATTCGGTCGGCCCGGCCGCACAACGATGGTCGGAAGCCTGATGCCGACGCCGTCAAGAAAACCGCGGCGGCTATAGTCCGCAAGCAAGAGCTCGATAATGGCCTTTTGCGTCCCGTATGACGTCAGCGGCGTGGTGTGGAAATCATCGGCAATAGCCGCTGGAAACGGCGCCCCAAACACCGCGATCGATGAGGTGAAAACCAGCCGCGGACGATAGCCCTCGCCGGCCTTGCGAACGGCCTCGAGGAGCACGCGCGAACCGTCAAGATTGACGCGCGTGCCCTTCTCGAAATCGAGCTCGGCCTCGCCGGACACCACCGCGGCAAGATGGAATATGACGTGCGGCCGACCCGCGACGGCCCTAACTGCTGCTGCAGGATCGGCGACATCGGCCGCGAAAGTTTCGATTTTCGCCGCGCAGTTCGGAGGACGTTGCGGGGTATCCACGTCAACGAGCGTGATCTTGTCGATTGGTCGTCCATTGAGCTCGCAGGTATCGGCCAGGCGCGCCGTGAGTTTGCGCCCGATCATTCCTGCAGCCCCGATGATGAGAATGTGCATCGATCAATGACGCAGAGTCGGGCTTTTGCCGCTACATCGCCATCCCGCCGTCGACGAGATGCGCTTGGCCGGTAATGTAACTTGCCTCGTCACCGGCGAGAAAGAGGGCGAGCCAGGCGACCTCCTCGGCCGTGCCCAGCCGCCCCATGGGCTGGCGATCGACGAAACCCTGCCGAACCGCGTCCGGCGGCCGACCCGTCTCCTTCGACAGCGCCGCAATGCGTCCTTCGAGCGAAGGCGATTCCACGGTGCCGGGGCAGATGGCATTGCAACGAATGCCCCGCCGGATGAAATCGGCGGCGACCGCTTTGGTCAACCCGATCACCGCCGCCTTTGTGGCACCGTAGGCGTAACGGTTCGGAACGCCGCGGATCGACGACACGGCGGAAGAGATATTGATGATCGAGCCCGATTTTTTCTCCAGCATGGCGGGAAGGAAAGTCCTGATCATGCGGTGCATCGATTTGACATTGAGGTCGAACGAAAAATCCCAATCCTTGTCGGTGCAGTCGAGCACGGTGCCCTGGTGCACATAGCCGGCGCAATTGACCAAGACGTCGATGGCGCCGAATTCGCGGGCGATATCGCGGCCGAACGCCTCGATATCCTGCTCCGAGCGGACATCGAGCTTGTGCAGCCTGGCGTGAAGTCCCTGCAGCTTGCTTGCATCAAGATCGGTCGCAATAACGCCGGCACCTTCGCTTGCGAATTTATCCGCGATGGCGCGTCCGATACCCTGGCCTGCCGCCGTGACCAGTGCGACCTTGCCTTTCAATCTGTTGCTCATGATGCCTTCACGCCGTTCAAAGCTGCGAGACTGATTTTCTGCCGGCCTTCGCGGTCGAAATTCTCCGGCGCCAGCCAGCGCTCGAAATTGGCTTTGCGCGACTGCCATTCGCTGTCGAGCATGGAGAACCAGGCGTCATCGCGGTTGCGGCCGTCTTTGTTGATCATGTACTGACGAAAGGTTCCCTCGTAGACGAAACCGTAACGCAATGCGGCCCGTTGGGATGCTGCGTTGAGCGCATCGCACTTCCATTCGTATCGGCGGTAGCCGAGCGTCTCGAACACGTAGCGCGCCAGCAGATATTGCGCCTCGGTGCCAAGTGGCGTGCGTTGCAGCGCCGGCGAATACAGCACATGACCCACCTCGATCACCCGATGCCGCAGTTCGATCCGCAATAGCGTAAAATAGCCGATCGCATGGCCGGACAGATCGATGATGGCATAGGCGTAGGGGTCCTCCGCCGTGGCGCGCTTGGCGATAAACGCTGCAAACTCGCCAAAGTTCGAAAACGGACCGTCCATTGAAATATAGGTCCAGAGCCGATCCTGGCCCGCGAACACTTTCCACAGGTCACCGGCATGCCGGGCATTCAGTTTTTCGATGTGCCCGTAACGACCCTTCAGCGTTGCGGGACCGGGCCGCGGCCCTGGCGCGGGGTTGGGGACCGGCAGGCCGATGGGTTGGCCGGTTTGTGCATGCCGTTGTGACCCGCTCATCACCCCAAATTCAGGCTTGCTGTTCACGCCATTCAATGCCGCAAGACTGCTCTTCTGCCGGCCTTCGCGGTCGAAATTCTCCGGCGCCAGCCACCGCTCGAAATTGGCCTTGCGCGCCGGCCATTCACTGTCGAGCATCGAGAACCAGACATCGTCACGATTGTGCCCTTTGGCGATCACGTGTTGGCGGAACGTGCCTTCATAGGTGAACCCATAGCGCAGCGCAGCGCGCCACGAAGCAGCATTGTGCGAATCGCACTTCCATTCGTACCGGCGATAGCCGAGTGTCTCGAACACGTAACGCGCCAAGAGATATTGCACTTCGGTGCCGAGCGGCGTGCGTTGCAGCACCGGCGAATAGAGCACGCCGCCGACCTCGATCACACGATTGTTCGGCGCGATGCGCATCAGGTTGAAATAACCGACGGCGCGATTTGAACTGTCGATGATCGCATAGGCATAGGGATCGTCCGAAGCCGCCCGCGTCGCAACGAACGCGGCAAACTCATCGAAACTGGCAAATGGTCCGGTAGTCGCAATATAGGTCCAGACCTGGTTCTGGCCGGCGAAGGCCCTCCATAGGCTGGCAGCGTGTTCGGTTTTGAGCCTTTCCACGCGGCCATAGCGGCCTTGCAGCGTTACAGGCCCGGGCCGTGGCCCGGCCGCGGGATTAGCGACCGGCAAACCAATCGGCTGGCCGGTCTGCGGATGCGGTTCTGAAGCGGTCATGACGAGAATTTTTTGCGGTCTTCAGCGAAAAATTTGTTGAGTTCTTGATTTGTAATCAGGCCGGCGAAGCCATCGAATTTGCCGGCCTTGGCGATTTCCGTCGCCGTTTTTATGAAGGCGTGCATTGCGACGCGCGCCAGCGATCCGCCGACGCTGATACGACGCACGCCCATGGCAGCGATGTCGTTCACGGTGAAGCCGAACGCGCCGCTATTGAGAAAGTTCACCGGCTTCGGCGCCACCGCCTTGACCACCGCCTCGATCTGCTCGCGCGTCTTGATACCCGGCGCGTACAGGCAATCGGCGCCGGCCGCGGCGTAAGCCTTCAGACGCCGCAAAACGCCATCGAGATCGGGCAAGCCGCGAATGAACCCTTCGGCACGCGCGGTGAACACGACGTCGGCGCCGGCGCGGTCAATCGCAGCGCGCGCGGCTTTAACCCGCGCGACAGAGAGGCTGAAATCATAGAGCGGGGTCGTCGCGTTATTGGGCGAGTCCTCGACCGAAAGCCCGGCAATGCCGGCTGCGATGCAGAGCGTGACGTTCTCGGCCACGCCATCAGGTTCGTCGGCAAAGCCGTTCTCGAAATCGGCGTTGAGCGGCACGTCAATGGCCTCCGCCAATTCCCGGTAGTGAGCAAGCACGGCATCGCGGCTTTGGGTGCCGTCGGCACAGCCCTGCGAATGGGCGTGGCCGGAGCTGGTCGTCGCCAGCGCCTTAAAACCCAGGCCCTGCAGGTAGCGGGCGCTGCCGACGTTCCACGGATTTGGAATAACGAAGCAGCCGGCCTCATGCAGCTTGCGAAAGGTTTTGCGCTTGTCGTCGATAGATGGGCGCGAATTGCTCATGGAAAGCTCTGCGGCTTTGATAATAGGACCAAGCCTGCCACGGACGCGGGCGCAATGACAGCGCCTAGCTGAAGGCCGTCAATGGTTGTCCCGCGGCACGTATTTCTGGGCGACGCGCTGATATTTCACCGCCGGCTGCAAAATCATGCCGTCGCCGAGCTGGTCGACCATGGCACGTTGGATTTCCTGCCACGGCGTCTGGCTCGGCGGACACACATAGCCGCCGTTTTCTTTCAGCGCCACGCGTCGCGTTGCCAGTTCAGTGGCGGAGATCAGGATGTCGGCGGTGCCCTTGTTGAGGTCGATGCGAACGCGATCGCCGGTCCTGAGCACCGCGAGCGCGCCGCCAGCCGCCGCCTCCGGCGAGGCGTTCAGGATCGACGGCGAACCCGAGGTTCCCGACTGCCGGCCGTCGCCGACGCAGGCCAACGATGTCACGCCCTTTTTGATCAAGGCCGCCGGCGGCTGCATGTTCACGACCTCCGCCGAGCCCGGATAGCCGATCGGTCCCGTGCCGCGCATGACCAGGATCGTGTGCTCGTCGATGCCGAGCGCCGGATCGTCAATGCGTCGGTGATAATCCTCGGGACCGTCGAACACCACGGCACGGCCCTCGAACGCATTCGGGTCCTTGGGATCGCAGAGATATCGTTGGCGAAATTCATCCGAGATCACACTGGTCTTCATGATCGCCGAATCGAACAAGCTGCCGTGCAAAACCCTGAAACCGGCATGCGGCTTCAGCGGTTTGTCGTACGGCACGATGACCTCGGCATTGCTCGATTTTGCGCCCGCGACGTTCTCGGCGACGCTCTTGCCACTGATGGTGAGCGCGTCGCCATGCAGACGTCCGGCCTGCAGCAATTCATGCATGACGGCCGGAAGTCCGCCGGCACGAAAATAATCCTCGCCGAGATAGTCTCCTGCGGGCTGCATGTTGACCAGGAGCGGCACGTCGTGGCCGATCCGCTCCCAATCCTCGATCTTGAGCGGCACACCAATATGCCGAGCGATGGCGTTGAGATGGATCGGCGCGTTGGTCGAGCCGCCGATTGCCGAACAGGCGACGATCGCATTCTCAAAGGCGTCGCGCGTGAGAATATCTGACGGTTTCAAATCCTCGCGCACGATTTCCACGGCACGCACGCCGGTTTCATACGCGATCCGCGCGCGCTCGCGATAAGGCGCCGGGATCGCGGCGCAGCCGGGCAGCGACATGCCAAGCGCCTCGGCCATTGCATTCATCGTCGATGCCGTACCCATGGTGTTGCAATGACCGATGGATGGCGCGGACGAGGCGGCAATATCGATGAATTCCTTGTAGTCGATCTTCCCGGACGCGACGTCCTGGCGCGCCTGCCAAAGCACGGTGCCGGACCCGGCCAACTTGCCGTTGTGATAGCCGTCGAGCATCGGCCCGCCGGACAGCACGATCGCCGGCGTATTGACCGTCGCAGCCGCCATCAGGCATGCCGGCACCGTCTTGTCGCATCCGACCAGCAACACGACCCCATCAAGCGGGTAGCCGTAGAGCACCTCGACGAGACCGAGATAAGCAAGGTTGCGATCGAGCGCGGCGGTCGGCCGTTTGCCGGTTTCTTGAATCGGATGCACCGGGAATTCCATCGCAATCCCGCCGGCAGTGCGGATGCCTTCGCGCACGCGTGCGGCGAGTTCAAGGTGATGGCGATTGCACGGGCTGAGATCGGAGCCGGTCTGGGCGATGCCGATGATGGGTTTGCCGGAGGTCAATTCGGCTCGGCTGAGGCCGTAATTGAGGTAGCGCTCGAGATAAAGCGCCGTCATGCCCGGATTATCGGGATTGTCGAACCACAATTGCGAGCGCAGACGAGGACGTTTGTCACGTTGCGACTTGCCATTTTTCGCCATCATCATCTCCGCAATCGTTGCCGCAACGGCCGAAATGCCCGCTATGCGGTTTCCACAATGCCGGGATTCCTGTTCCGTAGATATGACGAGTTTACGCTGCCGCGAGCGAGACGCGACGCGCATAAAGGCGCAACCGACGCCAGCGCCAAACTAATGAGTTGCCGCGACAACGATTTTACCGGGTCTCCGTGTTCGTCTTATTGCATCGCAATATAAATATTCTAGGACCTTCTCGAATAATCGGCATTAACATACTGATATCCAGTGAAAATATCGTGATATCCAGGTGATGGAAGCACTCTTGTGCAGCGCGGGATTGGGGATATCTAGGCGGTCAAGGGTGACCCGTAACGGAGAATGCAAATGAAATTGTTTCACGCCAAGTTGGCTTTGGCCGCTATCGGTATCGCACTGGTCGCGACGCCCGCCCTGGCGCAGAGGCCGCACCATTGGACGCAGAACCAAGCCCCGCAGTATCGGGATCAGGTGAATGACGCCGGCTATGGCCCGAACTTCGGATACCCCAATCCGATTACCCGCAGTGGCAGCGCAGCATCGCGCGACTCCGGCGCCGAATTCGATCTTGGTTACTGAGTCATATCAGGCCGTCAACGCCCGCATGCTGAGAAGCCCCGGACGCGTTCCGGGGCTTCTCTTTTGATGGCTCTTGAGGGGCCGCGCGCCCACTGTTTGCTTTTGATTGCCGATTGCGATGAACTGCCGCGCCGTAACGGCTATGCGACAACGCGCTGGGGGCATGTGGGCAGTTTTCGCGAGCGAACATCGGGGTATCACAATGCTGAAAACTGTCACTGCGTTTGATCGCATCGGCGAGGAGAATGCTTTCGCCGTGCTGGCGCGGGCCACGCAGCTTGCCGGCCAAGGCCGCGACATCATCAATCTTGGTATCGGCCAGCCGGATTTTCGCACGCCGGATTTCATTGTCGAAGCCGCCGTGAAGGCTCTGCGCGACGGCCAGCACGGCTATACGCCGGCCGTCGGCATTTTGCCGTTGCGCGAGGCGGTCGCGGCCGACCTTGCCGAGCGCTTCAAGATCAGCGTTTCGCCCGACACCGTGATGATCATGCCGGGCGGCAAGCCGACCATGTACATGTCGATCCTCATGTTTGGCGAACCGGGCGTGGACATTCTCTACCCCGACCCGGGCTTTCCCATTTATCGCTCGATGATCGAATATACCGGGGCGCGTCCGGTTCCCGTGCCGATCCGCGAAGAAAACAATTTTGCTTTCTCCGCCGAGGAGACGCTCAGGCTGATCACGCCGCAATCGCGGCTCCTAATCCTCAATTCGCCCGCCAACCCGACCGGAGGCGTGACGCCGAAGCCGGAAATCGACAAGCTCGTCGCCGGGCTGGAGCGCCATCCCGATGTCGCCGTGATGTCGGACGAGATTTACGACCATATGCTCTATGACGGCGAGACGCATATCTGCCTGTTGTCGTACCCGTCGATCCGCGACCGGCTTATTCTGCTCAACGGCTGGTCGAAAACCTACGCCATGACCGGCTGGCGGCTCGGTTACGCGATTTGGCCGGGGAAGCTCTACGACTATGCGCGCAAGCTCGCCGTGAACCTCTACTCCTGCGTCAACGCCGCCACGCAATATGCCGGGCTCGCCGCGCTCACCGGCCCGCAGGACGAAGCAGCCAAAATGGTCGCCGAGTTCGATCAGCGCCGCAAAATCGTCGTCGCCGGCTTGAACAAGCTTCCCGGCATTTCCTGCACCACGCCCAAGGGCGCGTTCTATGCGTTCCCCAACGTCAAACGCACCGGCTGGAAGTCGAAACCACTCGCCAACGCTCTGCTCGACGACGCCGGCGTCGCGCTGATCGGCGGACCGGATTTCGGCGTCCTGGGCGAGGGCTATCTGCGCGTGTCGTATGCCAATTCGAGCACAAACATTCTGCGCGCGCTCGATCGCATGGGGCAGTTCCTGGCGAGCCGCAAGGCGGCGTGAAAACCCGACTGCTTCTGGATTCGTCATGGCCGGGCTTATCCCGGCCATCCACGTCTTTACGCTCCGCGGTGCACAAGAGGGGGATGCCAGGCATGACGCCGGGCATGACGAGTGTAGGAGTTCCAATGTCGATTCATCTCTCCGAAGAACAGCGGCTGATGCGGCAGAGCTGCCGCAACTTCGTCGACGACGTCGTCATTCCGTTCATTCGCGGCAATTGGCAGCGCGAATGGCTGATGATGCCGGAAGACCGCCTGCCGCCGGAAATTTTGCACGGCGCCGAGAAGGTTGGCATCCGTACGCTCGGCGTGCCGGAGGAATTCGGCGGCCTTGAGCTTGACCGCAAAAGCGAAGTGCAGACCTTCGCGCTGATCGCCGAAGAGATCGCCCGCGGCGACTCCGGGCTCGCCGACAAGCTGGTGCAGAATTGGAAGGTTTCGGTGCTGCTGCGCAATCTGGCGCCGCGACACTTGCAGGAGAAATGGTTCAAGCGGTTGATCGACGACCCGCAGTTCCTGTTGGCGCACTGCCTAACCGAGCCGCGCGGCGCTTCGGACCGCTGGCTGCCCTATAACGTGCCGGAAGCCGCCATGCAGACCCGCGCCGCGAAGAAGAACGGCGAGTGGGTGATCAACGGCCGCAAGCAGTTCATCTCCAACGGTTACGACGCCGGCCTGTTCGTGGTCTACGCCAACACCAACCCGCAAGTCGGCATGCTGCAAGGCACGTCGAGCTTTCTGGTGCCGCGCGACACGCCGGGGCTCACGATCGCGCGCTGCAACGAGACCGTCGGCTGCCGTTTCATGAATAACGGCGAACTGGTGTTCGAGGACATGCGCGTGCCGGCGGATCACTTGCTGGTCGAGGGCGACGCGCTCGGCAAAGCCGCGGTTTATTTCCGCCCCGGAAAAATCATCCAGGCGGCGAAGAATCTCGGCGTCGGCGTGCGTGCCTTCGAGGTCACCTCCGACTATGTACAGAACTACGTGCAGGGCGGGCGCATCCTGATCAAGCATCAGGCAGTGGCACTGCGTCTAGCCGATATGGCGACGCGCATCGAGGCGGTGCGCGCCCTGCTTGGGCGCGCTTCACAAGCCGTCGACGATGAGGCGCCCGACGCCGACACGCTGTGCAACATGGCCAAGGTGTTCGCGTCGGAGGAAATCCTCAAAGTGGCCCAACACGCGCTCGAGCTTCATGGCGGCAATGGCGTCATGCTCGACTTCGGCGTGGAGAAGATCTTCCGCGACGCTGCGATCTTCCTGCACATGGACGCGACCGTCGACATCTCGCGCTTCAAGATCGTCAAATCAATGTTTCCGCACACGGCGGGCAAGTACGCCGGACCGGAATGACGGCTTAACTCATCTGTGTCAGCCGGAAGCCAATGACAACGATCGCGAGCCCGATCAGCTGCGACAGGCTTGGCACCTCCCCCAGCGCGAAAAATCCGATCAACAATGTGAACGGCGGCACCAGCGACGGAAACAACACCGCCCGCCCGGCACCGAGCAGTATCACTGAGCGGGTAAAGAGATAGATCGCGCCGGCGCCGGCAAATGCGCCCTGAACGATAGCCTGCATCAGATTTTCGCGAAATCCGGCCGCCAGCATGTTGTCGAAGGCAAACAGTAGTAGCGGCAGGCCGGCGAGCGACAGCACGCTCGTCACCGCCGCAGCCCGCGTCGGCGCGATCTGCCAGCGTCGCAGCAGCACGCCAAAAATCGCAAAGAAGCTTCCGGCCGTGACGAACAGGAGGTCGCCGACAATACCGCTTTCGCCGATCGTTCGCAGCGCTTCGGCGCCGATGACGGCAAGGCCGAGCATGATCGTCAACGCGCCGAAGACTCGCCGCGCCGGCAGCGGCTCCTGCAGCAGCAGTCTTGCCAGGATAAGCCCGCCGAGCGCCGCACAGGACGGCTGGATGATCGCGCCATGGCCGAGCGGAACGAACACGTAACCGATGTAGCTCGACAGCGCGAGCGGCAGGCCGCCGAAGAACGTGAGCGTCATGGCGCGGCGCCAGCCTATTCCGCCGAGACGACCGGGATCATTCGCAGCGACGACCGGAAGCAGCGCCAGTCCAGGCCAGACAAAACGATGCAGCGCCAGCACGAGCGGCGACATGCCGACCAGCACGCCATGCCGCGCGGCAACGAAGCCGAAGGCCCAGAACAAGGCCGAGCCGGCGCCGCACAGCACGCCCAGCGCGGTCGCATGCTTCACCGGCGCCGGTGGCGATCTGGGAAAGTCCATCGTGCAAAGCATAATCCGCCGCGGTTTTGCCGGACAACACGTCATTCGTCATGCGTGGCTTCGCCGGACGCGAAGTTGCGCCGCACGGCCGCGGCTTGAGGCGCTCAGGGCCGCGGCGTGCTATCCTCGCCAAGCAGCGGACAAAGCAGCGAGGGGAGGAATGGCGGAGACGAAGCCGATCGAAGGCGAATACGACTACATCATCGTCGGCGCGGGCTCGGCCGGCTGTCTCTTGGCCAACCGGCTGTCCGCCGACAGCACCCGGCGTGTGCTCATTCTCGAAGCCGGTGGGCGCGACAATTGGATCTGGTTCCACATTCCGGTCGGCTATCTGTTCGCCATCGGCAATCCGCGCTCGGACTGGTGCTTCAAGACCGAGCCCGAGCCAGGCCTCAACGGCCGCAGCCTGAATTATCCGCGCGGCAAGGCGCTCGGCGGCTCGTCCGCGATCAACGCCATGATCTACATGCGCGGGCAGTCGGCCGATTACGATCATTGGCGCCAGCTTGGACTTTCCGGCTGGGGCTGGGACGACGTGCTGCCCTATTTCAAGCGCCACGAAAATCATTTCCTCGGCGACAGCAATAACTATGGGGTCGACGGCGAACTGCGAATCGAGCCGCCGCGCATTCGCTGGGCCTTGCTCGACGCGTTTCGCAGGGCGGCCGAACAGGCCGGCATCAAAACCATTACCGACTTCAATACCGGTGACAACGAGGGCTGCTGCGCCTTTCATGTGAACCAGAAGCGCGGCCGGCGTTGGTCGTCCGCGAGCGCCTTTCTCAAGCCGGCGCTCCAGCGCCACAACTTGCGACTCGAAACCGGCTGCCTGGTCGAAGGCATCGTGTTCGACGGCCGACGTGCTGTCGGCGCGCGCTGGCGCAAGGACGGCGAAACGCGGACGGCACGCTGCCGCGGCGAAGTGATCCTCGCCGCCGGCGCAATCGGTTCGCCGCAGATCATGCTGCTGTCCGGCCTTGGGCCGGCCGCACATCTGCAACAGCACGGCATTGCGGTCGTGCTCGACCGGCCCGGCGTCGGCGCCAACCTGCAGGATCACCTGCAGCTACGGCTGATCTACAAGGTCACCGGGATTACCACGCTCAACGAGCGCTACTACGCGCCGTTCGGTCTCACGCGCATGTTGGCCGAATATGCGCTGCTCCGGCGCGGCCCGCTGACCATGGCGCCGTCGCAGCTCGGCCTGTTCACCCGCTCGGATCCCGATCAGGCCCGCGCCAATTTGCAGTATCACGTGCAGCCGCTGTCGCTCGATCGCTTCGGCGAGCCGCTGCATAAGTTTCCCGCCTTCACCGCCAGCGTCGCCAACCTGCAGCCGACCAGCCGCGGATTCGTGCACCTGCGTTCGTCTGACGCGTCCGATGCACCGGTCATCAGGCCGAATTATCTCTCGACCGAGCAGGATCGCCGCATCGCGGCGAGCGCCATTCGCCTGACGCGCCGCATTGCCGCACAGGCGGC
>JASHQI010000318.1 GCA_030037645.1 Xanthobacteraceae bacterium
AGATGCAGCCAGGCGGTGTTCTCTCGTCCGGCGCGCTCGGTGACCCAGGCTTCGCGCTGCGAAACGACATCGCCGTGCGGCCGATGCTTGTCAATGTCGTCCACTTCGGAAAGGAGCGCCAAAAGCGCTTCCAGGAGCTTGGTCGCGGGCTGTGGCGGCGTGGCGCCAAGCTCGACCGCGCTCAGCACATAGGCGACGTCGCTTGCCAGCATATAGCGGGCGGTAAATCGGCTGGCGCGTGTTTCGGGCTCGCTGACCGCCTGCAAATAGCTGGGACTTTTGCCGCCTGCGAGGCGGCCGGTCCCCGGCGGTGTGACCTTCGACACTCAATCCTCCCCGATGCGGCGTCCGGCCCAGCGCATGATCCGTCTCGCGATGCACGACTGACTGCTTGCGGCAGTTGCCGGCCTCACGTCGTTTGGATGGCGTTCGAGCGATGGCCCGAACGCACCACCATAATGGAAATCTCGCCGAGCGGGCAGCGGCGTGTCATATCCTGTTCTCGCGGCGCAAGGTCGCGCAGCAGCAGCATTCCCTGGCCGAGCGATGATCCGGCAGGCAAAATGCCGGGCCGACGACAAAGGGTATGAGAGCGGCGACGATGCCAGCAAGATTGATTGCAGAATCGACCGTGCGTGTTCCGGTCACGGCTGATACCTGATTGAAATGCCAACGCGGAGTGCAGGCGCGCAATGACTATCGATGCCGACGCAATCGCCGATCTGGTGCTCGCTTACAGGATTCTCGTCAACGAAGCCGTTCTCGACAGCTTTGGGCACATCAGCATTCGCTCGGCGGCCGATCCGGAACGTTTTCTGTTGCCGCGCGCGATGCCGCCGTCGCTGGTGAATGCCGAAGATGTTCTCGAATTCAGCGTCGACAGCAGCCAGCCGATCGAGCCTCGCGGCCGTCGTGTCAACGGCGAACGCTACCTGCACGGAGAAATCTACAAGGCACGGCCGGACGTTTGCGCGATCGTGCATTCCCATTCGCAGGCGGTTATTCCGTTCAGCATCGCGAACGTGCCGCTGCGGCCGGTCATCGTCCAGGCCGGCTTTATGCCGTTGCAAATCCCGAACTTCGAGATTCGCGACGTGCGCGGCGACGGGCGCGGCATGCAGATCACCGACAAGGCTCGCGGCGCCGCACTGGCGAAGACGTTGGGAGACAGTCCGCTGGCGCTGCTGCGCGGTCACGGCAATGTGGTGGTCGGTTCGTCGGTGAAGCAGGCGACGGTGTTTGCCGCCTACACCGACATCAATGCCCGCATGCAGGCGCAGGGCATGCAATTGGATCGCAACATCGTCGTGATGGACGGGCCGGAGCTATTCGGACCCTCCGAGTTCGACATCAATCGCCCCTGGGAGAATTTCAGGCAGAAGCTGCTTGACGATTCGGCGCGGGCGACGATCGACCGCCGGCAGTTTGGCCTCGACCATACGCAGTAGCCGGCTCGACGCAGCAGTTATTGTGCGGCGCTAAGCTCCGCGGCGCCGCAGCGGGTCTCATTGCGGGAGAAAGTCCTGCCGGTAGAGTTTCGACATGTCTGGCGCCTTGGCAACGGCCTGGAGCATCACCAATGATTGGCCCACCGCTGTCAGGTCTTCCGGCACGAAGCGGCCGTTCGGGGAAAAGAATTTCGGCACCAGGTGATCGTATTCCAGCGCTTCGAGATCGGCCGGGGCGCCCGTCACTTTGCTGGCGACCTCGACGCTCAACGCCTTATGGCCTTGCATGAAGCTTATGGTCTCGAACCAGCCTTTGAGAAAACGCCTGAGCAGATCGGGCTTATGGGCAATGAGATTATCCTGGGCAAAGATCGCGTGCGTGATGAAGTGCGTGATGTAGTCGGAGCATGGCGCAAGAACCCGCGCTTGCTTGGCCCGCTCCAATTGCAGACCGACCCGCAGGTCGAAGGTGACGGCATCGACGAGGTGAGCCCGCAATGCAGCGACAACGCCGGCATTCTCTCCGCCGATGGCGACCGGCACGATTCCCTTGTCACCCCAACCTCTGGTGAGGGCAATTTCCTCCGCCATGAAGGAGCTTAGAGAGGGATTTCCAGAAACGCCGATTTTTTTGCCTTTCAGATCGTCGAGCGTCCGGACCGGCGAATCGTACGGCACTATCACGGCAAAGCTTAACGGCGCGCCGGCCATTTCCGCGACCGCTATCATCGGTGCGCCCTTCGCGGTCAGGATCATCTGCGGACCCGATCCGAACGCGACATCGATGCTGTCCGCGGCCAGCGCTTGATGCATCTTCGTGCCGCCGGAAAAGCCGACGATTTGCACGTTGATGCCCAGCTTCTGGAAAATTCCGGCCTTGATGCCGACATCAAGCGGTACGAATGAAAAGCTTCCGGGGCTCGATTTGCCAACGCGAAGTGTATCCTCCGCCGACCAAGCGGAAGGACAGGCACCCATCATCAACATGAAAATCGCGCACCAAACGAAAGCGCAACAACAAAGCCGATACATGCCGGCCTTTGCACTCGCAGCCGCCATGCGATCACCGCCGCCCGATACGCCGATGCCGCTTGCCGCTGCTCCGGATTCCCTCATCATCTTGCACTCCCGATTAGCTCCGTTGCCTTTGCAGCGACCGCAGCAGCGCCGAACTCATTGATCCAACCAGCAAGGCGGCTCGTCATAATACCCGCACGCGACGACTCGTCGGTGCATTTGTCGGCCGTCGCCACCTGTCAATGCAGTGAACCTTCGGCCGGCTCAATGCAGCACGTCGTCACGTTGACTGTAAAATCAATATGACGCGGCCACCTCGCGTTGCGAAGCCGAGGCTTGACGGCTGCAACACGCGATATCAATTTGGCCGCCCATCATGACGAATAAATCTTGGAGAAGATAAAGATGCGTAGAAAGCCCTGCCTCACCACCGATGACGTGCTGAAAATCGTCGCCGCCTGCAAATCCGCGGGCGCGAAGATCAAGCGCGAGCCCACCATTGCCGTCGTCGACGCCGGCGGTCATCTGCTGCATTTGGAACGGCCGGATCGCAACGGCGTCAACACGGTGGACATGTCGACCCTCAAGGCTCGCACTGCCGCGCTGCGGGGACGGCCAAGCTCTGCGTTTGAATCGCGCGTCAAGGAACGGCCGGGCTTTTTGATGGTGCCGAATTGCCTCGGCGTCGAAGGAGGCACTCCGCTTCTGTTCGAGGACGAATGCGTTGGCGGCGTCGGTGTCTCCGGTATTGATTTCGACGATGAGCGTGTCGCTCAAGCCGGCTCTGACGCGTTCGGAAAATAGTTATGCCGCCCGTTTCGCCTGGTGGATCAGAGCCAGCAGCCTGATCGGCGTGACTGGCTGAAAGTCGATCCTGACATTGAACGCCGAAAGCGCGTCTTCCACAGCAGACACCACCGCGGCCGCGGCCGGGATCGTGCCAGCCTCGCCGACGCCCTTGACGCCCAGAGGGTTGAGCGGCGAAGGTGTTTGTTTGTACAGCGTCTTCAGCATCGGCACTTCGGTCGCGGTTGGCAGCAGATAATCGGCATAAGTGGTCGTCACCGGCTGGGCCTGCTCGTCGTAGCCCATCCACTCGAAAAGCGCATTGCCGATGCCGTGCACGATGCCGCCCTGTATTTGGCCGTCCACCATCATTGGATTGATGAGTATGCCGGAGTCCTGGAGCGCAACGTAGTTCACCACGTGCACCTCGCCTGTTTCAATGTCGACCTCCACTTCGGCGGCATGGCAGCCATTGGCATAGGCGAGCGCGTCGGTGCGGTGCATGACGCTGGCCTCGAGGCCGGGCTCGACGCCCGGCGGGAAACTGTACCCCGGCGCGCCTTGCAATATCCGCGCGATCTCGCCGAGCTTCACTGACAATTGCGGCGCGCCGACAACGCGGACTTCGCCGCCGGCCAGTTCGAGATCGTGTTCGGACGCTTCGAGCACTTGGCTGGCCACTTTCTTTGCTTTGTCGGCCACGGACTGAGCGGCCAGCAGGACCGATGAGCCCGCGGTCACGGTCTGACGGCTGGCGAAGCCGCCGAGGCCGAGCGACACGCCGGCGGTGTCGCCTGCAATGACCTGAATCCTGTCGGCGGCAATGCCGAGCTGGCTCGCCGCGATCTGCGCCAACGCGGTGGCCAGGCCTTGGCCCATCGCAGATGCGCCAGTGAAGATCGTCACGCGGCCCGTGCGCGAGACACGCACCAAACCGGACTCGAAGGGACCACGACCCGAGCCCTTTACGCCATGCGCCAGCCCGATGCCGATGTAGCGGCCCTCGGTGCGCGCTCGCGCCTGGCGCGCAGGGAATTCATCCCAACCGACGGCCTTCAGCACGGTCTCCTGGCAAGCCGGGTAATCGCCGGAATCGTACTCGACCGTCATGCCGGACCGCGCCTTGATCGGCTTCACATAAGGCATCTTGTCGGCTGGAATCAGGTTGCGCCGGCGCACCTCGGCGCGGTCGAGCTTCATCTCGCGCGACACGAGATCCATCAGCCGCTCCATCGCGAACGCGGCTTGCGGGTAACCGGCGCCGCGAACCGACGACACCGGCGTCTTGTTCGTCGTGACAATCGTCACTTCGATCTGCAAACTCGCTACGACATAAGGCCCGCTCATGGTCGAGGCGGAATTGTACGGGATATTCGGATCCTGGATCGCATAGGCGCCCATGTCATGGAGAAGCTTTCCGCGCACGCCCAGAATCTTGGCGTCGGCATCGACCGCGATCTCCAAATTCCAATATTGGTCGCGTTCGTGCACCGCATTGGTAAAATACTCGCGCCGGTCCTCGATCCATTTCAGCGAACGCCTGAGCAGCCTGGTGGCGGCGACGACAGCCACGTCTTCCGAATAGACGCACAGCTTCGGACCGAAGCCGCCGCCAATATCGGGAGCGACCACGCGCAGGCTCTCGTCAAAGTCCATCAGCGATGTCAGCGTCTGCTGCAGATCGTGCGCCTTCTGAGTAGATGCGTGTGCGGTGATGCTGCCGTCGGCAGCGTGATATTCGGTGACGATGCCACGAGTCTCGATCGAATGGCCGCCGCCGCGATGCTGCCAGAGATCCTGCTTGATGATCTTCGCAGCTTTAGCGAAGGCGGCGTCAGCGTCGCCGAAGCGGACCTTGTAGGAGGTGACGATGTTGCTGGACAATTCGCGGCGAACCGGGGGCGATTCCGTTGCCTTCCGGCAATCGGCGGCGTGAGGCTGGATGTCGTACGCGACCTCGACGAGCGCGGCGGCGTCCTCTGCCAGGTAGCGGCTGCCGGCCGCAACCATCGCCACCGGCTCGCCGACATAGGCGACCTCACCATCGGCCAATGCAAATGGCCACGCATGGTCCAATGGGATGCCGGAGTTGGAAGTGCGCGTCATACGGCGCGAAGCCATCACCGCGGCGATGTCGTCAAGCGTCAGAACCGCATGGACGCCCGGCAAAGCCAAGGCGGCGTCCTTGGTGATATTGCGGATCAGCGCGTGCGGATGCGGGCTGCGCACGAAGGCCACGTGCAGCACGCCGGGTACCGTCAAGTCGTCGACATACCGCCCGTGGCCGCGCAGCAAGGGTCCGTCTTCCAGCCGGGGAACGTTAGAACCGATCATGGAAGGTTTTGATCCCTGTGAATCCATCGAAATTCCCACGCCCAATCCATGAGAAGAACGGCCCGGCGCCTCGCGCTATGTAGCAGGTGCATCCTATCGGAGGGGTAATTTTCTCAGGAATGGAGAAGCATTGGCCGTTGTGGCCCTGCCGCCCCGGCGCTATCCGCTCGATCGATGTCTCGTTGACCCGAGCAGCCGGGAATGATTCTTTAGGGCTTGTGGGGATCGTGGCGTTGAAACATGCCATTGCCAACGATCGACCTACGGATGCGGGCTGCGCAGATGGAATCCTCGGGCGTCGCTTTTCGATACGACGAGATCGGAAACAGGTTGAGGGCGTTTCGCCTTGCCTCCGGGCTGAGCGCCGACGAGATTGCGCGCCGTCTGGGAATTTCCCGGACTGCACTCTATCGGTTCGAAAAGGGCGAACTGGCGAAAATCGAAACCCTCGAGCGACTGGCCGAGATGCTGACCGTTTCGATTCCCACCCTGTTGGGAGTCGGAATTGAATACATCCCGTCGCCGGTCGCCTATTTCGAGCGAATGCGCCAGATCGAAGAAACCGCCGAGCATATCTCCGTCCTCGCCGGTCCAATTTCGTCACTGCTCGCATCCGACAACTTTGAAGCAATGCTGGAGCAGGTCCTCAACGAGAGCATTATCGACGATGTGTCGTATCGCGAGCGAGCGCGCGCCGACATTCCCAAGATCATCGGCATTTTGCACGAGCGCAAACAGATGTTTCGGCGCCGGCGGCCCACCATCGTCAATCTGATCTCCGCTCAAGAAATAGAGCGTTTTCTCCATCATGGCTTTGTCGGCACGTCGGCGCTTCCCGAGGCGGTTGCGCGAGAACGGCGCGCGCTCGCGCGAGCCGAGCTGGAGTATTTTGCGAACGTCATCGATGAGCAGCCGATCGGGGTGCAAATCGGAATCGTGACTGAGACATTGCCGCACACGAGCTTCCATATCTACCGACAGCCCGGTCGTCGCGTCCTGGTTCTCAGCCCATTTCGTCTTGGCGAGCAGCCCAATATCAGCGTTGGTGTTGCGATGATCACGTCCGCTCCCGAGGCCCTCGCGCTCCACGAAAAATCGGTCGATGAGATTTGGCGGCGGGCGTTGAAGGGGACCGCTGCCGCCGCCTATCTCAGCGCCTTGTTGAGCAGCAACAAGCCTGAGCCTTCCGGAAAAGACCGCCGGAAAACGCCCTCACGGCAAGCTTCCGGCCGAGCGCAGACCGCCGCAACCGCGCCAAGTCGGTCGAAACGCTAGCGTAATCGGGAGCGTCAGGAAATCAAGCGAATGTCCCAATTTTGTTACAATGACGTCGCGCGCTGTGCCGCGAGCTGGCCTGTCGATCAATGTCGAGCACCCGAACCGAAGACGAATTCAATAGCCTTGTTGCCGCGGCGGTAGCGCATCACGAAGCCGGTCGGCTCTTCGATGCCGAAGCGGCCTATCGTGCCGCACTCGCCATCTCACCGGGTCACGCGGCTGTCACGCTCAACCTCGGTGTCATTGCCGCTGCACAGGGCAAGCCGGATGCCGCGATCGTCTGTTTCGATGATGTGCTCGCGCGCGAGCCCGGCTACGTGTTGGCGCATTACAACCGGGCCGCTGCGCTTGAAGCACTGGGTCGAACGCACGATGCAATCAAAGGCTACAGCCGCGTTTGTACGTTGGAACCCGGTCATTACGATGCCCACCGGGTGCTCGGCTTTTTATGGCTGTCGGAGGGCGAAAGGGGCCGCGCGCTCGATCATTTTGCGCGCACATACGAGCTGCGGCGCGGTGAAGATCGCTTGCACGGAGAGGCCCGATCTCTCACCTACGCGACCCGCAGCAAGCTTTTGCATGATGCTCAACAATTCCGCTTTTTGTCCGAACGCCGCCGTGATCGGCAACGCTTCGATGCCTTGGCGCACGCATACGAAGCGGTGGCGGGAGACCTACCGGAACGCCCCGTAAAACTTTCCGCTCGACAGCTCGATGCGCTCGGAAACAATTACAACACCGCCATCCACATCTGCGACGCGCCCGAACTTGACGACAGCGCGGTGAGCGCGCGGCCCGACGCAGAAAGCCTCACCCGCCGCTTCAGGAAAGGCCCGACCGGAGCGGTCTATTTCGACGACCTGCTCACTCCGCGCGCACTTCTTGGGCTGAAGCGGTACTTGCTTGAAAGCACGATCTGGCACGACTTCAGTCATATCGGCGGCTTCGTCGCATCCTATCTTGAGGATGGTCTGGCTTGCCCCCTCGTGCTTCAGATCGCGGACGAGCTTCGCGCCGCCTTTCCCGACCTTCTGCACGGCCATCCGTTGTCGCAAGCCTGGGCATTCAAGGGGCTACAGGCGGCTTCCGCAGTCGACGTCCACGCCGACGATGCAGCGATCAGCGTCAACTTCTGGGTCACGCCCACGAGCGCCAACCTGGATCCCGGTCGAGGCGGGCTCGCCGTCTGCCGGGTGCCGCCACCGCGCGACTGGAAGCTGAGAGGATACGAAGCCGATCGGGACCGCATTGTAGCATTTTTGGAACAAAATGCTGCAGACACGTTGATCGTGCCGTATCGAGACAATCGCGCTGTGCTGTTCGAATCTCGTTTGTTTCATTACTCGGATGCGCCGAGATTTTCATCAACATATGAAAACCACAGGATAAATTTGACTTTTTTGTTCGGTCACCATGACGATTAAAAGCGCGGCGGCGCAATTGCAGGATTGCGAAGCGGCTTCCAATTCGACTATGCCAAAATTGACACGATTGGCCCTCAGGCCCTATATGAGGGCTGTTGCCCTGAGCCCAGCCGCCTCCGCATTTCCGGGAGAAGCAGGCGCCATGCCGTCTGAGCCAAAAGGAAAATATACCAATTCAGCGCTCCGCGCCGGCGATCAAGATCCCTATCCGCAACGGCTGGTCGGCGAGTTCATCGGTACGGTCGTATCCAACCGTTCGGTCAACGATGAATACAAACATCTGATCCTGGACGTTCACGAGCACGCGCTGAATGCGTATGCGGGACAAATGTTTCATTTGCTGTGCCCATCACCCGACGACGAGGAAGTGTGGATGCGCCGCCCCATGAGCGTCTATCGCGTGGACCGGCAAGCGGGTCAGGTCGAATTCCTTTATAAGGTCGAAGGACGCGGCACCCGCGGCATTGCCACGCTGGCGCCGGGCGACGACTTCAACCTTGCCGGCCCGCTGGGCGTTGGTTTCAAGCTCCAGCAAGGCTGGAACAACATCGTGGTGCTCGGCCGCGGCGTGGGCCTCGCCACGCTGGCGCCATTGTCGCAGCTGGCGGCCGAGCGCGGCATCGGTGTGACGGCGATTCTGAGCGCTCGCAATCCCGCGGTTGTGATGTCGAAAGAGCTGTTCGAGGGGCTCGGCGCGCGCACGATCACGGTCGTCGATAGCGACGGCAGCAGTGCGATCGAAAACGTCGAGAAGATCATCGAGGCGCTGATCGCCGAAGGAAAGGCCGATGCCTTCTTTACATGCGGCTCCAACCGCCTCCTCAAGCTGATGCAGCGGCTTGGCAAGAAGCACAATATCCCAGGCCAAGTGGCCATGGAGCAGATCATGGTGTGCGGCTTCGGCGCCTGCTACGTGTGCATGCGAACGTTTGAAGTCGACGGCCAGCGCGTGCTCAGGCGTGTCTGCCGGGACGGGCCGGTGTTCAACATGCAGGAGGCCGTGGGATGGTAGACCTGTCGGTGAAGATCGGCGACATCACGCTGCAAAATCCGGTAACGCCCGCGTCCGGCGCCTTTTCATGGGAATATAACGATGTCATCGACCTCAACCGGCTCGGCGGGCTGGTGGCAAAGACCATCTGCCGCGAGCCGAGACTCGGCAACCCCACGCCGAGAATGGCCGAGACCGAAGGCGGAATCATTCAATCGATCGGACTGCCCGGAAAAGGTATCGAATATTTCGTCGCGCACATCGTGCCCGAATATGCCAAGTTCAAACCGCCACTGATCGTCAGCGTGTCGTCGGAAAGCATCGAGGACTTCGCCGCGCTCGCCGCAGAGTTGAGCGTGCCGGACGTCGACGTGATCGAGGCGAACATCTCCTGCCCGACCCGCAATTCCACCGGCGGCAACTTCGCGATGCACGAGGGCTACACCAGGGACTGCATCCAGGCGATGCGAGCGAAGACCAAAAAGCCGCTGTGGGTGAAGCTCTCGCCCAACGCCGGCGACATCGTTTCGATCGCCAAGGCCGCCGAAGATGCCGGTGCCGATTGCCTGGTGATCGCCAACACGTTCCTGTCGCTGAAGATCCGTACCGACAATTTCCGTCCGGCGCTCGGCAACAAGTTCGGCGGATTGGTCTCCCCGGCTCTCAAACCCATCATCCTGCGAATGGTCTACCAGGTTGCCAAAGTGGTGAAAATTCCGATCGTTGGCATCGGCGGCGTGACCAAGGCCGAGGACGTCGTAGAATATATGTTGGCCGGAGCCAGCGCCGTCGGCGTCGGTTATGCGGGTTTTCGCAATCCGACGGCTCTGATCACGATCATCGAAGACCTTGCAGCTTGGTGCAACGAGCGCGGGATAAAAAAGGTCGCCGAGTTGATCGGGGCGGTACGCGATCAGGACATGGAGAAGGATCCGCTCGTTGCAGCGTCGGCCGGTGTTTGACGCGGCGCGTCGAGCGCGACCCGCACGTGCGGCCGCAAAACGATTGGGTTTTGCGCTGCCAGTTTGGGCGACGGCTCCCTTCAATCGTCGTTCGCGTTCCGGCGCGATGCTCGTCAAACCGTCATGCTGATCGCCGCATTCACCAGCCTCGGATGCGCCGCGCTGTTGGGCAGCGCGCTTGCAATTCTGCACCTGCGCGCCGAATCCGGCACGGCGGTGCCATGGCCGCTTGCCGCGCTGCACGCGCTTCTCGGCGTCGGCGGCCTCGGCTGTCTGATATTGGCGCTGCGCGGACCGTCCAGAGGGTTGGCCGAAGGGACAGCCATCTTCGGCATGATAAGTGCCGTGCTGATTGTAGCGACGGCGCTGCTCGGCGGCAGCATCTTTCTGATGCATTGCCTCAGGGCCCGACGCGGCGGAGCGCTGATCGGTCTGCACGCGACGGTCGCCGTCTGCGGCATTGCCGTTCTCGCCGCCTATCTGTTCGCGGGTTGATACGGCGATCCCGGAAAGGAATCTCGCCCGTACGAAACGACTTGCCGATGGCCCGATTGAATCCGGACCCTTGCTATCCCTGTCCGGCGAGCTAGAAACACCGGCGCGATCGCGGCTCTGTTCGCGAAATCATTTGAACCGGGCAGGAGTCCGAGAATGAACGACTCGAATCCACAGACTTCGCCTCCGCGAACGGCTCGCGTGCTTTTCGATCCTTACGGCGATTGGGCGGCTGGCGAAAAAATTCCGATTCACGAGGGTTTCGGCCATGATCTTATCGCGCTCGAAACCGGCGTCTGGGATCGTTACGACGCGCGCGGCTGTTTCGCGCATACGCATGGCGCCGGCGACTTCATGGCCAATTACGTCATCGAAGTTCCACCCGGCAAGAAGACCAGCCCGGTCAAACATATCTACGAAGCTTTGTTCTACGTTCTCACGGGGCAAGGCTCGACGAAAATCTGGCTTCCTGGCGGCGAGACCCGCACCTTCGAATGGGGACCCAGCGCCCTGTTCACCGTCCCGCTGAATTGTCGGTATCAGTTTTTCAATGCGTCCGGGCTCGAATCCGCGCGCATTTCATGCACGCACAATGCGCCGCTGGCGCTGAATCTCTATCACAATGTCGGTTATGTGTTCGACAATCCCTATGAGTTCCCGGAACGCGTCGGGAGTAAAAAATATTTCGACGGCAACGGCGGCGATTATTCCACCTACGACAACGGCCCCGGCACGGCGACCGAAAATCTCTGGGAGACGAATTTCGTCCCCGATCTGACGACGTTCAAGCTTTATGACGCGGACATGCGCGGCAAGGGCTCGATGACCGTGGATTTCATTCTGGCGGACGGTGTGTTGCACTCGCACGTCTCGCAGATTCCCGCCGGCCGCTACAAAAAAGCCCATCGTCACGCCGCCGGCACGCATGTGCATGCGATCGACGGCGCGGGCTATACGCTGCTCTGGTACGAGGGCGATTCGGAGTTTAAAGAAATTCCGTGGCGGCATGGAGTCATGTACACGCCGCCGTTCTGGATGTTCCATCAGCATTTCAATACCGCGCCCGAGCCCGCCCGTTACGTGGCGTGCAGCCTCGGCAGCAGGCGATATCCATTCGTTTCACTGAGACGCAAGAGCGCCGAAGGCTTGGGCTCCGTTTCCGTCCAGCGCGGCGGCCGCCAGATCGAATACGAGGATCAAGATCCTCGCATCCATCGCAAGTGGCTGGAGGAAATTGCACGGAACGACGTTGCCTCGAAGATGGGCGACGTGTTCGACGAGGCCGCGATTCTGACTCTGTCCAAAGACCGACTCACAGGCGTTATCCAAACGCCGCGCTCGGTCGGGCCGGCGGCGATCTAAGGTCTTTTCCGACCAAAGGACAAAAGGCCTTTCGCAAGCCTCGGGGGAAGACGATGAATGAGCGGTTCTGCATTTCGGCCTTAGCCTTGGGCTTTGCCTCGATGTTTCTGGTGGTTGGTGCATCGACCGGGGCCGCGGAGAATGCGGGCGCCTTCTATGCCGGCCGAAGCCTCACGATCTCGGTGCCAAATGCGGCCGGAGGCGGATATGACACTTATGTTCGCACCCTCGCCCAATATCTGCGGCGACATATTCCCGGACATCCCGCCATCGTCGTGCAGAATATTCCGGCGGCCGGCGGCATGGTGATGGCGAACCAGCTCTATGTGACGGCGCCGAAAGACGGAACATATATCGGCATGGTGCGCGGCACCGTGCTGGAAGAAGAGGTGTTCAAGAATTCGCAGGTTCAATTCGAGGGCCGCAAGTTCAACTGGCTCGTCAATATGAACAGCGACGTCGACACCTGCGTCGTCTCGCCGTCGAGTGGAATCAAGACGATCTCCGACTTTTACGTCAAACAGGCGGTTGCGGCGGCGAGCGGAGTGGGCGCGCAATCCTATTCCTTCCCGATCGCCTATCAGAAAATCCTCGGGATGAAGTTCAAGGTCATTTCAGGCTATCGCGGAACGCCGGATCGAATCATTGCGATGGAGCGCGGCGAGGTCAACAGCGCCTGCGGCATAACGATTTCGACCTTTCGATCGCAGGTCGCGGGCCTCGCCCGAGCGGGCAAGGTCCTGCTCGTCGCGCAGGCGGGACTGCATAAGGATCCGCGCTACCCCGATCTGCCGAATATGCTCGATGAAGCCAAGACGCCGCAAGCAAAGCAAATGATGCGGCTGTTGCTCGCGCCATTGGCGCTCGGACGTCCGATCGCGGCGCCGCCGGGCACGGCGTCCGACCGCGTGGCGCTTCTGCGCAAGGCGATGGCCGACACCCTGGCCGATCCGGATTTTCAGGCACTGGCAAAGAAAGTGCGGATAGACGTCCAGTCGATGACCGGCGCAGAAACCGCGAAGGCGGTCGATACCATGTTCGAGGCCCCGCCTGCAGTGGTCGCGCAATTGAAATCCATCGTCGGCGAGTGACCTCGTGGTGCGGATTTGACATTCGCTACCCCCGTGCCGCTTGCCCGTGAAGCGAATGTCAAATCCAAAGCTCCGCTAGCCACTTATACTTGCTAGTGGTCCTTTGATTCTAACATTCGCATGAGAGCCTGCCGAACCTGGATGCGAATGTTAGACATCGGACCACTGCCCTTCAGCCCTGCGCGATCCGTGACCATTCCGGCATCATTTTAGATTCACGAGTTAATCTGTACGTCTGCAAATTCACGGCTCAAATATTCGGCGCGCACCCTGGCCCCGCCGTCTCGTTAGTCTGATCGACGCAGCCGGCCTTTATGTGATCCGATTCAGGTTCACCCCAAGCGTTGGATGGAAGACCACCGGTTTTGACCTGAACCGACTTCTGATGACGGGGCAACTTAACGCTGGCCTCGGTCGTCCGCTGCCGTGCTACCCTATGTCCCGGCGCAACGAAAACGACGAGAACCACAAAATTGGAGGGAGCGATGAAAGCCCTGCTCAGCCGCGTGTTTCTGCTCGCCTGCCTGCTCGCGAGCACGGCCGCATCGACACAGGCTGCACCGACCTATCCGGACCGCAACGTGACCATTGTGGTGACCTCGGCGGCCGGCGCACTGACTGACGTGCTGACCCGCGCCGTTGCTCAGCGGCTGTCGGAAATGTGGCAGCACAGCGTCATCGTCGAAAACAAGGGCGGTGCCGGATATGAGATCGCGGCGCAGGCCGTGCTGCGGGCCGAGCGCGACGGGTACACGCTGCTCGCTTCGGAGACCGGCTTCTACACCACCCAGCCGTATCTCTATGCGAAAGATAAGCTGTCCTACGATGCGCAGACCGACTTCGTTCCAGTCGTAGGCTACGGCACCATTCCGGCGGCGCTCTTGGTCAATCCGTCGCTGCCGGTGAATTCCGTGAGCGACCTGATCGCGCTTGCCAAGAAGGAGCCTGGTATCCTGACGTTTGGCAGCGCCGGCGTCGGCACTGCACTGCATATCGCCGCGCTGGAACTGGAAAATCTCGCCGGCATCAAGGTGACAGTGGTGCACTATCGCGGCGCTGCGCCGGCGCTGACCGATGTGATCGCCGGGCACATCAACGCGGTGATCATGGGGCCATCGGTGGCACTGAGCACGGTGAAGGCTGGAAAGCTCAAAATGCTGGCCTTCGCCAGCGAAAAGCGCATGCCGCAATTTCCCGACGTGCCGACCATTGCCGAAACCGTTCCGGGATACGAGGCAAGCGTCTCGTTCGGGCTGTTTGCTGCGGCGGGCACACCTACCGACATCATCAGGAAGGTCAACACCGACGTGCAAAAGATCGTCAGCGATCCCGAATTCCAGAAGAAGTATCTTGAGCGCTTTGCGGTGCAGCCGGTGCCCGGGCCGCTCGACGCCTTTGCTGAATACCTAAAAAAGGATTCGGCCAAATGGCGCGAGGTCATCAAGCAGGCGAACGTAAAGATCGAGTGAGTACCGCCGCTTACCATCTGTTCTTGCTTGGTTGGAGGACGGCAGCCGTTGGTCAGTGACTTGTGACCCGCACTCGGAGTTCGATACGACTCCAGGCCCGACGACGCAGTCAGACCCGAAGACGGTCTCGACGCCGTACATTGGGGGCTGTGGCGGGGGATGGAGGAACGACGATGGAAATGCGGGTGTTCGGCCGCACTGGAATGCGCATTTCGTTGCTGGGCTTCGGCTGCGGCGCTGTCGGCGGGCTCATGGTGCGCGGCGATCCGCGCGACCAGGAGCGCACGATCGCTCGCGCCATCGCCGTCGGCGTCAATTATTTTGACACCGCGGTCCAATACGGCAACGGCGAATCGGAAAAAAATCTCGGCCGCGTTCTGCAAAACCTCAAGCCCGCCAATGTGGTCGTCGGCACCAAGGTCCGACTACCGAGCGCCAAGTTCGGCGCGATTACCGATGCGGTGACGACATCGCTCGAAGGCAGCCTCGCGCGACTGCGCCGCGATCGCATCGATATCTTCCATCTCCACAACGCGATCACCGTGGGCGGTGGCGGGGAAGCGCTCAGCGTCCAACAGGTACTCGGTGAGGTCGTGCCGGCATTCGAGCGCCTGCGCCAGCAAGGCAAGACACGCTTTCTCGGGCTTACCGCGATCGGCGACACCACCGCGCTCCATCAAGTGATCGACGCGCGTAGCTTCGATAGCGCTCAGGTCGTCTACAACCTGCTCAATCCGTCCGCGGCAGTTGCGCTGCCAACCGATTATCCCGCGCAGGATTATGGACGCCTGTTCGATCATACGGCAGCCGCCGGCGTCGGTGTTATCGGGATCCGCGTGCTGGCCGGCGGCGCGCTATCTGGATCGACCGAGCGTCATCCGATTGCGAGCCCGCCGCCTGAGCCGATCGGTTCGGCTATGAGCTATGATGCCGATGTCTCGCGCGCCCGCCGTCTGTTGCCGCTGGTCAAGGAGGGGTTTGCCGCGAGCCTGACCGAAGCCGCCACGCGGTTTGCGATCTCGCATCCCGCGATCGGGACCATCCTGGTGGGTATGGCGACGCCGCAACAGTTCGAGGATGCGCTCGCCGCGGTTGAAAAAGGTCCGCTGCAGCCCACCGCGCTCGAGCGCTTGACGCGGCTGCAGCAAGCGCTCGCCGGCGAACCACGCTGACGCCCTGGGATTGTCGCATGCTGCGGAGCCCAACTCCAGCTCGTCATGGCCGAGGGCTCTACACGCCGAGAAACCGCGATTTTGTTTCGCGATCTTCGGCGAGCTCGGCGGGGCGGCAATGATGTACAATTTGTCCTTTGCTGAGAATGTAGATGCGATCGGCATGGCGGAGCACGAAGGCAAGCTGCTGTTCCACAAGCAGGATCGAGGCGCCGGTTTCCTTCAAGGTTGCGACCAGCCGGCCAAGCTCGCGCACCATAAGCGGCGCCAGTCCCTCGGTCGGCTCATCCATCAACAGCAGATCCGGATTGCCGACCAGCGCGCGGCCGGCTGCAAGCATCTGCTGCTCTCCTCCGCTCAGCCTGTTCGCAGTCTGGCTGAGACGCTCGGCGAGGTTGGGAAACAACGCGATCATCCGCTCCAGCGTCCAGCGTGCGGTGCCGCGGCGGCGCGCCGTGACCTGCAAATGCTCACGCACGGACAGCGAAGAAAAGATGCGCCGGCCTTGTGGCACAAGCCCGACGCCGAGCTGCGCGATGCGGTGCGCCGGCATGCGGGTAATCTCGATGTCCTTGAACAGGATCCGTCCGCGCCGCGCCGGGGTGAGCCCGACGATCGAGCGCACCAGCGTCGTCTTGCCGACGCCGTTGCGCCCGATGACCGCGACCACCTCGCCTGGTTCAATGGCGAGTGAAATGCCCTGCAGAATGTGGCTCGCGCCGTAATAGGTGTGGACGTCCTCGACCTTCAACACGGCAATCAGTCCGCTCCGAGATAAATATCGGTCACCTGCTTGTTGGCCCGGATCGCAGCCTGGTCGCCTTCGGCGATCAGCCGACCCTGATGCATGACGGCGATCCGATCGGCAAGCTCGAAAGCGACGTCCATGTCGTGCTCGATCATGAGGATCGTCATGTCGCGCGGCAGGGCGTGCACCATCGAGACGACGCGGCGGGTTTCCGCCGGCGACAATCCGGCAGTGGGTTCGTCGAGCAACAAAAGCCGCGGCTGGCCGGCCAGGGCAAGCGCGATCTCGAGTTGACGCTGCTCGCCATAGGAAAGCGTACGCACAACACGCCGCGCCGTGCCGACGAGGTCCCATTGCTCCAAAAGCTGGTGGGCCTTGTCGTATTCGCTTCGGTAACCCGACGGCGATCCAATCAACTGCAAACTGTGCCCACTTGCGCCGCCGAGCGCGAGCAACATGCTGTCGAGCACGGTGAGCCGCGGAAACAAATTGGTGATCTGGAACGTGCGCGCGAGGCCTAGCCGTGCGCGCCGGTCGGGTCGCAGCCGTGTGATGTCAATCCCGAACAGAGTGATGCGGCCCCCCGACGGCGTGACCGCACCCGAGATGGTGTGAAACAGGGTCGTCTTGCCGGCGCCATTGGGGCCCAGAAGAATCCGACGCTCGCCCCGGCTCACGTTGAGCGAGATGTTGGCCAGTGCAGACACACCGCCAAAATTCTTGGAAACGTTTTCGACAGCAAGTGCAGTCATGGTTTGACGCGGCGCTGCCGAAGTTGGTCGACCAGTCCGATCAAGCCACGTGGCGCAAACAGCGTGACCAGCACGTAGATGATACCGAGGACGAGAACCCAATGCGCCGTCATTGAGCTGACAAAATCCTCCAGAAACACGATAAGGCCGGCGCCGATGGCGGGACCGATCAGGGTGCCAGCGCCGCCCAGTATGACCATGATCAGTGCCTCAGCCGACTGAACCACATACAAATATTCAGGGCCGACGAATCGATTGTAATAAGCGTAAAGGGCGCCTGCGATTCCGGCAAAAGCCGCGGCCAACACGAACGCCACATATTGATAGCGCCACACATTGTAGCCAAGCGCCTGCATACGAGACTCGCTTTCGCGAATACCGCGCAGCGCGCGGCCGAACGGTGAGCCCACGATCGCGACGAGCAACAGCGTTGCAAGACCGACGATCGCCAGCACGAAATAATAGAAAGACGTCGTGCTATCGAGCGACCAGCCGAAATCGGGACGCACGACGTCGGGTATGCCGTCGTCGCCGTTTGTGAGAGAGCGCCAGCCAAACGCCACGCTCCAAACCACCTGGGCGAGAGCAAACGTGATCATCAGGAAATAGCTGCCGCGGGCCCTGAGCGCGAGCGGCGCGAACAGTGCGCCGGTTGCAGCGGCGGCGACAAGAGCAACCGGAAAGGCGAGCCCGCTGTCCACACCCGCGCGCACGATCAAGAGCGCGATCGTATAAGCCGCCACGCCGAAATAGGCGGCGTGTCCGAGCGAGGCGAGACCCGTGTAGCCAAGCAGCAAATCGAGGCTCATCGCGAACAAGGCGAAGATCAGCATCTTGGTCACAAGCGCGAGATAGTAGGGACGCAGCACTTCGGGCAGCATGAACAGGAGCGCCAGCACTGCGAAGCAGCCAATGATTGTCCAGGCGCGTGCCGTCATCGGCGACCGAACAGGCCGGTCGGCCGAATCACGAGAATAACGGCCATCGGCACAAACACGGTGAAGAGCGCAAATTCTGGAAAGAAAGCCTTGCCGAAATCGTCGAGAATGCCGATGAGCAGCGCGCCGGCGAGCGCTCCCCTGAGGCTGCCGAGTCCGCCGACGATGACCACGACGAACGCGAAGATCAGCACCTCGAAGTCGGCTCCGGGGTAAAGGCTGAGCACCGGCCCAGCCAGAACGCCGGCAAGAGCAGCGAGCCCGGCGCCAACTGCGAAGATCAGAGTGAATAACAGCGAGACGTTGATGCCAAGGGCGCGCGCAATCTCGGCGTCGTCAACGCCGGCGCGCAACATGGTGCCAATTCGCGTGTGCTCCTGAAACCACCATAACCCGCCGGCGACGACGAGGCCGATCGCGATCAGAAACAGCCGGTAGACCGGATAGGCGTAATAGCCCATCGGCATGGAGTGCTGGAAAATCTCCGGCATGTTGAGCATCAGCGGGTTACCACCCCAGATCCACAGCGACAGGTCGGCGAAGATGAACAGGAAACCAAAGGTCAACAGGGTCTGCGGCAGCTCGTCGAGATGGAATCGGCGCAAAAAGAACCGTTCGATCGCGGCGCCAACAAGCGCAACGGCGGCGACGGCGACAACGAGCGCAAGAACGAAGCTGCCGGTGCGCTGCATCACGGTGAGGCCGATATAGCCGCCGACGAGATAGAACGAGCCGTGCGTCAGATTGAGAATCTTCATCAGCCCGTAGATCAGCGAAAGTCCCGCCGCGAGCAGGAACAGCAACATCCCGAACGCGATGCCGTTAAGGATGTGAATGACCCACGTCATTGCGCGGCCCGTCTGTGGCGATCAACGCCCGCCGCCCGCGAATGGCAGGTGGCGGGCGGCAACACACGCCCTACTTCTTGGCCAGCAGCCTGGCGCAATCGGTCAGCGAGTTCTTGGAATCCTTGTAGGTGTATTTGAACGACTCGAACTCGGCCTCGGTATAGGGCCAGAACTGATCGACGTGCGGATAAGAGGCGATCGGAACGTTCGCCGGCTGACCATTCACCATCTGCACCTCGCGGATATACATGGTCTGGATCACCTGACCGTATTTATCGAGCGAGATTTCGCCCTTGGGCGAATCGAACTTGACGGCTTTGAGCGCGGCGATGAACTTCATGGTGTCCGAGAGGTCGCCATTGACCGCCTTGATCGCATCGACGACCGCGTGCGCGCCGACATAGCCGTTCGGCCCCTCGTTGGCGGGAAGCTGATTCATCCGTTTTTGGAATTCGGCGACGAAGCGCTCATTCTCGGGTGTCTTGAGCATCGGCGTGTAGAACAGGCTCGAATAGAAGCCGAGCGTGGCGTCGCCGAGCTGCGGCAGGTTCGATTCGAAGACGAGCCCGCCGTAGATGTCCATGACCGGGAGTTTGCCCTTGAGGCCAAATTCGGAATATTGGCGCGCCAACCGCAGCCCATCGGCGCCAGGCTCGAACGTCACAACGGCATCGGCGGTGCGGTCGAGATTGGTGAGATAAGGGCCGAAATCGGCCGTGCCGATCGGCGGCCACTCGGCTTGGATGACCTTGCCCCCGAGTTTGCAGAACGCCTGGGCGAAGGCGAAATTCACGTCAACGCCGCCGGCGTAATCGGACCCGACCGTCGCGACCTTACGCCAGCCCTTGTGGTACGCCCAATCGGCCGCCGCGGACGCGACCGAGCGGCCATTTTGCGAGGTGCGCACAAGATAGGGATTGGCGAGCGGGCCGGGCATCGTCAGTTCGTCGGCGCCGGCGTCTCCCGACAATACCAGCGGAACCTTGTTGTCGCGCGAAAATGCATTGACTGCGATCGCTTCTCCGGATGTGACGACACCGGTCAGCACCGCGACGCCGTCGCCTTGCACCAGTTTCCGCGCCTTGGTGACGGCCACGTCAGGCTTACCCTGGGTATCTTCGACGATTAACGTGAGTGGGCGGTCGCCGGCTTTGTTACCAACCTCGTCGAAATACATTTTCAGGCCGGTCAGAGTTTGCTGGCCGTTCTCGGCAAAATTGCCCGACAGTGGCAGCAAGATGCCGATCTTGATCGGATCGGCTGCCCAAGCCGGCCGCGGCGCGGCGACGATCATCGCAGCGAAGCTGGCCGTCACGATAGTGATCAATGCCATTTTTTTGGTCGTCATGGCGCTTCCTCTGGATTCTGGATATTGCCGTCAGATTCCTGCGACGGTGAGTTCTGTTGATTGCACGCCTGCCGCACGTTCGGCCGCTGCCTTTGATTTCACGGATTGTCGGTATGGTCCGCTGGCAGTTCTGCGTGAGCCTACACTAAAATACCTGACCGTGCTCAGGGAAGCGATGTCGCAGTTTAGCTCGTTTACATGCGGAGAAATCAACCAAATCATTATTTTATGACGTTGCCCTCGAACGCCGGCTGTAAAGTCCCTGCAACGTCTCCACGACTACATGGTGGGCCCGGGAGGACTCGAACCTCCAACCAAGCGGTTATGAGCCGCTAGCTCTGACCATTGAGCTACGGGCCCGCGCCAGCCACGCGCAATACGGGCACACGGATGCCGGCGGCGCGCTCTCATAGATGATAATGGAGACCGAGGCCAGTGCCGAGACCGGCTGTGCATTTTGCACGAGCATGATCCCGTCCGGAAACCGGATTGCACGCCGGATCAAGTCTGCTCCAGACTCATTCGGGCTCGAGCTCTAGCCCGGCGCGCTCTCGCGCAGCTGCTTGCGCAACGCCTTCATCTCTTCAAAGCGCGCGGTGACGTCCCGCATGGTCGCGACGATATCGGTGACCCTGCCCTGGTCGTCCTGGAGCGTCACCACCGTGAATTCGATCGAGACCTGCGAGCCGTCCTTGCGGCGGCCGGGGACCGACAGCAGATGCCCCTGCGCGTACCGGCTGCGGCCGCTCTTCATCATCTGATGAAAGCCTTCCCAGTGCCTTGCCTGCAGCCGCTCGGGAATGATGATGTCGAGCGAGCGGCCGACCGCCTCCACCGCCTCGAAACCGAAAATGCGTGCGGCGCCGGGATTCCACAAACGAATGACACCGTCGCGGTCGCAGACGACGATTGCATCCGCCGCGGCGTTGAACATCGCCTCCGCCACGCGCGCGCGCAACGCACCGCCGTCCTGATCGCGTTGGTCGGCGTCATGAGACATGGGATTCCCTGCCCGCATTGCGGACCGCGGGGATGGCGAGCATGGTTCTCAGCCGGCTTCGCGGCCGCACCAAGTCGGCGAGCGAATAGTCGTCCAACACCCCAATGAAGGCGACATAGGCGCGTTCCAAGGCATCGCGCAGCACACAGCACCGCTTGATGGCGCACGGCGCCGCGATCGGCTCAAAACAGGTCACCAGCGCCATATCGGGTTCGGTGCGGCGCACGACGTCGCCCAGACGAATCGCTTCGGTAGGCTTCGCCAGTCGCAGGCCGCCACCACGGCCGCGGACCGTCTCGACATAGCCGGCGGCGCCCAGCTCGTAGGCGACCTTCATGAGATGATTGCGCGAAATTTTGTAGCTCGCGGCAATCTCCGAAACGGTCGCCAGCGCATCGTCCTTGAGCGCGAGGTACATCAGGAGGCGCAGCGCATAGTCGGTATAGACGGTCAGGCGCAAGGGGGCGTTCCTTCGTTCGGGTTCGCAGAAAAAGAAGTATTCCCGATATTGCTTTATGGCGCAAGCGTCGTTAAAATTAGTATTGTGAATACAACTTTAATGCAAATCGACCCCGCGTTGGCGGCGTCATGGAGCGCGCAGTGACAACGGATCAGATCACGGAAGGCGCCATCCGGCGCCTGGTCGGTGCGTTTTATGGCAAAGTTCGCGCCGACCCGGAGCTTGGCCCGATCTTCGAGCGCGCTATTGGCGGCAACTGGGATCAACATCTCGCCAAGATGTGCGATTTCTGGTCGTCGGTGATGCTCACCAGCGGTCGTTACAAAGGCAACCCGGTGGCCGTACACCAGCACGTCGCAGGCATCGAGCTGCAATTATTCGATCGCTGGCTCGCCTTGTTTGAACAAACCTGCGGCGAATTATTCGACGCGACGATCGCCGCGGCATTTACCACCAAGGCAAGGCGCATTGCCGAGAGCCTCAAGCTCGCCGTGTTCTATCGGCCCGATCGGCCATGGCCGATCGGCGTCGCCGAAAATCCACCGCGGGCCGCACCATGACGTTTGTCGTCACCGACAATTGCATTCGGTGCAAATACATGGATTGCGTGGAAGTCTGTCCGGTGGATTGCTTCTACGACGGCGACAATATGCTGGTCATCCATCCGGACGAATGCATCGACTGCGGCGTGTGCGAGCCGGAATGCCCGGCGAACGCCATCTTTCCCGATTCGCAGCCGGGCCTTGAGAGCTGGCTCAAGCTGAACGCCGAATACGCCTCGGTGTGGCCCAACATCACCGTCAAACGCGAGCCGCCTGCCGACGCCAAGGAATTCGACGGCGTTGCCGGCAAGTTTGATCAATATTTTTCTCCGCAGCCGGGTCAGGGCGATTGAAAACGAGACTGCCGCGGTCCACTTTCAGCTCCGTCGGCTCAGCAAAAACACCGCCTGCTCGCCGAACAGGTTCCAGAACCACCACGGCATCTTCAGCCGCATCTGCCGACCCCAGGCGTTGAGCGCCACCGCCTCGTCCATCGTGGCTCCGGCGACACGACAGAGCTGGCGGAAGTCCTTGATGCTGCAGAAGTGGATATTCGGCGTCTCGTACCAGGCGTAGGGCAGATTGTCGGTGTGCGGCATGTGGCCGCCGAAAAAGATTTGCAGGCGGATTCTCCAGTGGCCGAAGTTGGGGAACGACACGATGGCATGGCGGCCGATGCGCAGCATGTGCTCAAGCACGAGGCGCGGCCGGCGCGTCGCCTGCAGCGTCTGCGACAGGATGACGAAATCGAAGGCGTCGTCGGGATAATCTTCGAGGTCGGTGTCGGCGTCGCCCTGGACCACGGCAAGACCCTTGGCAACGCACTCATTCACGCCCTCGCGGGACAGCTCGATGCCGCGGCCGTCGACGCCACGCGTCTCTAAAAGCCGCAACAGCTCACCGTCGCCGCAGCCGACGTCGAGCACGCGCGCGCCGCGCTCCACCATATCCGCAACGACCAGCAGGTCGACACGCGAACCGCCCGGCCCGCGCGCCGCTTCCGCCATGGTGAGATCGTGCGACAGTCGCGTCAGCATGAGTTCACTCCAGCGCGCCCCGGTGCGGCGGTTCGCACCGCGCCGACCTCCCGCTCCGCGGAGAGGTAAAGTGGAAAGTCTTTCGCTGCAGCATGACTGGCCTCTCGCCTGCTACAGGTCGCGCGCCTTTTCAGCGCCTTCTAGAAATCCACGCACGATCGCGAATAGTTCCGGCTCGTCAAGCAAAAAGGCGTCGTGGCCCTTGTCGGTCGTGATCTCGGCAAACGAAACGCGCGCGCCCGCCGCATTGAGCGCATGCACGATGGCGCGCGACTCCGAGGTCGGGAACAACCAGTCGCTGGTGAACGAGATCACGCAAAAACGAGTCGGCGTATCGCGGAACCCATTTGCCACCACGCCATCATAGTCGCCCGCGAGATCGAAGTAATCCATCGCGCGGGTGAGATAGAGATAGGAATTGGCATCGAAGCGCTCGACGAAGGTGATGCCCTGGTGACGCAGATAGGACTCGACCTGAAAGTCAGCGTCGAACGAGAAGGTCGGATTGTCGCGATTCTGGAAACGGCGGCCGAACTTTCGGTGCAACGCGGCGTCGGACAGATAGGTGATGTGCGCGCCCATGCGCGCGACGGCGAGCCCGCGCCGCGGATTGGTGCCTTCGGCGAAATAGCGTCCGCCGCGCCAATCCGGATCGGCCATCACCGCCTGGCGTCCGACCTCGTGAAACGCGATGTTCTGCGCCGAGTGCCGCGTCGCGGCCGCGATCGGCAGCGCCGTAAACACGCGCTCCGGATAGCTCGCCGCCCATTGCAGCACTTGCATGCCGCCCATCGAGCCGCCGGCCACCGCAAACAATGAATCGATGCCGAGATGATCGAGCAACATGGCCTGGGCACGCACCATGTCGCGCACGGTGATGACCGGAAAGTCGAGGCCCCACGGCATGCCGGTCGCCGGATTGGTCGAGGCGGGGCCGGATGACCCCATGCAGCCGCCGACGACATTGGGACAAATGACGAAATAGCGCCCGGTGTCGATCGGCTTGCCGGGGCCGACCATGGTCTCCCACCAGCCCGGCTTGCCGGTCACCGGATGGTTGTTGACGGCATGCTGATCGCCGGTCAGCGCATGGCAGAGCAGGACGGCGTTGCTGCGTTTAGCGTTCAGCGAGCCGTAGGTCTGGTAGCCGATCTGCAGCGGGCCGAAATCGACGCCGGCATCCAGGCGCAGCGGATTATTCGGCGAAAAGCGCACGACCAGCGAATGCGGGTGATCCGCTTCGCGTGTGCGATCGGCGAGATCGAGCGTGGCGCTGGCCTCCGACATCGTGCTTCCCGGCTGGTGTCCCGACACCGAAGTTTACGGACGCTGGCGGCAGACGTTGATGCGGTGTTCGGTATCAAAGGACACTGGTAAAGGTACTATTCAGTGCGATTTTGAATTTGAAGTTCCTATGCCATTTGCCAATCGCAATCATAAGAACTTCAAATCCACCGTACCAGCGGCCTCGCGGCGGCGCTGACCGCGGTTAAGGCCGTCGAAGCGGCGTAATAGGCACCTTGCGCCAGGAGTCAATGTTTTCTTTGATTTCGGCCTCAACGGCACCTATCAATCGAACGCATCATCGAGTCAGGCCATGCCGAAACCACCGCGTCGCAAAGAACCGTCCCTCAGCGATCTGCGCCTCGAGATCGATCGCATCGATGAGGCGATGCATCGACTTTTGATGGAGCGCGGCGAGACCATTGACCGCCTGATCGCCGTGAAAAAAACGCAAGAAACCGGCTCTGCTTTCCGTCCGGCGCGCGAAGCCGACATGATGCGCCGGCTGGTGCAGCGCCATCGCGGCAACCTGCCGCTCGACACGGCCGAAAGCATTTGGCGCGTCATCATTTCGACCTTCACCTATGTGCAGGCGCCGTTCGCGGTGCATGCGGACCTGTCGGCCGGCGACGCGCTGATGCGCGACTCCGCGCGCTTCCACTTCGGCTTCACTGTGCCGTTCGTGCCGCATATGGGCGCGGCCAGCGTGGTCGAGACCGTGTCGCGTTCGAAGGGCGATCTGGGGCTGGTGCCCGCCTTCGCCATCACCGGCGGCGGTCCGTGGTGGGCGGCGCTCGAATTCGACACTGCGCCGAAAATCATCGCCCGGCTGCCTTTCGTCGAGCGCGCCGATCATCCTGCCGCCATGCCGGCCTTCGTCATCTCCCGGGTCGCCGCCGACGCGATGGTCACCGAGACCGAGGTCTGGAGCATGCGGGTCTCCGGCTGGCGGGGGACGTCGGTCAATACCCTGGCGGCGCTTGCCGATGTGATTGCGGTGCCGGATCGGGCGTTCGATGGCGCCGCCTTACTGGTCTCGGTCGAACGCGGCGGCATCAAGACCGTCGCCGACGCCCTGGTCGGAATCGGCGCCTCGATCCGCTCCACGGCCCTCGTCGGCAGTCACGCGACCCGCTATACGGTGACCGATAAACCGTAACCTTCCGCCCCCGCGCGCGGGGGCGGACGAAGGAAGAGGATAATGACGGCAACGCGTCCCCAGCCGCGGCCCGGCGTGCTCGATATCGCGGCCTATGTGCCCGGCAAGAGCAGCGCGCCGGGCGTGGCCAAGATATTCAAGCTGTCGTCGAACGAAACGCCGCTCGGGCCGAGCCCGCGCGTCGTCGCGGCCTATAAGTCGGCCGCCGACAGCCTCGAGGATTATCCGGATGGCTCGGCCAGCGAATTGCGCGAGGCGATCGGCCGCGTCTTCGGCCTCGATCCCGACCGCATCGTTTGCGGGGCAGGCTCGGACGATTTGTTGCATTTGCTCGCCTACGCCTACCTCACCGACGGCGACGAGGCGATCCACACCACGCACGGCTTTCTGATCTATCCGATCGTCACGCTCGGCACCGGCGCGCGACCGATTGCGGTCCCGGAAACCGACTACACCGCCAATGTCGACGCCATCCTGAAAGCGGTGACGAAGAAGACCAAGGTCGTCTTTCTCGCCAATCCCAACAACCCGACCGGCACCTGCCTGTCGTTCGACGAGGTCAAGCGGCTACACCGCGGTCTGCCGCCTGATGTGCTGCTTGTCCTCGACGCCGCCTATGCCGAATATGTCAAACGCAACGATTACGAGTCCGGCATCGAGCTGGTCGCCACCTCCGACAACGTCGTGATGTGCCGCACATTTTCGAAAATCCACGGCTTGGCCAATTTGCGGCTCGGCTGGATGTTCGCGCCAGCTCACATTGTCGATGCCGTCAATCGCATCCGCGGTCCGTTCAATGTCAGCGGCGCGGCGATTGCCGCCGGCATTGCTGCGATCGAAGACGTCGAGCACCAGGAGCGCTCGCGCCAGCATAATACGCGCTGGCTCGCCTGGCTGACGCAGGAGATCGGCAAGCTCGGTTTGAAGGTCACGCCGAGCGTTGCAAATTTTGTTTTGATCCACTTTCCCGAAACAAAGGGGCGCACCGCCAAGGACGCCGACGCATTCTTGACCGCGCGCGGGCTCATCCTGCGCTATGTCGCAGCGTATAAGCTGCCCAATGCGCTGCGCCTCTCCATCGGCACCGAGGAGGCCAACCGCCTCGTCGTCGCGGCGCTGAAGGATTTTTTGGCAAAACCGGCGTGATGCTGTGACCAAGGCTGCACCCCTGTTCAACCGCCTTGCTTTGATCGGCGTCGGCCTGATCGGCTCCTCGATCGCGCGCGCGGCGCGCGCGCAAGGCGCCGTGCGCGAGATCGTGGCGACCGCGCGCTCCGCCGCAACGCGCCGCCGCGTCGCCGAGCTCGGGCTCGCCGACCGGGTGGTCGAGAGCAATGCGGCCGCCGTGGCCGGCGCCGACCTCGTCATCGTTTGCATTCCGGTCGGCGCTTGCGGCGCAGTGGCCGCGGAAATCGGGCCGCATCTGGCGCCGGGCGCGATCGTCTCCGATGTCGGCTCGGTCAAGGCCGTCATCGTCCGCGACATGGCTCCGCATCTGCCAAAAGGCGTGCATTTCGTGCCGGCCCATCCGGTCGCCGGGACCGAGCATTCCGGCCCCGATGCCGGCTTCGCCGAATTGTTCGTCGGCCGTTGGTGCATTCTCACGCCGCCCGCGTGGACCGATCCCGGCGCCGTCGAGCGGCTCGCCGCGTTCTGGCGAGCGCTCGGCGCCGAGGTCGAGCGCATGCCGCCGGAACATCACGACCTGGTGCTGGCCATAACAAGCCACCTGCCGCACCTTATTGCCTATACGATCGTCGGCACTGCCGACGAGCTTGCCGAGGTGACGCGCTCCGAAGTGCTCAAATTCTCCGCCGGCGGTTTCCGCGATTTCACCCGCATCGCCGCGTCCGATCCGACCATGTGGCGCGACGTATTCCTTGCCAACAAGGACGCCGTCCTCGAAATGCTCGGCACTTTCAATGAAGACCTGTCGAAACTGACCCGCGCGATTCGTCGTGGCGATGGCCAGGCCTTGTTCGATCACTTCGCGCGCACCCGCGCCATCCGTCGCGGCATCGTCGACATCGGGCAGGATTCACCGGCGCCGGATTTCGGTCGCTTGCACGCCGACCTGCCGGTCGAGCCGCTGCCGCGACCCTATGCCGTGACCGACGATAGCTGATCGGTCGTTCAGGCGCGCGCCTTGACCGCCAATGCCGTATTCACGGCATCGCGCAACGCCGCGACCGTGAAGGGCTTGGTGATCACGTCCTGAATGAGGGCGTCGAGGCCGTGGGCGCGCTCACGCTGATCGGCGTAGGCGGTCATGAGCACAATCGCCAAGTGGGAGAAATCACGTGCTACGGCGAGCGCCAACGCAATCCCGTCCATAATGGGCATGCGGACATCGGTGAGCAGAACGTCGAAGCGCCCGTCCTCGCGAGTGAGCACTTCGAGCGCGTCGCTGCCGTCGCATGCGGTCTTGACATCGTGGCCGTCCATGGAGAGAGCGCGCGCGCACATGGCGCACAACGCGTCCTCGTCTTCGGCGATGAGAATGCGGGCCATGACCGTCAGGGTGTGGCGGCAAGCATGTCGCGCCGCGTGGCAAAGCGCACCAACACGTCGCGGATCTCCGATGGCGGCGAGGCAAGGCGGGTCCGAAACGCGACGGTCTGCCCCGATGGTAGAGTCTGCCGCGGCGCTGCCGCGGTCCAGGAATAGATTTCCTCACCGGCGGCGTTGCGCGCCGCCAATCTGAGCGGCGGCACGTACGCGGTCTGGCTGGTGTCGTTGACGATGCTTCCTTCCACGACGAGGACGGGCACGCCCTCGCGCTGTTCCGTGGCCGTTGTCAGACCCTCGAAGGCGAGGCCGCGCAGATTCACGCCCAGTCCGATCATCGCATAGAACGAGGCAGTTTGCGGCAAGACGCGTACGACATCGTTGCGCCACGCGATCAGCGCGGCTTCGACGATGAGCAACGCCACAATCGCGCTCTGAAGCTGCGACAGCGGCCAATGCCATGATCTGCGCCGGTGGATGAGCGGTTGGTGTCGCGCCGCGTAGGTCTCGATGTCTTCGTGCTGCCCATCCGCGCCGGCGTCGATCGGCGGCCCATCGGCAAGCTCGATAGGCGCGATGGGTGGAGCTTGCGTCGCGCCGTGATCGCCTGGTGCGTCGCCGGCACTGACATTCTGCGCGGCAGCAGGCACAAGGCCGGGCTGGTCCGACGCTGCCTCATGAGCCTGATGAACTGGCGCTTGCGCTTCGCTCACCGTATTGCCCGGATGATCGTCAGGCTGCAGTGGCGCGAAGGCCGGGTCCGGCACCGGGTCGCCATCAGGCGCAATGGCTGCGGCAGCCGCCAACAGCCTTTCCCGCTGGTTCGGCCGCGCATGCCAGACAGTGCGGCAGCGCACGCAGCGCACCTTGCGACCGTTCGGCGGCAGGCTTGCCAGATCGAGGTTGTAAGATGTAGCGCAGGACGGGCAAACGATCAGCATTGGCGAATCAGGAGCGCGGCCTCTTCCAGGCGACCCTATCAGGCCATCCGTTAACGGATTGGAAACCAAGCGCCAAAAGAGCCCGGTTCCGGCGGGCTTAGTGTTAAGTTTGCCTTAACGGCGAATCGGGTGGCGATCCGGTGCGACAGGCAGGGTGGGCGCCAGCCCGGCGTGGCAGACATTGCGGAGGATGGCGTGATCCGATTCGAGAATGTCGGCTTGCGCTACGGGCTAGGCCCGGAGATCCTGCGCGACCTCAGCTTCCGCATCGATAGCAATTCGTTCCAATTTCTCACGGGGCCGTCCGGGGCGGGTAAAACTTCACTACTGCGCATGTTGTTCCTGTCGTTGCGGCCGACCCGCGGCCTGATCACGATGTTCGACCGGGATACCGCAATCCTCAGCAAGGATGGCCGCTCAACGCTACGACGCCGGATCGGCATCGTGTTCCAGGACTTTCGCCTGCTCGACCATATGACCACGTATGAGAACGTGGCGCTTCCGCTGCGCGTGCTCGGCAAGGACGAGGCAGAATACCGAGCCGAAGTCGTCGAACTGCTGCAATGGGTGGGACTCGGCGAGCGCATGGGTGCGCTGCCTCCGGTGCTTTCCGGCGGTGAAAAGCAGCGCGCCGCCATCGCGCGCGCCGTGATCGCGCGTCCGCAGCTTCTGCTCGCCGATGAGCCGACCGGCAATGTCGACCCAAATCTCGGTCAGCGGCTGCTGCGGCTGTTCATCGAGTTGAATAAGTCCGGGACCTGCGTCGTCATCGCCACTCACGATATCGCCCTGATGGACGAATACGACGCGCGCCGTTTAGTGCTGCATGAAGGTCGCCTCCATGTCTACGACTGAGCCGCTCGAGCCCCTGGCAGCCGCCATGAGAGAGCCGTGGGATGAACTCGACCCGGCACCGGCGCTTGGCCGCGTACCACGGACGGGGACGACCATCGTTCCAAAGGGCTCGATCGCCGGGCGCTCGCTCGTCGCCGTTGTCGCCATCATGACCTTCCTTGCTTCACTCACCACAGGAGCAGCGATGCTGATGGTGAATGCGGCGAGCGACTGGCAATCGGATGTCGGGCGTGAAGTCACTATACAGGTTCGCCCCACCCCCGGCCGCGATACCGACGCGGATGTGAATAGTGCGATCGAGATCGCCCGGGCCACCCGCGGCATCGCCGATGTCCACGCCTATTCGAAGGAGGAATCCGAGCGGCTGATCGAGCCGTGGCTGGGCACCGGTCTCAAACTCGACGAGCTACCCATTCCGCGCATGATCGTGGTCCAGCTTGTGCCCGGCGCCCAGCCGGATATCGGCGCCTTGCGGTCCTCGCTCGCGGCACACGTGCCGAGCGCCAGCCTCGACGATCATCGGCGCTGGATCGAGCGGATGCGGACCATGGCGGGGACGGTGGTCGCGGGCGGCTTGGCGGTACTGGCCCTGGTCGTCGCCGTGACCATGCTTTCGGTCACCTTCGCGACGCGCGGCGCCATGGCGACGAACCGGGCGACCGTCGAAGTCCTGCATTACGTCGGCGCGACCGATAGTTTTGTCGCCAGCCAATTTCAGCGCCATTTTCTCGTTCTCGGCTTCAAAGGCGGCCTGATCGGCGGCGGCGCGGCGATTGTGCTCTTTGGATTCGTCGAAGGCGCCAATGCGTGGCTTTCCCGGAGTCCCGGTGGCTACGAGGCGGCCATGCTGTTTGGCAGCTTGTCCATCGGAGTTGCGGGTTATCTGGCAATCCTTGCCCAGATCGTCGTGATGGCTGCGGTGACCGCATTGGTATCCCGCCACACCGTCAACCGCACTCTGGCAACCATGGATTGAACGGGATCACGCGTCTGGCTAGTGGAGTAGATTTCAAGTTCCTATGATCGGCGGCAATCTCGGATGGGGACTGCAAACCCAGAAGCGGCAAAGCATGCATGAAACCGCTGTTGTCCCTTCGATGCCGAAGTTCATCTGACGGTTGGCCGCAACCTGTGACCAACTTCGGAATCGGGACACAATATTAATTAGTGTCGCTATGATCTGCGCTGGCCGGACGCCGTTGTTGGCCAACGCAGCAAAACTTGGTGCGGGGGACGCGCGCAGCCATGGTGAGCCTTAGGACCGCGGTTCGGACTCGGCGCATCAAGTCGGTCGTCCTCAAACTCGTCGTGGTGTGCGGCGCCGCGCTCCTGCTCGGCTTTGCGGTTTTCGTCTGGCACCTGCCGAGCGAACAGGTCGTGCTCGATCACAACGCCGACGGCATCGTCGTCTTGACCGGCGGCACATCTCGTGTCAGCGACGCCCTGCAACTGCTGGCTTCCGGCCGCGGCAAACGCCTGCTCATCACCGGAGTCAATCCGGACACCACGACCGGCGAGATTGCCCATGAGGTCGTCAACTACAATCGCGTTCTGGCTTGCTGTGTCGACCTCGACTATTCGGCGCAAAACACCTTTGGCAATGCCGTCGAAGCCCGGCGTTGGACGCTCCAGCACGGTTTCCATTCGCTGATC
>JASHQI010000319.1 GCA_030037645.1 Xanthobacteraceae bacterium
CAGTCGCTTCCTCACGCCGAGCCGGCAGCTCATCAATGCCGGCTCATCAATATGCACCGCGGCGCCGGGCGTTCGTCGCAATACCGATCCTTCGCATCTAGGGCATGATGATTTTAAGTTGGTGCCGCAGTGCTGGCGCGGCGTGCTCCCTCCCCGCTGGGCAGAGGTAAAGCAAGCGCAGATCGACCTTGAATCAAACGAAAATCATCATGCGCTAACGCTCTTGCGGCCATATCAGATTTTCGATCGCTTCGCAGAACAGACCGCTATCGCCGCTATAGAAGGCCTGATTGAGATCGGTCTTGCGGACAATATCGGTGCATCGCATTCGCCAGTCATGGTCATTGATCAGTCTGACCGCGGCGGCCACGTATTGATCCACCGTCCTGGTCGTCAGTTCCGGCGGCAAGTTGATTCGGGCGAAGATCGCGGCGTCGGCATGAGCGTGCGGTTCCGCGCCATCCAGGCATACGCCCGGCATGCCGAGCTCAAATGTATCCATGATGCTCGTCATCCCGCCGTGCGGAAACGGGCTTAGAAAAAAGTCGCATTGCGCCAACAGTTCCATATAGCGTTGGTAGGATGATTGCGGGTGCACTGTGGCGCGCGGGATTTTGGCGCGCACGACGCGCGACAATTCACAGTGAGCAAGACCGACGGAGCCGTTGGAAAAAAAGTGAAACTCGCACTCCGTTTTGGCGCCTGCGCCGATGCGCGCTATTGCATCGAACAGGATCGGATTGAGCTTGGTCACCGAGGCGCAGATTGCCACGCGGATGATGCCGTCCGACCGCCGCTTGCCGACGGTTATTGGCGGAAGGCGCCAAAACGGCATCGCCGTTTTTGGCAACGCCAGGACCTTCTCCGATAAGTATTCAGGTGAAACAAACCAGTCCTCCGGTAGAATGAAATAGTCCATCGTCGGACTCATCGTGCTGGCATTATGGCCGATCGAAGCGCATTGGATAGGCGCAAGACGAAGTGATGCAAGGGCAATCACGTGCGGAATCATGCCGACGCCTAGATACCAGATCAACGCCGGTTTGCGCCTGACGATTTCGGTCGCCAATGCACGGACGGCTGGAAAAAAATCTCCCGGTCCAATGGCGATGATGTCATCAAAATAATCCGCGGCCGGCTTTCCGCTCGGATCGGGATAGACGATAGCCGCGAGATTGAAGCGCGCGCGCAGCGACCGAACGGCGGGTGCAAACGCTCGAAATGTAGCGTGCGCCTGGGCGAAATGCTCTCCGACAATGACGATCGTTGCGCGGTCGGTGCGGGGCGGCGGGCTCGTCTCGGCGGCTTCGACGACGCCTGCTGCCAGGCAAGCACGGCGCATTTGCTCCATCAATGGCCGCTTGATGGCATGTTTCTTGGCCGTAAAGCCATAGCTGCAATTCATATAGAATTTTTGCATGCGCGATAGCGACGCGCCGCCAAGCTTCACTTCGCCGAGGCGGCCTGGGAGCCATTCCAAGAGTCGCTCGCGAAGCCTGAAGGTACGCTCCGAGAACACGTACCGGGAGCCAATGTAGTTCAGGAATGCCAGCGCCGATGCGACGCGGCTCACGCGCCAGAATTGCTCGAAGTCGATATCGGCGGACGTGTTTGTGCTGAGCAGGCTGAACAGGCGCGAGACATTCGTGCCGTCAAAGCCCAGCCGGCCGTTGCCCGCGTCCTTCGCCACCAGCGCAATAAAACTGTCCGAAGTGCGAAATCCGCTGAGCGAGAAAATGATGTCGATCCAGTAATGGTTCGCAGCCAAAAATTCATAAATCTGCGCCGGAATTTCCAAACCGGGATCGATCAGCAGGCGCCCGTAGGCTGCAGCAAAGCGAGTGGCGAACACGACCGCAGTGTCCTCGATACTGGCGCTGGCGCCTGCAAGGGTTAACCCCGTTGTCACGGCGTCGAGTCCTCCATAGCTGGCTTCAATGCTCTGAAGAATGCTCACGGCCATCTGCAACGCGTCGGCGTTTCGATGTTCGTTCACCAGGCGTTCGAACGCCGGAAGGGAGGGTTTTTCCGTCATCGTGGTCAATGGCAGTCCAAGGTCCGATCGTGCAACGAACGGCCGCTCCGCAATTATTGGTCGCGCTAAGTGTCGCCCGGGCGACGCGACGGAACGCTGCGCGGCTTTTTCTTCCTATTCATCCAAATCAAGTCTTCGATCGCTTTGCTGAATAGACGAGCATCACCGCCGAAGAAAGCCTTATCGAGATCGGCGTGCCGGACGATGTCACTGCAGCGCTGACGCCAAGCCTTATCCGTGGCCAGCTTGATTGCGGCGGCGACGTATTGATCGACCGAACTGGTTGTCAGTGCCGCCGGAAGGCCGATTCGGGCGAACATTGCGGCATCGGCGTGCGCATGCGGTTCTGCACCATCGAGGCATACGCCCGGCATGCCAAGCTGAAACGTATCGATGATGCTGGTCATGCCGCCATGAGGAAACGGGCTGAGGAAAACATCGCATTGCGCCAGCAATTCCATGTAGTGATCGTATGACGAATGCGGATGCAGCATGGCGCGCGGAATTTTAGCGCGAACGATGCGAGTCAATTCGAACGACACAAGACCGAACGCGAAGCCGACGAAAAGATGAAAGCCCACATTTGCATCAGTGCCGGCGGCGATGCGTGCGATAGCGTCAAAAAATGGCGGATTGAGCTTCATCGCGGACGCGCAGATCGCGACCCGAACCTTTCCATCGGATGCTTTGCGTCGCAGCTTTGGCAGCGATCGCGGTGAAAACGGCATCGCGGCCTTCGGCAACGCCACCACCTCCTCCGAGAAGCACGCTCGGGAGGCGATCCAGTCCTCCGGCAAGATGAAATAATCCATCGTCGGACTCATTGTGCTCGCGTTGTGGCCAATGGAAGCACATTGGATCGGAGCAAGCCGCAACGAGGCCAGCGCTATGACCTGCGTGATAAAGCCAACGCCCAGATACCAGATCAACGTCGGTTTGCGCGCGACGATTTGGGCAGCCACGGCACGCACCGACGCGACAAAATCTCCTCCTGGAATGGTAATGCATTCATCGAAGTATTCGGCAACCAGCGCGTCCGATGCTTTGGGATAGACCACGCCTATCACATTGAAACGCTTGCGCAACGATTTGACGGCGGGTGCGAAACAGCGAAATGTCGCGTGACCCTCAAAAAATTGCTCGCCGATGACGACGACGGTGAGGCGCTCGGTTCGTTTCATCGGCAGGGACGCAGCGCCGTTCTCGACGACGCCTTGTTCGAGGCAAACGCGGCGCATTTGCTCCATCAACGGCCGCTTGATGGCGTGCTTCCTATCTGTGAAGGCATAACTGCAATGCATATAGAATTCCGGCACGCGAGCGAGCGTCACGGTGCCGAGATTGACCTCGCCGAGGCGATCCGGAATCCATTCCAGCAGCCGCTCGCGGAATTCAAAAGCTCGCTCTGAAAAAACGTAGCGGGAACTGACGTAGTTTAAGAACGCGATGGCCGAGCCGGTTCGACTGGCGCGCCAGAACTTATCCAAATCGACATTGATTGAAGAATTCAGGGTAAGCAACGCCAACAGGCGCAAGACGTTTGCGCCTTGAAAGGTCGACCGGCCTTCGCTCGCATCTTTGCTCATCAAGGAGAGAAAATTGTCCGAAGTGCGAAATCCGCTCAGCGAAAAGATCAACTCGGTCCAACGATAATAAATGAGCAGCGGCTCATACTGATCCGCCGTCAACTTGAAATCCGGCTCGCATAGCAGTTGTCCGAAAGCGGCGGCAAAGCGTGTGGCAAAGATGAGTGCGGCGTCCTCGCCTTTGGCGTGGGGAGCGGTCGCGTTCGTCACCACACCGTCGAGCCAGCCGTTGCGCCGATCGATCGCTCCAAGGATGCTCAGCACCATCTGCAGCGCTTCGGCGTGGCGATGGTCTGCAACCAGGCGCTCCAACGCCGGAAGAGAGGGTTTGTCCGTCATCCTGGGTTCAGCGAGCGCGCCGTCGGTCGTTGCTCCTACGAAGCACGTTCCACAGCGTCATTCAAGCTTTCGATGACGAGATCTTGATTGTGCGACATGAACGGAACGCTAATAAGCTCGGAACATGCCGCGTGTGAGTGACTCCGGTCGCGTTGAGCCTCACGTCATCGACCGGTCGAAGGACATTAAGACGCGCCAAAAGATCGTGTAACGCCCGATCGGCACCACAAAATATGCGTTGCGCATATCGCATGAACCGGTACGCGACAGCGTGGCGTCAATTATCTTTGTTGATCTGCATGATCTTGGCCTGCAGTTCTTCGGCGCCAAACGGCTTGTTGATAAAGCAGCTCACCCCCGCCTGCTTCGCTCTGACGATTTTGTCTATCGTGCGATCTGCCGTCATCATGATGAAGCGCAATTTTTCATATTTCTTGTTTGCGCGCACCCGTTCAAGCAGCTCATAGCCGTTCATCGGTTCCATGTTCCAATCTGAAATCACCAGGTCGAATTGTTTTTCCGATATTTTTGTCAGCGCAACGGCGCCTTCCGATGCTTCATCGATGCTTTTGTATCCGAGTTTGGTCAGGAGCTTGCAAACGACGCCCCGCACCGCGCCGCTGTCGTCGACGACGAGGATATCGCTGTATCGATGAATGCTCATGCTGCCATGCTCCTCATCGGGCTCTTGATCCGCCCGGCGCGCGCGGCAGCGCGTTCCAACTCGGCATTGAGTCACTGGCCAGCATTGTGTCCGTCCTGGACATGCGGCTCGGCCCGAGCCAGCGCGGGACACCTGCAATCATTCGGCGAGGTTCCCGTTTTCCGCACAATTGTGATTGTTTCAACTAAAAAATGTGTAAAGAGGCGGCCTTTGCGGGAAAAAGTTGAATTGCCCGCGCCCGTGACTGTTGTCGCGGGCGAAATGCTTTCGCGAACAACACCTTAGAGCATGATCCCGAAAAGTGGAAACCGGTCTTCGGAGAAGATCATGCTCGATCAAAATGCTAAATTCCGGTCTTGATTCCACCAAAACCGAAAAGGCTCTAGGAGGCGAGTAACCTCCTCACGCTCCGGCGTTGGGGTCGTGGTAGAGCTCGCCGACGATGCCGGTCTGTCCGGGCTTGGACTGCTTCAGGTGATAGCGGCCGTCGCGGTCGCGGCCGAGCCGGCCGGCTTGGCGCAACTCGTCGATCGCGCAGGCGATCTCGCGGCCGTCTTCGCTGCCGAGCGATTCGACGATGTCGGCATAGAACATCGGCGCGGCCGCAAGCGCCTGCTCGACGGTCTGATAGCGCGCCGGACCTTTGAAAACCCTGGCGGCGCTTCGCACCAGTGGAATCTGGCCGTCGCGACCAAACGGCTTGGTGCAGTCGAAGCCGGATTTCGCGCCGGTGCGTCGGCCGTTGAGCGACGGATCCATGGTCATGCCCAGCATCCCCGTCATCATGACGAGATCCTGGTCGGCCTGGAAGCGCGTGCCGATCGCCCAGTCGATCTGACGATCGTCGTGGATGTCGATATCCTCGTCGAACACGTAGACGTGTTTGAGTCGCATGATGCCGCCGAACAACGCGGCGATGGCCTGCTTCGCCTCGCCGTAAGATCGCTGTTTGATCGAGACGCGCAAAGTGTTGGCGCCGCCGGAGACCGAGCGCAGATAGACCGCAACGGGCTCGCGCACCGTCGCTTTCAGGATTTTCATCGCGTCGGCTTCGACGCGCATCGATGAAATGTTGGCGCTGTCGGTCTGGTCCAGCACGAACGCGGAGCCGTGCAGCAGCGTATGATGCAACACGTCGCGCCGCATGGTGATGGCGGTGCAATGGAACACCGGGTCCATGTGGATCGCGCCGTAATAACCCATATATTCGCCGAACGGCCCCTCGGGCTCGACGTAGCCGCGCTCGTCGAGATAACCCTCGAGCGTCATCTCGGCGTCGGCCGGGACCATAATATCGTTGGTGAGGCTTTTGACGACCGGCGCCGCCTCGCCGCGGAAATTTGCCACCAACGCAAGCTCGTCGCCCGGCTGCCGTGTCGTGGCGGCGAAGAAGTCGAGCGGATGCGCGCCGACCGTAAATGTCACCGGCAGTCTCTGGCCGCGCGCGACGCAGGCGGTATAGATGCGCTTGAGGTCCGATGGCGCGGTGACGTTGGTGCCGGTCTCATAGCGGTTGCGCAGGCTGAGCCTGCGGCAACCGACATTCCGCCGTCCGGTCGCCGGATCGATCACATAGTCGATCGCCGAACTCATGTAGCAACTGCCGTCATAGGCGTGCTGCGGATGGAACGGCAACTTTGTGAGATCGACGTCCTTGCCCGTGACTTTGACTTCATGCACGGGGGCGTCGTCGGACGGCACCTCGATCAGCGGCTGCGGATTGTCGAGGCGCCTGAAATATTCGTCGTAGAGCTTGTCTTCGGTCGTGTCGAAAGCGGCGGCCAGGCGCTTGCGATTGCCCGCTGTCTTGGCGACCAGCTCGAGCTGTTCGGGGCCCGCCTTCTTGAACAGCACCGCTTTGTCGGTGCGCTCGATGATCGGGCTCAAGCCAGTCAGCGGGATCGGCCGATCGTAAACTTCCACCTCGCCAAGTTCGATGAGGCGCTCGACGAAGCGGCGGAGGCGATATTTGTCAAAATCGACAGCGGGGTTTGCGCGGGTCATTGCGGCCTCATCGGAATAGGTCCTCCGCTCATTTCCGCACGCGCGGGAATCAAGAGCAAGAATGCCAGCGCCGAGCCCACTGCTTTCAGGCGTGGCGGGCAACGGATGGCAGGGGAAATGACACCAAGCGCCGGTTCCCAAGTCAACCGGCGCTTCAACGCATGGCAGAGCTGCTAAAGAGAGCTACTTGCCCCAACCGAAGTGGTAATTGACGCCGGCGCGGAAAACGTCGTCGTGCATCGACACATTGTCGGTTGCCAGGGTGCCGCAATTGGTGCCGCAGTTGAACCGGCCGAGATCGACATGGAGATACTCGGCCTTGGCGGACCAATTACCGGGCAGGGCGATTTCTACGCCGCCGCCGAGAGTCCAGCCCGCATTGGTCGTGCTCGCGCCGGGGAAACCGGGTGTGTTGGCCTGGATATTGCCGGCGGCCAGGCCGCCCGTGACGTACGGCAAGAACCGATCGAATGCATACCCGATGCGGCCGCGGACGGTGCTGAGCCAAGTGTCGTCCGTACTGCAGCCGACCGGGCAGCCCACCGTCGTCTTGGTGCCTGAAAGATTGGCCCAGTCGACATCGCCTTCGAGCCCGAGTACAGCTTGGCCGATTTGATAATTGTAGCCGGCGGTGCCGCCGACGAGGCCCCCGGAAAGACCGATGCCGGTCGCGTTGGCATCCCAGTACGAATGGCCCCAGCCGCCGCCGCCGTTGATGCCGAGATAGAAGCCGGTCCAGTCGTAGACTTGGTTGTACTCGGCAGGGGGCGCCTTATAGAGCGGCGCAACCGATAGATCGGCTGCGTCGGCGCTCTGCGCTATTGCGAACGCACCCAGAGCGAGGATTCCGGCCACCAATTTCTTGATCATTCGACGTTCCGGCCTCATAGGCGCCGGCCCATTTCGGCCGCCTCGCCATACAACACTGTGCATAACTTTGTTACCCCCGGCTTACCATCACGGTTAAGCCGGCCGCCGCGCGTACTGTATTGACCAGAAAGGCAAAATTGTGCCGATCCGACGGCGTCGGGATGGCCGTTGTGCAGCCCGTGAGTTCCGTTGCAGGGACGGACGCGGCGCGGCCGCCGCCTGCCCGTTATCGCATCAGGCCGGCCCCGCCCCAACATCGCTGCCCATCGGGTGCGGGCAGCGAACTCAGCCGTAGGTTTTCACCACGTGCCGGGCAATGACCATCTTCATCACCTCGCTGGCACCCTCGGTGATCCGAAAGCTCCGCTGCTGACGCCAGAATTTCTCGATCGGCAGGTCGGTCGTGAGCGCGATGCCGCCGTGAATCTGCATGCACATGTCGGCGGCCTTGAACGCCATCTCGTCGCAAAAATACTTGCACACATAGGCGTCCTGGCGAGCATCCTCGCCGTTGTCGAGGCGGACCGCGGCTTTGTAAACCAGAAGCCGCGCTGCCTGCAGCTCGATATACATGTCGGCGAGCATCCATTGCACGGCTTGGCGGTCGGCGAGCGGCCGGCCGAAAGTCGAACGCTGCTTGGCATAGGATGTTGCCATTTCCAGGCACCGTTCGGTGACGCCGAGCGCGCGCGCACCGTGGCGCACGCGGCCGGCGCCGAGCCACTGCTGGGCGTGACGAAAGCCCTCGCCCTCGTCGCCGACGCGGTGGCTCGCCGGTACGCGGACGTTCTCGAGCACGATCTCCCATGGCCGGTCGCCCATCATGGTCGAGTATTGCGCACCGAGCTTTACTCCCGGCGTGTCCATATCGACGATGAAGCAGGAAATGCCGCCATGAGAGCCCTTGCCGCGGTCGGTCGCGGCCATGAGCTGCATGAAATCGGCGTCTCCGGCGCCGGTGATGAAGCGCTTGACGCCGTTGATGACGTAACTGTCACCGTCCTTCACGGCGACCGTCCGCATGCCGCCCGGATCGGAGCCGGCGTCGGGTTCGGTTTGGGCGAAACACGCCACCTTCTCGCCGCGCAACGCCGGAAGCAGGTATTTCTCCTTCATTTCGCCCGTCAGCGAAAACAGGATGGCGCGCACGCTCGGTCCCATGATGTGGCCCGAGCCGCGCGCCGGCAGTGCGATGGTGCGCGATAGCTCTTCGGCGATGATCATCCGCGCCAAAACCGAAAGCCCAGGTCCGCCGAATTCCTCCGGGACGTCCGCCATCCAGATGCCGAGCTCTTTGGCGCGCTTGCAGAAACGATCATAGTATTCCGGCTTAAGCTTCTCGCCGCCTTCAGCCGTTGTCTGCCGCTCGATCGGAATCAATTCGGAGTCGACGAAGCGTCGCAGCGAGTGCTTGAAGATGCGAAGCTCTTCGGGAAGCTCGAAGTCCATCACACTTTTTCTCCGTGTTCACGCCAGGCAACACGCACGTCGACGGCAAGCGCGCCGTCGGTGCGCACGATGAGCGGGTTGATCTCGATCTCGGCGATGCGCGCGCGATGATCGAGATAGAAGCGGCCAAGAGCGAGCGCGGCACCTTCCAGCGCCTTGCGGTCGGCCGCTGGCCTGCCGCGATAGCCGGCAATAAGGCGGTTGACCTTGAGGCCGTCGATCATGGCGCTGACGTCGGCCGCGCTCGCCGGCAAAAGCCGCAACGCCACGTCGCGGACCAGCTCGACCATGATGCCACCGGCACCGATCAGGAGCAGCGGGCCGTACAGCGGATCCGAGTGTGCGCCGATGATGGTCTCGACCCCCGAAACCATCTCCTGCACCAAAAATCCATCGATGATCGCCTTCGGCAGCGTCGCGCGTGCCGCCTTGACGAGCGTGTCCGCGGCCGCGAGCACCTGTTGCCGGCTCGACAGCTCAAGCAGGACGCCACCGGCTTCCGTCTTGTGCACGATGTCGGCGGATCGGATTTTCAGCGCCACCGGAAATCCCAGTGTTGCTGCGGCGTCGGCGGCCTCAGCGGCGCTGGCGACGATGCGGCTTTGCGGCAGCTTGATGCCGTAGCGCGCCAGCGTTGGTTCAAGATTGGCCGGCGAAAGATCGCTCTGGGGCGCCGGCGTTGGCACGACGGGCCACTGATCCGTGCGCTGCGCGTAAAACCACAATGCGTTGATGGCGCGCAGCGTCGGCTCGAGGCCTTGCAGGAACGGAAATCCGGCCCTCTCTTGAACCGTAAGCCCTTCGGCGGTCATTTGATGGATCATGCGGCCGAAGGCGATAACTGGCTTATCCGTTGCGGCCAACAGTCGCCGCAGTTCGTGCGTGTCGTCCCAACTGCGGCTCTTGCCCGGCAATGGGCTCGCCCAGGCGACGATATCGACCGACGGATCGCGCGACACGATTTCCAATTGGTCTGCGGCGGCCTTCAGCGTCGTCGGGATGCCGGTATCGAGCGGGTTCTTCGGCAAAATGCCTTCCTGCATGTGAGGCAGCAGCGCGGCGTTGGTGGCCGGGCTGAACTCCGGGATCGCGGCGCCTTCCGCCTCGGCATAGTCATAGAGGAGGTCGACCGTGCCGCCCGACGTGGTGACGAAGCCGATGCGCGGTCCCTTCGGCAGCCGCTGGCACTGGAAGGCGAGCGCCGTTTCAAGGAGATCGTCAAGCGAACGGCAATTGACGATCCCATAGCGCTCGCACATTGCGAGATAGGCGGCGTAATCGCCGCTGATGGCGCCGGTGTGCGACCGCGCTGCCGAGCGCGATTTCTGCGTGGCGCCGGTCTTGATGGCGAGCACCGGCTTGCCGGCCTGCAACGCGCGCGCGGCGGCGCGCATGAACGCCTGCGGCCGCCGGATGCCTTCGATGAAGACCACGATCTGTTTGGTGTGCGGATCGTCCACCATGAAGTCGAGGTAGTCGGCGAGATCGAGATCAGCCTCGTTGCCCGAGGACACGGCATAGGAGAAACGCAGGCCGCGGTTGGCGGCGCTTGTCAGCCAGAACTGCAATGTGCCGCCCGACTGGAAAATGCCGCCGACCGGCCCCGGCGGCACGCTGCACAATTCGGTGTTGGGATAGGCAAACAGCCGCTCTCGGAACGAATAGGAGCCCATGCAATTGGGGCCGCTGACACGAAGCTTGCTGGTGGCGAGAAAATCCTTCAGCCACGAGCCACGCTCACGCGACTGTCTGCTCTCGCCATCGCCGACCGCCGCGGAATAAATGGTGGCGGATTTGATGCCGGCAGCTTCGGCGTCAGTCAGCACGTCGGCGACGTTCGCAGCCGGCACGATGACCATGGCATGATCGACCGGCTCGGCAATGTCGCGCAGCGACGGCAGGCATTGTTCTCCGTAAACCTCCTGCTGCCGCGGATTGACGAGATGGATGCGGCCGCCATAGCCGAATTGGCGCAAATTGGTAAAGATCTGGCTCGCCCATCGCGCCCGCTCCGAGGCGCCGACGATCGCCACCGAGGCGGCTTGCAAGACGCTTGCCGGCGACCGCAACGCACTGTCACTGCCCGCCACGCTTCCTCCCCATCAAATCCGTCTCGATGCTTGGATTGCTTGGTATAATATTTCACCGCGGCCGGCTATGGCTTGCGCCGGCACAGCTCTGCGGCACGGGGAGGGCACATGAGAGCGCAACGCTTGGCAATCCTGCTCGCCCCGGTTGCCGGCGCGATCGCTCCGGCTTTGGCCGTTGATGCCTCCGCGGCCGATTTCTACCAAGGCAAAACTCTGACGGTGATCGTAGGATTTGCGCCCGGCGGCGGTGTCGATACCACGGCGCGGATCGTCGCTCGACACCTCGTGCAATTCATTCCCGGCCGGCCCGACCTCGTCGTGCAGAACATGGAAGGTGCCGCCGGGCTCGTCGCCATGAACTACGTCGACAATCGAGTTGCCGCCGACGGCCTGACCGTCGCCATGCCGGGCCGGTCCTGGTATGTCGAAGGGGTGCTGAAAGATCCGGGCGTGTCCTTCGACGTGGACAAGCTCACCTATATCGGCAGCCCAGGCGGGGTGAATTCGAGCCTCTATGTGCGCACGGCGACCGGCGTTGAAAGCCTGGCGGCGCTGAAATCCTCGCCCAATGCGCTGACCTTCGGGACATTGGGCTCAACGACGCCGACCGCCATGGTGCCGGAGCTGCTCGCCGAGAAGGGCTACCCGATCAAGCTCATTTCGGGCTATGTCTCCACCGCCCGCGTGTTGCTTGCGCTCGAACAAGGCGAGGTTGATGGTTTCTGGACAGTGAACGATTCCTTTGCCCGCCGGCGCGATCTCATCGACAAGAAAATCGTCCGTCCCATTCTGCAGACCGGTGCGCATTTTCCCGGCGTACCGCTGCTCAGTGACGTCATGCCGCAAAGCCTGCGGCCGCTGTTGATGCTGCTCGAGGCGCCGGAGACCGTCGGCCTGCCGCTCGTCGCGCCGGCCGGCACCCCGGTCGATCGTGCCGATATTCTGCGTAAGGCCTTTCTCGCCATGGCTGCCGATCCGGCTTATCAGGCCGAGGCGATCAAGGCCGGGCAACCGGTGGGTTCGCCCATCGATGGCGCGCAACTTGCGGCCATGATTCAAGAATTGGCGAAAGCCGCGACGCCGGATATCGTCACCGCCTACCGGCAGCTCGCAGCCGCCAAGTAATCGGGCGGCTTCAAAGTCCGTGATGATGGAGAAAGTGGAAATGCGTCTTGATCAATTGGCAGGAAATCCCGACAGCCACGTGGCCTGGGGCAGCGATATCGCGGCGCAAATGCTGCGCCGTTTCGGCATCCGCTATATCAGTCTCAATCCCGGCGCGAGCTATCGCGGTTTCCACGACAGCATCGTCAATCATCTCGGCAACCAGAATCCGGGCATCATCCTATGCATGCATGAGGACCACTCGGTCTCCATCGCGCACGGCTATGCCAAGGCGACCGGCGAGCCGATGGCCTGCGTGCTGCATAGCAATGTCGGTCTCCTGCATGGCATGATGGGACTGTTCAACGCCTGGTGCGATCGCGCGCCGATGTTCGTGCTCGGTGCAACCGGGCCGGTTGCCGCCGAGAAGCGCCGCCCCTGGATCGACTGGATCCATACCTCGCGCGATCAGGGCGCTTATATCCGTTCGATCATCAAATGGGACGATCAGCCGACGTCTCCCGACGCGCTCGTGGAATCCATGACCCGGGCCAATCTGCTTACCCGCTCGGCGCCGACCGCTCCGGTCTATATTTGTCTCGACGCCGGCTTCCAGGAGCAAAAACTCGACAAGGAACCGGAATGGCCCGACGTGACGCGCCATAGGCCGCCGCAGTCGCCGCGGCCATCAAAGCAGTCGGTCGAGGCGGCGGTCGAGCTGTTGGAAGCGGCGCAACGCCCCGTCGTCATGTTCGGCCGCGGCTCGCGGAAAGCCGAATACTGGGCGCCGCGCGTCAAGCTCGCCGAACGGCTTGGCGCCTGCGTGCTCACCGACCTCAAGCAGGGCGCGACCTTCCCGACCGACCATCCGGCGCACTACTGCCCGCCATTCAACGTGCTGGGCAAGGATGCGCGCGAGCTATTGTGCGAAGCCGACGTCATCGTCGCGCTCGATTGGGTCGATCTCGGCGGCGCGCTGCGTCAGGCAAAGAATGTTGGCAAGGTGACGGCGAAGGTCATCGCCTGCTCGCTCGACCACAACCTGCACACCGGCGCCAACATGGAATATCAGGCGCTGCCACCGGTCGACGTGGCGATGGC
>JASHQI010000320.1 GCA_030037645.1 Xanthobacteraceae bacterium
TGTTCGAACTGGCGCGATCGCAGTTCGACGAGCGGGAACTCGCCAACCTGACATTTGCGATCGTAGCGATCAACGGCGCCAACCGCCTCAATATCGCTTTCCGCACCGTCCCCGGCAGTTATCGGGTGCGAGCCAGTCAAGCGGCCGAGTAATTGCACAGTGGACGTGCGCTGATTCGACTATTCCGGCACCGGGGCAGCGATGGTAGGGTATTGAATGGCCGGCGTTGATCAAAGCAAACAGTTCGTGCCGCTCAAGATCGCGGTTCTCACGATTTCCGACACGCGTTCGCTCAAGGACGACAAATCTGGCTCGGTCCTGGTGCAACGCATCGTCGCCGCGGGCCACTTCGTCGCCGAGCGCAGCATCGTGACCGACGACATCGGAGCGATCCGCGCCCGCGTCAAAGCCTGGATCGCCGATCCATTGATCGATGTCGTCATCACGACGGGCGGCACCGGTTTCACCGGCCGCGACGTCACTCCGGAAGCGATCGAGCCACTGTTCGACAAGAAGATGGAGGCCTTCTCGGCGCTGTTCCTGGTGGTGAGCTTTCCGAAGATAGGCACATCCGCGATCCAATCGCGCGCTACTGCCGGTGTCGCCGGCTCGACCTATATCTTCTGCCTGCCGGGCTCGCCCGGTGCCTGCAAAGACGCCTGGGACGAGATTCTCGTGCACCAGCTCGATTACCGGCACGGGCCGTGCAACTTCGTCGAGATCATGCCGCGCCTCGACGAACATTTGCGGCGGCCGAAGGCGAAGGGCGCGACGGTCTAGGCGGCGTCATTGCGAGGAGCCCCAAAAGGGGCGACGAAGCAATCCTGACAATGGCTCGTAACGCTGGATTGCTTTGCTTCGCCCGCAATGACACCTACAATTCCAAATCCCAGTGCTCACTGACGACGGGGCGACCCCAGCTCTTGTGTCGTTCCTTGCGCATCAGCCGAAAGCCGGCCTTCTCATAGATGTGCCGCGCGGCAATCAGTACGCTGTGTGTCCACAGCGTGATTTTTGTATAGCCGGCGCGGCGGGCGAAGCGGATGCATTCGTCAACAAGCCGCGCGCCGAGCCCGAGCCCGCGCGCCTTTGGCTCGACCAGGAGGAGTCGGATGCGCGCGACCGTGGCCGAGTCGGCGACCAGAAAAACGCAGCCGATCGTCTCGCCACCCATCTCCGCGATCCAGCAACGCTCGCGTTTCGCATCGTGGTTGTTGGCGAAGTTAGCGACGATCTGAGCACACAGGCCCTCGAATGGCTCAGTCCACCGATACTCGCCTGCATAAAGCTCGGCATGACGTTTGACGATCCAGCCGAAATCGCCCGGCACTGGGGCGCGCAGAATATAACGGCGCGCGGTTTGCGACTCCGATCGGGTTCCGTCGAGCAGCGTCTCGATCGTGCTCATTGCCGCGATCAAGCGGGCTCGATCGTGCGCTTGCAGCTTCTGGAGCATAGCACCTGTATTGCGCTGCGAGCGGGCCTCCAGCGGTGCGAAGGCCCTTCGGCCGCGCGGTGATAACGTCAGATGGTTTTGCCGGGCGTCGTACGCGGCCTTTTTTCGGATCAGCCCGCGCCGTTCAAAATTATGCAGCAGCCGACTCAAATATCCGGGATCGAGATCGAGGGTGCGGCCGATCTCGCTCGCCGTCGGGGCGTGGCCGTTTGCAATCTCGAACAGCACGCGCGCCTCGCCCAGCGAATAGGGGCTGTCGAGAAACGTCTTCCGCAATACGCCGATCTGCCGCGTGTAAAAGCGGTTGAAGCGGCGCGCGGCAGCGATGGACCGCTCGATGTCCCGGCTTGCCATGACCGAAGCCTCGGCCAGATATTTGACTTAGTCAAGTATCTGACCGGACAAGGCGCTGCTCGACAGCGTCGCGATCCGCGGCCGGCCAATGCGATTGATCAGCTCGGTTTCCGGATCGGCGGCGGATTCGGAATGGCCGCCAATCTGCTGGTAGGACAGCCGGGAGATCAGAAGGCCCTGCTCGGGACCAGGTCGTCGACCCATTGCGGCGACGAGGAGCAACCAAATTTCGCGCCACGCCGCCTGTCGTGGAGCGCTACGCCGAAAAACGGCTGCTCGGATGCCGGGATCGCGGCGCTCGACGAAGCGTCTGGCCTCATGAATCCATGTTGGATCGAGTACCGTTCCCGGCCGCAGGAACAACAGCCACGGCGCGCGCGCCGCGCTGGCCGCAGCTTTCAGCCGCTGGCCGACCGGACCATCGGCGATCGTGAAATTGCACCCAGCGACGTCGGCGACCATGGCCGTTTCGTCGCCCGAGCCGCCATCGACGATAAGCACTTCGGTGACAAGGCCGTTTGTCGCGCCGCAGACTAGTGCGGCCAAGGTCGGCACCAAGGCGCGCTCCGAATTAAGGGTCGCAATGATGACGCTGAGCATGCGCTGTCGTCCGCCCGTTGGGTCTCTGGCGAGGGGCCGCCTTCGGCATGGCGGGGTTTATTAAGCCTCGATCCACCGGCCTCAAAATCGAGCGACCGTTCACGGAGATTTGTTCTTGTTTTGTTCGCTCACTTGCATTAGCTTTCGGTCATGAGTCTTTCGTCTGCTTTGAAGCGCCCGCCGGCATCGCTGCCCTTAACGCCGGCGGGCGACCGAGGTGCCGCGATCGACCGCGACCGCCGTCGCGGCCGCGGCACTTTGACGAACGTGTCGGGCCGCTTCGAGCCGTTGACGCGGGTCGCCTTCGACGACGGTTGGGAGAGCTTGGAGGAGCTGCCACCGTTCAAGACCACGGTGACGGTCGACTCGACCCGCAAGATCATTGCTCGCAACGACTCTCCCGACATTTCGTTCGATCGTTCGATCAATCCCTATCGCGGTTGCGAACATGGCTGCGTCTACTGCTACGCGCGTCCGAGCCACGCCTATCTCGGCCTGTCTCCGGGGCTGGATTTTGAATCCAAGCTGTTCATGAAGCCCAATGCACCGGAGCTGCTTGAACGGGAATTATCGGCTCCAGGCTACGAGCCGAGGATTATCGCCATCGGCAGCAATACCGATCCTTACCAGCCGATCGAACGCCGCTACAAGATCACGCGTCGCATTCTTGAAGTTTTGGAACGAGCCGGCCATCCGGTCGGCATCGTGACCAAATCGGCATTGGTGCTGCGCGACCTCGACATCCTGACGCGCATGGCACAGCGCGACCTCGTCAAGGTCGCAATCTCGGTCACCACGCTCGATGCCAAATTGGCGCGCCTCATGGAGCCGCGAGCCTCGACGCCACCGCGCCGGCTCGGCACCCTGCGACAATTGGTCAAGGCCGGAGTACCGACTTCGGCGCTGGTGGCGCCAATAATTCCGGCAATCAACGACGCCGAGATCGAGCGCGTTCTCGAAGCGGTCGCCGCGACCGGCGTCCGTCATGCCGGCTATGTGGTGCTTCGTCTGCCGCTCGAATTACGCGACCTGTTCCGGGAGTGGTTGACCGAGAATTTTCCCGATCGCGTATCGCACGTCTTCAAGCTCATCCGCGACATGCGCGGCGGCAAGGATAACGATCCGACGTTCGGCAGGCGCATGACCGGCTCGGGGCCGATTGCCTGGATGATCGGCCGCCGTTTCGAAGTCGCTTGCGAACGGCTTGGCTTCAATTTGACGAACGTGAAGACCACGACGGAGCATTTCCGGCGGCCGCGACCCGCCACCACGCAGCTCGATCTGTTCTGAGGTCACAACCCGGGTTTTGCTGCGTTCAACCTGATCCGGGATTGCCGCACGTTGCGGATCGTGCCGCCACGTGTTCATCATGGTTGCATGAGTCGGAACGGGGCTAACCCTAGGTCCGCGCGCCTGCCGCTCGACGAGGAGATCGTCCGGCCGACGTTCCGGCGCGAGCGTGCGGCGCTCAAGCGCGGGGTCTGGCCGGTCGCCGGATGCGATGAGGCGGGCAGAGGGCCGCTCGCCGGACCGGTGGTCGCCGCCGCGGTCATTCTCGATCCCGATGATGTTCCGCGCGGGCTCGACGATTCCAAAAAGCTCACGCCGGAGCGGCGCGAG
>JASHQI010000321.1 GCA_030037645.1 Xanthobacteraceae bacterium
CTATCGCTATGGCGAGCATGAGAGGCGCATCGCCACGCTGGCGCACGAGGTGGGCTTTGCGCAGGTGTCCGCCAGCCACGAAGTCTCGCCGCTGATCAAGCTCGTCGGCCGCGGCGACACGACCGTGGTGGATTCATATCTGTCGCCGATCCTGCGCCGCTATGTGGAGCAAGTCGCTAACGATTTGCGTGGAGAGAGCAGCACCGAACTTTCACCTCCCCTCTTGAGGGGGAGGTCGGCTGCCGTAGGCAGCGGGGAGGGGGGTGCTTTCGATGGGCGCGAACATACCCCCCTCGCTAACCCTTCCCCTCAAGGGGGGAGGGAACGTGCTGTCGCGAGCGAAGGCGGTGAGAAAACGCGGCTGATGTTCATGATGTCGTCGGGCGGGCTTACGGCGGCGGAATTGTTCCGCGGCAAGGACGCCATTCTCTCGGGGCCCGCCGCCGGCGTGGTGGGCATGGCCGAGACCGGCTGCGTCGCCGGCTTCAAGCGACTCATCGGCTTCGATATGGGCGGCACCTCGACCGATGTGTCGCATTTCGCCGGCCAATACGAACGCGCGTTCGAGACCGAAGTTGCCGGCGTGCGCATGCGCGCGCCGATGATGCTCATCCACACCGTGGCGGCCGGCGGCGGCTCGATCCTGCACTTCGACGGCGCGCGATTTCGCGTCGGTCCCGACTCCGCAGGCGCCAATCCGGGGCCGAAATGTTATCGCCGCGGCGGCCCGCTTGCGGTGACCGACGCCAACGTCATGGTCGGCAAGCTGATTGCCGATTTCTTTCCCAAAATCTTCGGATCGCAGCAAGACCTGCCGTTGGACGCCGATGCGGTGCGCAGTGCCTTCGCGGCGCTGGCGCGGCAGATCGGCGACGGCCGCAGCGCCGAACAGGTCGCCGACGGCTTCATCAAGATCGCGGTCGAGAACATGGCGAATGCGATCAAGAAGATTTCCGTGCAGCGCGGCTATGACGTGACTCGCTACGCGCTCAATTGCTTTGGCGGCGCTGGTGGCCAGCATGCCTGCCTGGTGGCCGACGCGCTCGGCATGACCAACGTGCTGATTCATCCTTTGTCGTCGCTATTGTCCGCCTATGGCATGGGGCTCGCCGACATCCGCAGCGTGCGCCAGCAGGCCATCGAGGAGCCGTTCGGCAACAGGGCGCGTCAGACGCTTCAGCGGGTGGCACACCGGCTGGCACAAGATGTGGCCGTCGAAGTCGCTCGCCAGGGTGTCGCCGCCAACAAGATCAAACTGCACGTGCGCGCGCATATCCGCTACTCCGGCACCGATACGCCACTGGTCGTCGACGCGGCGACTATGTCTTTACCTCTCCCCGGTGGGCAGAGGTCGACCGCGAAGCGGTCGGGTGAGGGGGGTCAGCCGCGGTCGTCCCGCCTCACCCGGCTGGCTTCGCCCGCCACCCTCTCCCCCCTGGGGCGAGGGGAAGACTGGTCACTCTCTTTGCAGAAAATGAAATCCACGTTCGAGCGCGCGCACAAAGCGCAATTTGGCTTCATCGACCGCCGCAAGGACTTGGTCATCGAAGCGGTATCGGTCGAGGCGGTCGGCGGCGCAACGACAGTCAGGGAATCATCCGGCAAGATCAAGCGCACAAAACTGCCGGCGCCGGCCCGCCGCACGCGCTTTTTCTCCGGCGGTCACTGGCAGCGCGCGCTGGTCTATCGGCGCGAGACGCTGGTGCCGGGCCAAAAGGTCAAAGGGCCGGCCATCATCATCGAGCCGCACCAGACGGTTGTGGTCGAGCCCGGCTGGCAAGCCGAACTGACGGCAAAAAACCATTTGGTGCTGCGGCGGATCGAAAAAGTGAAGCGCACCCGCGCCATCGGCACGCACGCCGATCCGGTGATGCTCGAAGTGTTCAACAACCTGTTCATGTCGATCGCCGAGCAGATGGGCGTAGCGCTGCAGAACACCGCCTATTCGGTGAACATCAAGGAGCGGCTCGATTTTTCTTGCGCCGTGTTCGACGGCAACGGCTCGCTGGTCGCCAATGCGCCTCATATGCCGGTGCATCTGGGCTCGATGGATCGTGCCGTCGAGACCGTCATTCGCGAGAACAAAGGCACCGTGCGCCCCGGCAACGTCTACGTGATCAATGCGCCCTACAACGGCGGCACGCATTTGCCCGACATTACCGTCTGCACGCCAGTGTTCGACGGCGGTAGGATTCTTTTCTGGGTCGCGTCGCGGGGTCATCATGCCGATGTCGGCGGCATCTCGCCGGGCTCGATGTCGCCGAACGCGACGACGATCGAGCAGGAAGGCGTCTATATCGACAATTTCATGCTCGTCGACCGCGGCCGCCTGCGTGAAAAGGCGCTGTATGCTCTGCTGACCGACGGCAAATATCCGGCGCGCAATCCATTGCAGAACGTCAACGACATCAAGGCGCAGATCGCCGCCAACGAGAAAGGCGTGCGCGAGCTGCACAAGATGGTGCGCTATTTCACGCTGCCGGTCGTGCGCGCCTATATGCGACACGTGCAGGACAACGCCGCCGAGAGCGTGCGCCGCGTCGTCGATCGGTTGCATGACAGCGTGTTTCGCATCACCACCGATCAGGGCACTGCGATCCAGGTGCGCATCGCTGTCGACAAGAGAAAGCGCGAGGCGACGGTGGATTTCACCGGCACCGGCCCGCAGCAGCCGACCAATTTCAATGCGCCCGAGCCGGTCACGCGCGCCGCCGTGCTTTACGTGTTCCGCGTCATGGTCGACGACGACATTCCGATGAACGCCGGCTGCCTGCGCCCGATCAGGATCATCATACCGAAACGATCGATGCTGTCGCCGGAATATCCGGCCGCCGTGGTGGCGGGCAACGTCGAGACCTCGCAAGAGGTGACCAACTGCCTGTTTGGCGCGCTTGGCGCCATTGCCGCAGCGCAAGGCACCATGAACAATCTCAATTTCGGCAATGCGCGCTATCAGTATTACGAGACGATCTGCTCCGGCTCGCCGGCCGGCCCCGGCTTTCCGGGCACCGACGCCGTGCACACCCACATGACCAATACGCGGCTGACT
>JASHQI010000005.1 GCA_030037645.1 Xanthobacteraceae bacterium
GCGACTTGCTCCACATAGCGGCGCAGGATCGGCGACAGATATGAATCCACCACGGTCGTGTCGCCGCGGCCGACGAGCTTGATCAGCGGCGAGACTTCGTGGCTGGCGGACACCTGCGCAAAGCCCACCTCGTGCGCCAGCGTGGCGATGCGCCTCTCATGCTCGCCATAGCGATAGGCGTGCATCAGCACGATGGCGACGGCGCGGATGCCGTCGTTTTTCGCGCGGACCAACTCGGCACGCACGGCGTCGAGTTGCAACTCGCGCTCGATCGTGCCGTCGGCACGCACACGCTCGTCGACTTCAACGACGCGCTCATAGAGCATGTCCGGCTTGATGATGTGACGCGCAAAGATCTTGGGACGCGCCTGGTAGCCGATGCGCAGCGCATCGCTGAAGCCCTTGGTGATGAGAAGAAGCGTCCGCTCGCCTTTGCGCTCGAGCAGCGCATTGGTCGCGACCGTAGTCCCCATCTTTACGGCGTGGATGCGCGCGCCCGGAATCGGATCGTCCGGCGCCAATCCGAGCAGATGGCGAATGCCCTCCACTGCCGCGTCCCGATAAGCTTCGGGGTTTTCCGACAGCAGCTTCTCGGTCACGAGCTTACCATCCGGCCGCCTGCCAATCACATCCGTGAAAGTGCCGCCGCGATCGATCCAGAATTCCCAAGTGCCCGACATACACTCGATCCCACCGCCGTTTTATGTCACATTGGACCACAACAGCCCTGCGACACGACTAGTTGAGGACGCAACGATGCACAAGATCGAGATTTCCAAGACTGCCGTCGAGCGCGTGAGGACGCGGTTGGGCAGGCTGCATCCGTTCGACACGATCGATCCGGGCAAAACGGCGCTGCTTGTGATCGATATGCAGAACTATTTCGTCAAGCAAGGCCACCAGAGCGAAACGCCATTGGCGCGCGAGATCGTGCCGAACATCAATCGGCTCGCCGCGGAGCTGCGCCGCCGCGGCGGCCATGTGGTCTGGATCCGCAACGGCACGAACGACACGCGGGAAAGCTGGTCGAATTACCACGGCTGTCTGCAAAAACCGGAGCGCGCCGAGCGGCGCCTCAAGTCAATGGAGATCGGCGCCGATGGTTATGAATTCTGGCACCTCAACGATATCCGGCCCGAGGACGCCCAGATCACCAAGAAGCGCTACAGCGCCTTCATCCAGGGCTCGTCGAGCGTCGAACGCCATTTGCGCGACCGCGGCATCGACACCGTCCTGATCACCGGCACCGCCACCAATGTGTGCTGCGAGAGCACCGCGCGCGACGCGATGATGCTCAATTTCAAGGTCGTGATGGTCGCCGATGGCCTCGCCACCAACACCGACCAGGAGCATAACGCCTCGCTGTCGGCCTTTTACGGCCAATTCGGCGACGTGCAGTCTGTCGATGAAGTCATCGAGTCGCTGGCGCGCGGGGATAAGAAGAAAGCGGCGGCTTAGGCCTCACACATCCGGGCGCTTGTATTCCAAATTCGGCCCGCCTTTCTGCGATTTCAGATACGACTCGACGTGCGCAGTCGGGTCCATGGCGCGGCGCAGCCGGGCGCCGACCAATTGATCGAGCTGGATCGCTTGCGACACCGACAAGTCGCGGCCCATCTGTACGGTGATCTTGGCGTGCTCGAGCGGCGCCAGATGCCGCGCCGCAATTTCGCGGGCGATGCCGGTCACCGTCGCTTCCAACTCAGCCGCCGGGAGCGCCTGCGAGATCACGCCCCAGCGGTCGGCTTCGGCGCCGGAGATGTTGCGGCCGACGAGTTGCATCAACGCGACCTTCTTGAGCGGGATGCCGCCGTGCACCAGCGTCGAGGTGACGAGCTGGCCGAAACTGCCGCGCAGGATTTCCGGCATGCCGAGCTGCGCATCGTCGGCTGCAAAGACCAGATCGTGGCAGTTCATGACGCCGAGCGCACCGCCGAGGCAGTAGCCGTGGACCTGCGCGATAACGATTCGCGGAAACACCCGCAACGCCTCCGCGATCTGCACGGTCGGGGTCGGGCGATCCCAGTCGCGTGGCTCTTCGCTCACCTTCCGCAGAAAATGTAGATCGAGGCCTGAGGAAAAGCAGATGCCCGCGCCCTTGGTGATCATCACCTTGATGTCGCGGTCGGCGCGCACGATGTCGAGCGCCTCAAACCAGGCCGCCACCAGCGCTTCGTTCAGGCAATTGCGCTTGTCCGGCCGATTGAGGATGACGCGCGCGACGCCAGCGTCTGCGAGCCGCTCCAGAATAAGCTCGGGCCATTGTTTGAAGGTGAGCCATTTGTCAGCCATGGCCGGTCTCCTCATTGCTGATTAGGTGTGCCTGGAGCGCGCGGCACGAACAAGGCATCGAGCGCCAAACCGCCACGCGGCAGCACGATAAAAGGATTGATGTCGATCGACTGCACGACGTCGGCCAAATCCTCGGCGATGCGTCCGAGCGCCACCAGCGCCTCCACTGCCGCATCGGCATCGAGCGCCGCGGCGCCGCGGTAGCCGCGCAACAGTCGTGCCGCGTGAGTGCGCTCGATCAGGGCGCCGGCTTTGGCGCGGCTGATCGGAGGTGCCGCAAAAGCCACGTCCTTGATGAGCTCGAGCAGAACGCCGCCGCTGCCGGCCATGACGACAAGACCCATTTCCGGATCGCGATGCAGGCCGAGAACGAACTCAAAGCCACCGGTGATTTGTCGGCAGACCAGCATGGCGTCGAGATCGACCGCAGTGCGCCGGACGTTGGCGGCTATGTGCGAATAGGCCGATCGCACGGCGACATCGTCGGCAAGGTGCAAGGCGACGGCGCCGGCATCGGATTTATGCGTCAGCTTTGCGGAGACGGCCTTGAGCACGACCGGGTAGCCGATTTGCCGCGCGGCATCGACGGCTTCGTCGGGCGAATGCACGATGGCCTCCGCCGGCGTTGCGATGCCATAGGCGCGCAGCAGATCCTTGGCCTGTGTTTCGTCGACGAGCGCCGTTGCGCCAGCCTTCACCAGGGCGCGCAGCTTTGCGCATGCGGCAATTTCGGCCGACGTGGCGGCGCCACGGTCCAGTCCCGGCGCTGAGCCCAGGCGTTCCAGTGCCTCGCACCGCGCCGCGACTGCGATGATGCGCAGCGCTTTGTCGGCTTCCTGCAGGAAAGACAGATGCGGCGCCTTCGCCCGCAGCGCACGGCTGTAGTCGGATTGGCTGTGGGAAATGGGCACGACGGCGGCGATCGGTTTGCGGGCGCCGGCCGCGACCATGGCCTCCACCATTGCGATGTGATGCTCGGCGCGATCGGAGCCCGGTTCACGCGGCAGTCTCTCCTGGAACAGGACCATGTCCACGTTCGGATCATCATCCAGCGCCGTGATGGTGGCCTTGAAATTGTCGGAACTGGTCAACACCGAAAAGCCGCCGTCGGTCGGATTACCGACCAGCGAGCCGACGCCGAGAATGGCATTGAGCTTTGCCGTGGTTTCTGCGGCGAGTTCGGGAAACGTAAGGCCGTTTCGCTCGGCAGCCTCGATGAGCAGCCCGCGGAAAGCGCCAGAATGCGTCACCGCGCCGAGCCGTCGACCGCGCGGCATGCCGGTATGCGCCAGAAGCTCGGTGATTTCGATCGCGTCGTCGAGGCTGTCAACACGGATGACACCGAGATCGGCCGCAACCGCGTCGAACGCTTCCATGGCGCCAGCGAGCGAGCCGGTATGGGCCATGGCCGCGACGCGGCCACCTTCCGATTGGCCGAGCTTGACGGCGACGATTGCCTTGCCGGCCCTGCGTGCCGCCCGGCAGGCGGCCTTGAATTTCTCAAGATTGGTGATGGCCTCGATGTAGAGGACGATCACCTTCAACTCGGGCTGGTCGGCGAAGAAGGCGACGTAATCCGGAGTGCCGAGGCCGGCTTCGTTGCCGCTCGTGATGAGGTATTCGGCATTGACGCCGCGCTCTTCGAGCCCGACGTTGAGGTAGATCAGCATGCCGCCGCTCTGGCCGACCAGCGCCACCGGGCCCTGTCGCAATGTCAGCGGGCGGTCTTCGGTCAATGTGACGAAGCGACTTTTGGCGCAGATATTGCCCATGCAATTGGGCCCGGAGACGGCAAGCCCGGTCTCGGCGATCACGGCCGCCAGTTCGTGGCCGAGGGCAGCCGCTTCGGCATCGAAGGCCTCGCCGAAGCCGGAGGAGAACACGGTGGCACTGCGCGCGCCTGCCGCGGCGCCGCTGCGCAACAGTTCGGGCACCGCCGGCGCCGGAACCACCACGACGAGATGGTCGGGCGGCTCGGGCAGCGACTGAAAATCCGGATAGCACGGCGTGTCGAAGATTTCCTTGCGCCGCGGATTGACGAGATAGATCGGCCCAGGAAACTCGTAGCGCTTGAGATTGCGCCACGCCCGCGTCGCCCAGCTTCCCGGCCGCTCGCTGACGCCGATCAGCACCGCATTGCGCGGTTCGGTCAGCGCCGCGACTTTTTTCTTCGATGCTTCGAGATCCATCCGCCGCTCCCGATTAGGCCCGCACCGCGGACGCGATGGTTCGCCGCCCGATGAAATAGAAGCCCGCGGCTATCACCGTCATGATCGCCGTCCAGACCAGACCGAACGCCGCCAGCTCGGTGCCTTGGCCGTTGGCCCACAGGTCGAACATTGCCGCCGATACCGGCTGCGCCGACGGCGAAGCGAGAATGATGGAAAGCGACAGGTCGCGCGCGGCGATGAGAAAAACGAAAAGCCAGCCGGCAAGCAGCGCCGGCGTTGACAACGGCACGACGATCCGCCGCAACACCGTGCGCAGCGGGCTGCCGGCGACCTGTGCAGCCTCCTCCAATTCGGGATGTATCTGCAAAATACCGGTCGCGGAATATCGCATGCCGTAGGGCAGGTAGCGAATGCTGAAGGCGATGATGAAGGCCCAGAGCGTGCCATAGATTGCCAGCGGCACAGCGAGGTAAATCTGGATCATGGCGACGCCGAGCACTATTCCGGGAAAGACCAAAGGCGCAGTCGCAAGCTGATCCAGCACCCAGCCGCCCGGACGCCGGCGCACGGCAAGCCAGCCGGCAACGATCGTCAACGCCATGATGCAGGTCGCGGCGCCGGCGCTCATCAACAATGTCTGCCACACCAGATCGACATAGAAAGTCGAATGCAGCACGGTGCGGAAATTATCCAGCGTCATCAGCGTAAAGCCGCGACGGCTGACGGTCTGAGTGAACGGCATGAGCGCGAGCCACACCAGGCCCGCGGCCGGCACCGCAAGGATCAGCAAAAAATTGACCACGATCATGGCGCCGCCGAGATAGCGCGCCGGGCCGAGATCGAACAGCCGCGAACGAAATCCGCGCCCGGTCACGCTGTGGTAGCGAGAGGCATGGCGCGAGATCCGCGCATAAAGGCTGATGAGGACGCCGGCGAGCACCAGAAGAACGAGGGAAAACGCGCTCGCATAACCGAGATCGGGCGGCACATTCTCCGTCATGTCGAGATAAATGTCGGTGGTCAGGACCTTGACGTTGCCGGGCAATCCCACCAGCGCCGGCACCTCGAAGGCTTCGATCGAACGCACCACCATGAGCAGAGCGACCGCAAGAAACGCCGGCAGCGCCAACCGCATCGAGATGCGCGTCACCGTCTGCATCACCCCGGCACCGCACATGCGCGCCGCCTCCTCGTATTCGGCGTTCGCCGACTGGAAAACCGAAGACAACAGCAGGAAGGAAAGCGGCGACCACAGAAACCCTTCGACCAGGATCATGCCGGGCATGGAATAGATGTTGAAGCGGGGCAGCCCGAGCGAAATGAGGAGATCGTTCAGCGGCCCGTTGCGCCCGAGCAAAAACAGCCAGGCGATCACGTAAAGCACGAACGGTGTGCCGAGCGAGATGATTGTGGTGAGATAGGCAAATGTCTTGAACGGCGCATTGGTGCGTTCGACAAGCCATGCCACGAAACCGCCGAAGCAAAGCGCGATCACGGTGGCGCCGAGACTGAAGGCGATCGAGTTCACCAGGCTGCCGAAAAACTGCCGGTCGGACAGCAGCTCGCGATAATAGGCGAGCGTGAAATTTCCCAGCCCGCCTTTGATCGTGGTCGTATGAAGGCTGCCTTGGATCAGAAACCACAGTGGCGGAAACACCAGCAGCAGCAACACGATTGTCAGCACGGCGACGACAATTCGTGTCGGGTCTGGCGCAATGCGGGGAAGGGCAAACGGACTCGGCTCCGCAAGCGACATGCCTTGTCATGCTCCGCGAAAGCGGGGCATCCAGTATCCTCCCCACATGAAGCAAATGACCGGAGCGTCGGTTGCCGGATCGCCCGCTTTCGCGGACGATGACAGCTCGGGCAATTGACAGCTCACGCGCTGCATCAGTCAAACAGCTCGTTCTTGATCTTCACCCAGTTGTCGATGTTGGCCGACATCGTCGCCGGGGAGATGAAATTGGCGGTAAAGCCGCCGGCCTCCGGCTTCAACTGTGGCGTCTTGGCGGGCACCGAAGGTAGCGCCGGCAGATAGCCGACATCGGCAAAGGTCTGCTGGCCTTCCTGCGACAGCAGGAAATCGATCAACAACCTGGCGGCGTTGGGATGCGGCGCGCTCTTGACCAGGCCGATGGCGTGGAACGGCGCCGGAATCGGCTCGACCTTGAGCCAGGTCACCGGGGCGCCTTTCTCTTCGCTGATCTGAGCATGATGATTGAATATGCTGAGCGCGATCGCGTATTGGCCCAAAATCACCTGATCGAGCACCGTACGGTTCGTCGCCTCGACGTTGACGATGTTTTGCTTGGCGAGCGCGCGCAGAAAAGCCATGCCCTTGTCTTTCCCCATGGTCTGCAGCACGGAGCCGACATAGACCGGGGCTCCCGAGGCAGGCGCGGTGCTCCAGGCGATCTTGTCCTTCCATTTCGGATTGAGAAGATCCTGCGCGCCCTTGATCTCGTCCTTGCCCACTAATTGCGTGTTGACGCCGAGCGTGAGGAAATAAAGCACCAGCGCATTCCAGCGACCTTCCGGATCGCGCAGCGCCGCCGGATATTTGTCGGCGTCGGGTGGCGCGAACTTTTCGACCAGGCCGGCCTTGAGCAGCGGCGGCGCCGTGGCGATGCCGTCGAACACGTCGCCCGTGACCCTGCCGGCGCGCGCCTCGTCGATGACCTTGATGGCGTTCGGTCCGGAGTCGGCGCGCGAGTACTGTACATCGATGCCTGGATACTTTTTGTTGAACGCGGCGACCAGCGGCCGCACCGCCTGGTTCACAATCAGCGAAGTATACCAGACGACCTCGCCTTCCTTCTTCGCCGCTGCATAGAGCGCATTGTCCGCCGCGTGGGCGCGCGGACAGAAAAGAACAATCGTCGCGACCAGCAACAGGAAAGCGACAGCGCGGCGGTTACCGCGTCCTGTTCCCCGCGAAAGCCGGGGCCCCGCCTGGATTCCCGCTGGCGCGGGAATGAGTGGATGGGAACGCCTATCAGTCATTGTGGGTACCAGCTCGGTTTCCGTTTTTCCTTGAAACTCGCAATGCCCTCAATCGCTTCCGCCGTCTGCGGCGAGCCGTGCGAGGCACCGCGCCCGAGGATCGCAGCGACAGAGGGAAACACGGAATGTTCAAGGTCTGCCTTCAGGACGCGCTGCGCTTGCGGAGCACCATGCAGCAGGGCATCGGCGATCTCGCCGAGTTTGTCGTCGAGTTGTTCGGCGGAGACGACCTCATGCACGAACCCGATGCGCAAAGCCTCGGCGGCGCCAAAGCGCTCCCCGGAAAGGCCGTAGCGGCGGAAGCTGCGATGGCCCATGGCGCGGATCAGGAACGGCGTGACGCCGAGCGGCGGCCTGCCGATCCGCACTTCCGGAACGGAAAAGAACGCGTTCTCGGCCGCGAGCACGATGTCGCAGCAGGCCGCAAGCGCGGCGCCGCCGCCGATCGCGGCGCCGTGCACGGCCGCGATGGTGGGCTTCGGCAGCCGGTCGAGCGCCGCAAGCATGTCGACGATCGAGGTTTGTCGCGTGACAGGCTCCTGCTCGCTGGCGCGCGCGACAAGATCGGCGCCAGCGCAAAAGTGCTTGCCAGCGCCGCGCAGCACAACGAGGCGTGTACGGTCGTCGGCGGCACGCGCGGCGAATTGTCGAACGAGTTCGTCCAGAGTGCTTTGGTCGATGGCATTGGATCGCTCGGGCCGGTTCAACAGCAACGTGGCGATGCCGCGCGAGGAGACCTCGACCTTGATCGCTTCGCTCATCGGAACAGGTCCTGGGTCACTTTCTGCCAGCGCGGCAGCTCATGATAAATGTTTTCGGGCCGCAGGAAGTTCGCCTGGAAGTGGCCGTCGTTCGGCCGCAGGCCTTTGACCTTGGCCGGCACACTCGGCAACGCCGGCAGATAGTCATTCTCCCGGAAAATCTTCTGCCCGTCTTCGGACAGCAGGAATTCGAGCAAGAGTTGCGCGGCATGGGGATGCGGCGCAGCTTTCAGCAAAGCCACGGAATCGAAGCTGACCGGCACCGGCTCGAGCTTGAACCAATCGACCGGCGCGCCCTTCTGCGCACTGATCACCGCATGATTGTTGAGAGTCATCAGGTTGATCCAATATTGACCAGCAATGACCTGATCGAGCACTGCGCGAGACGACGCATCGACGTTGACGATCTGTTGTTTGGCGAGCGCACGCAGGTATTCCATGCCTTTGTCTTCGCCCATGGTCGCGAGGATGTTGCCGACGAAGCCGAAGGCGCCGATGACGGAATTGCCGTTCCACGCCATCTTGCCCTTCAGTGTCGGATTGAGCAGGTCGGAATAGGTCTTTGGTACGCGGTCCCTCGGCAGCAGATCGGTATTGATGCCAAGCGTGAACACATACATGATTTCCGCGTTCCAATAGCCGTTCTTGGCTTTCAGCTCCGGCGGATAATCGCCGGCATTGGGCACGGTGAACGGCGCCAGCAGCCCGGCATCCTCCAGCGGCAACATGTTGGAAATGCCATCGAAAACATCGGCCTGCATGCGGCCGGCCTGGCCCTCGGCCAGAATCTTCTGGTACGTCGCGATATCGTCAGCGCGGGTATATTGCAGAGTCACGCCCGGATATTTTTTCTCGAAAGCGGCTTTGAGCGGACGGACGATCTGATTGACGATCAACGTCGTGTACCAGACGACCTGCCCCTCCTTTTTGGCGGCCGCGATCAGCGTGGCATCCTGCGCCCGCGCGACCGGCGCGGCAAAGAGGAGAATCGTCATTGCCAGGAGCGAAGCAACGAAGCAATCCAGTCGAGCGCGCGGAATCTGGATTGCTCCGCGGAGCCTGTCATCGGGCCGCGCGACTTCGCGCGGTCCCGTTGGCTCGCGATGACGGCGGGCTGATGTGAGCATCCTCATGCCGGCGCCTTCATGTCAGCGGGTGTCGCGATATATTTTTCCATCTTCGGCGGCGCGCCGTTCTTACGCATGTCCTCAAGCCAGATGCGGTGGATGCGCGGATCCTGATCTTCATATTCGATCTGGTCGCCGCCCTCCTTGACGCTTTTCGACACTGCCGGCGTGTCGCCCTCGGTGGCGCCAAGCAGCGAGACGCGGTTCGCCTGCGTGGTCGGATAGCGCAAGCCTCCGGTCGCGGTCGCAAGATACCGTGCCGGCTGTGGCCCGGTGTTGAAGTGCTGATGGAACTGGCGGTCGGCCGGCACCAAGACCATGCCGTGTTTCCAGTCGATACGGCGAAAATCCTTGTCGTGTTCGTACCAGAGCAGCGAGAAGCCCTGCCCCATCACGCACATGACGTGAAAGCTCGGGCCGTGCCGGTGTCCTTTCTTATAGGTGCCGACCGGCATTTCCGAAATATGCGCGTGCATGGTGCCGTCGGCCAATACGAACATGATATTGGTGCCGCCACCGCCGCGATCGCCCCAGCTTTTCAGCTCGATGGCGGTCAGATCCGGCACGAAATTGGTTTCCCACATGTGGTTGCCCGGACGCACGGTGATGAGATCGCCTTCGCCGGCGAAGTATTCCTTCTTGCCGGTGCGCTCGCTGAAATCGAAGTCGGCGCCGAACACAAACGCTTCGTTATGGAAAACATTCATCACCATAGGCAAATTCGTAGTGCTCACCAGAAGCGTACGTTCGGTGCCGCTGGCGTTGAAGTGCCGGTGCTTGGCGTTGAGCGGAACGGCGAACAGGCTTTTGGCGCCCCATTCGAAGCTGCGCTTCGTGCCGTTGGCAAGCTCGAGCTGGGTCGAGCCCGAACCTTCCAGCACATAGACGACTTCCTCGTAGAGATGCCGCTGCGGCGCCGTCGATTTGCCCGGCCCGATCTCGATGATGAACATGTTGGTGAAATCGCCGCGCCCCTTCAGGTGCACCGCCGCTCCGTTTACGCCATAGCGCGGCCACGGCGCAGTCTCGACGTCAAACAGATAGACGCCGAAATCCTCCGTGACCGGAATGCCCTCGCCGGCAAGCCAATCGCGATATGGATCGATGCCGTATCGCGCCTTTGGTTGCGGGGTTTCCCGAATATTCATGCGTCCCTCCGGCGTCGTTTGGTCAGGCGAGATTACACCCGCTGCCGCAAACGAGCTATGCGAACAACAGCGACTTGATGACCACCGGCACCACACCAGGCGGCGCGATCAACTCGCCGACGTCGACGTAATCAAGGTCCTGCAACTCCATGCCGTCGATCGAGACGATCTTCCCCGGCCACTTGAGTTCGCGATGCAGGAGCCGACCGAAATTCCTGCCGATGTCGCCGTCAATCATCAACAGCAGGAGCCTGATTCGTTGGGCAAGCGGGAGCAGCGCACGCAACAGGCCCTCGCCCGCCGCCTTGAGCAGCGCATGCTCCGGATCACCATGCCACGCAAAGGCGATCGCCACCTGGCCGTGACGATCGAGATCGATCTCCTCGATGCCGGCGCGCACGGCGGCCGCAAGCCGGACGGCGTCGATCTTGTCCGCGCCATCGATGCCGACGCGCACGACCGGCACATTATGCACCGGCAGAACGTATGGATCGGGAAGATAGATCGTTTTGCCGCTGACCTGGACCGTGAACTGCGAGGCGCCGATCACGGTGGCGCGGATGCGTTGGCCCGGATCGATCAGCTGCAGCCGAGCGCGCCGGCTCAGCTCTCTGGCAAGCTCTGTCGCGAGCAACTTGGCGATATCGCCGAATTCGTTGTGCTCGTGACCAAAGACGTATTCGGCGACGCCACCGGAAAACGTCAGGGCGGTCGGCGCGGCCGTCCGCAGCAGCGGTGGCGTAAGCAGCAGCGATTGGCCGAGCCGGTCCAGGGATGAACCGGTGATGACATCCGCCGCGACAACCGCAAGGCGCCGCGCGATTTGCCGGCGCATGGCAGTGTCGGCCAGCGCTTGCGGCGACAGCTCAAGACCCAAGTCGTCGGCGACCAACTGCGCCGATTGATCGATCCGTGTCCATGCACCATGCGCATCGGTCGCAATCAGCCGGCCGCCGACTGCGAAAGCCGAAAGACCGAGGATGGTGCCGCGGTCGATCAGCGCCAGTTTGGTGGTGCCGCCGCCGACATCGACATGAAGGATGCAGGTATCGCGCGCCTTCGACAGCGCCACCGCGCCCGAGCCGTGTGCCGCGAGCCGGCTTTCGAGCTTGTGGCCCGCGGTGGCGCAAACGAACTTGCCGGCTTCCCCAGCAAACAGCTCGTCGATGGCGCGGGCATTTTTGCGCTTGATCGCCTCGCCGGTGAGGATGACGGCGCCGCTGTCGATATCTTTCTGCGCGAGGCCGGCGTCGCGATAGCAACTGCGAATGAAGTCGCCGAGAGCGCTCGCGTCGATGGTGCCGTCGGGCAGAAAAGGCGTGAGCAAGATGGGCGAGCGCCAGATGATTTCGCGGCCGACCACGACAAAGCGGCTGGAGAGTCCCTGGGTCTGCCGCTGCAGCGCCACTTTCGCAAACAACAGGTGCGAGGTCGAACTGCCGATATCAACGCCGACCGTCTTGAACTCGACGTTGTCCTGACTCCAGATCGAGCGCGCGATCGCAGCGCGCTCGGCGGCAGTCGCGATATGCTCGTGATCGAAATCCGTTTCGTGCATCGGGTGCCGACGATCAGTGGGCGTGCGCGGCACGCTGGCCGCGGCGCGGATCGGGTGGTTGCGTGCCGGGCTTGCCGCCGCGAAGCCGTATATAGGGCCACGGCGACGACAGTGCGCCGACTCGCGCCTCGATCAGAATCGGCTCGACGCCAAGTGATCGCTTCAAGACCTGTTCCAGCTCGTCAGCGGTATCGGCGCGCGCATAAGCGATATCGAACGCGGCCGCGAAACGGTCGAAATGCGGATTTTGCAGATTGGCGCCCAGCGACGCGCCAAACTGATCCTCTTGCAGCCGCTTCACGTTGCCGAAATGGCCGTCGTTGAACACCACGACCGCCGGCTTGAGACCATATTTGCCGACCGTCGCCAATTCCTGCATGCCCCAGCCGAAGCCGCCGTCGCCGCTGATGCAGACGACCGCGCGGCCGGGATTGCCGTAAGACGCCCCGAGTGCAGTGGGAAATCCATAGCCGAGCGTGCCCTGATAGCCGGGCGTGATGTAGCTGCCGGGCGCATAAACCGGATAGGCCGAGCGCGTGAGATAGCCGACCTGAGTGAGCTCATTGACAAAAATTCCGTCGTCCGGAATGGCGGCACGCAGCGCGCGGATCCACGCCATGAGATCGGCGACGCCATTGAGCTGTTCGTTTGCCCAGGCGCGCACCTTAGCGAGATCGAGATCGCGCGATACTCGCGCGCTCGGCAGCGCCGCGGCGAGGGCTTCCAGTCCCAGTCCGGCATCGGCCTCGATCATAATGTCCGCCTTGCGTGGCGGCAGCCACGCCTGCGCATCAAGATTGAGCCAGATGTATTTCAGCTTGTCGTCGTCCCCGGACCACGCCGGCGCGCCCGTTGTGGTGTCGGCGAAGCGGCTGCCGACGATGAGCGCAACGTCGGCGTGGGCGAATACCGCGCGCCCCGCCAGCGCGGACAGCGCCAGCGGATGACGGTCCGACAAGGTGCCGCGGCCGTTCTCGCTCATCACTACCGGCGCCTGCAGCTTTTCCGCAAGTTTTGCCAGAGAGGCGGATGCCCGCGCGGCGAGAGCGCCGCCGCCCGCATAGATCACGGGCAATGTGGCGGCGCCGAGCATCGCCGCCGCGCTTTCGATGGCTCCAGCATCGGGGCGCACGCGGCCGTCGTCGTCGGGATTTGGCTGAAAGAGATCGATCTCGTCGGTCGCGGCGAGAAGATCGTGGGCAATCTCGACGCCAACCGGTTGTGGTCGGCCGCAGCGCAACTGCCAGACCGCTTCATGCACCAGGCCGGGAATATCCTTGGGCGAGCGCGCCTGCGCATGCCACTTGGTGACGCTGCCGAGAATCTCCGACTGGTTGCGCACTTCGTGGAGCAGGCCATAGCCCTTGCCGATCGCCGCGGAATGAATATTGCCAACGATCGCCAGCACCTGCGAGCTGCAAGCATAGGCGGTGGCGAGGCCGGCCATGGCGTTAAGCATGCCCGGCCCTGGTACGACCATGCAGGTGCCGATCTTGCCTGTGGTGCGGGCGTAGCCGTCGGCCATGTAGGCCGTCGTCTGCTCGTGTCGCGGCACCACGTAATGGATTTGGTTGCCCAATTGGCGCAAGCCGTCGACCGCCCAGTCGAGCTGCACGCCGGGAACCCCGAACACGTCGGTTGTTCCTTCGAGCACGAGCTGGCGCGCAAGAGCTTGACCACCGGTAAGACGCATCGACCGAATTCCTGGGCGCCGCACACATTATTCCGCGCGCCGGCGCAACGAGCCGGTTGCGCCACCGCGCCCTTCGATGGCACACAATGCCCGTCGCGCCAATCCTGGGCAATCGGCGTCAGTGCGTCGCAACCGCGCAAAATGCATGAGTCAAACATGTCTCGCCTCAGTCTGACCTACGCGAGTTGCAAATACGATCGCATGGAGGCGCTGCGCTCCGGCGAAGTGGCGGTCGAGGGCATCGATCTCAATGTCATGTTCTTTCCGTCCGGCCGGCAGATTTTCGACCGTATGGTCGGCGGCCTCGAATTCGACGCTTCAGAACTTTCGACGTCGGAATTCATCAGCCTGATGGGCCATGGCGACAGTCCGTTCGTCGCCATCCCTGTGTTCCCGTCGCGCGTGTTTCGCCACGGCTATATCTTCGTCAACAAGCGCTCCGGAATCCGCACCCCGAGGGATCTGGAAGGCCGGCGGGTTGGACTGCCGCTCTACACGCAGACTGCTTCGATCTGGGTGCGCGGCCATCTGATGCATCAGTTCGGCGTCAACATTGATACCATCCGCTGGGTGCAGGGTGCGGTCGAGACCGGCGGCACGCATGGCAATCCGCATGCGCTGCCGCTCCTTCGTCCGGTCGAAATCGAGCAAAACCGCACGGGGCGGCCGCTCGCCGAACTTCTCGCCCGCGGCGAGATCGACGCCTATTTGGGCTCACGCAAGCCGCCGACCTTCGGCACGAATCCGGACGTGCTGCGCCTATTGCCCAATTATCGCGCGCTCGAACGCGAGCTTTACCAACGCGACCGGATTTTTCCGATCATGCACCTCGTTGCGATCCGCCGCACGCTTTACGAGAAAGAGCCGTGGATCGCCAACAGCCTTTATACGGCGTTCGTCGAATCGAAGCGTATCGCACGCGCGCGACTGCGCTATGCCGGCTCGCTCGCCGCGATGCTGCCGTGGCTACAGGACGAGATCGAAGAAATCGACGAAGTATTCAGCGGCGACGCCTTTCCATACGGTGTCGAGCCAAACCGGCCGACCTTGCAAGCGCTCGTGCAATACATGGTCGAGCAACATTTCATCCCGCGGCCGATTCCGGTCGAGGAGCTGTTCGTGCCGCTGCCCGGCGCGAGCGGGACGTAATCACTTCTGCCCTGCGCGTGGAAAAGGGGTGGCCGGCATCAGTTTTTGGTCTTTTCCAGCAGCCCGGCGACCGTCGTGATCTCGTTGCGGGCATATTTCGGCAGGCCGGCGCTGATCGAGTTGCCGGAATTGAACGACGATTGTCCCATCAGCACGTCCGCCGGGACGAGATTGCGCAACACCGGCACATTTTCGTATTCGCGCTTCTTGTCGAGCACGCTCGCTTCGACGGCGAGCGTCATAAATGCGGTCACGACCGTCTTGTTGGGGTCGCTCGGGTCGCCTTGAAAGACGGCGAAGAACTTGGCGAAACTCAGGACCTGATTGACGTAGAAAATATTCTGTTCGAGCACGCCGCTGATCGGCGCAACGAGACCGGTCAATTGCTGCAGTCCGGCTTGGTCGACGTCCGCTGGCGATAGCGCCGACAGTTCGCTCTGGAAGTCGATATGATCGGCGATCTTTTTGGAACTGTCGCGCAGTTTGTTGACGAGCATGATTCCGATCGGAATCTTGCCTTCGAGCTTGTAGGTCGACTGAATGCATATCGATGTCGTGCGGCCGGTGCACCATTTGCGGTTGGGATTGTCATTGCCGGCGCTGTTCTCACCCTTGAACGGCTTCACGTCGGCGGCGGCGATCAGTGTGTGCTTGATGGCCGGATCGATCTGCTGCAGGAATTGCAGTGTTACATACTGCGAAAGGTCGATAGAGCCCGGTGCCCGGTCGACGAGAAAGCGCGCCTGCGCGATGTACATGTAGAGCTTGTCGGGCGTGGCGGCGGGATCGGCCTTGCCCTTAACCACTTTGGTCGGCTCGGCATAGTCGGCGTATAGCGACAGGAATTTCTTCTGCGTCGGATTCTGCCGCGCCCAATCCGCGAACGAGATCAAGCCAGCGGGTGTATCGGCGCCGCCACCGACGTGATCGTTGAATTCAATCGTTGCGGGCTTGAGCTCATCGAGCGTCCAGTTGCTCGGGGAGGTCATCTCTTGAATGTGAAAGCCCGCCGCGCGGGCCACGGTGACCGCTGCGACGAGCCCGAGGAGCACGAGCGCGGGCCGCATTACCATTCGAACGTCTCTCGCAACTGCCTTGCGGTTGCGGTCAGTAATCGCGGCTGCCAAAGAAATTGTCCTGGTCGCGCTGCGGCGTGGCTTGGGGCGCATTATTGGCGTCGGAATCGCCGGAAGGCCGGCTAAACAGATTGAATAGACCGCGGCCGAAAGGCTGCGGCGGCGGTGGCTGCGGCGGCGGCTGCCAACCCTGCCGAGGATCGTAAACTCGGGCGCCGCCCCAGCTACCGTATCCCTGATAGCCGCCCTGGTAGTTGCCCTGGTACGGCCCGTTGCCTTGATACTCGTAACTGCCTTGGTAATCACCCCAATCGTTATTACCCTCCGGCTGGCCTTCGTAGCGCATCGCATAGGCGTCTTGGCGCGAAACCAGCTCATATTGGGTGTCGGCGACTTGTCCGTCGGCGCCGCGCCGAAAGTGCTCGATGAAGTTGCCGCCGTTGCCGACGTCGCCGCTCATGTAATCGATCGGCATATTGACCAGCTCGCGCTGCGCCTCCGGCGAGGGTCCACTGAGCGGCGCTTTGGGCGCGATGTGGTCCGACCAGACTGCCTGCACAATCGGCTCGAAGATCGGTAGCGCCACCCGGGCGCCGTCTTCATTGGAGCCGAGCGAACGGCGCTTGCCGTCGCCGTTGTCGTAACCGACCCAGACCGCGATGGTCACGTCATTGGTGAAGCCGACGAACCAGCCATCGACGGCGTTTTCCGTCGTGCCGGTCTTGCCGGCAACGTAAGGTGAGAGCGAGGCCATCGCCCGCGCGGTGCCGCGCGCGACCACGCCCTGCAATATCGTCTTGAGCTGATAGAAACTGACACGATCGGCAGCACCGATCATGGGGAACGGCGTCTCGGGATATTCATAGACGGCCTTGCCGTTCAGTTCGATCGAATCGATGGCATGAGGTTCCGGCCGCATGCCATCGTTGGCGACGGCCGCATAAAAAGCGGCAAGATCGATCATCCGCACCGGTTGCGCACCAAGCACGAACGGATAGTACCGCACGCAGTCGCTATAGATCTTCGACGCGACCGCGGTTGCGCACACGTCGTCGAGGCTTTTCTCGGGATCCGCGTCGATGCCGCCATCGAGCAAATGCGCGGTCACGAGATTGACCGAGTCCTCCAAGCCGCGGCGCAGCGTGAAGACGCCGCCGGCCGAGTAGTCGTCATTGCGCGGCGACCAGAAGTCCTGCTCGCGAGCGGTGCCGCCATAATCGGGACTGATGATCTGCGGTCCGTTGCTGCCACCGCCGCTGCCGCTGCCGATGGGCGGCAGCGTGAGCGGATCGTTGGGCACCAGCGTGTTTGGCTGCAGTCCCTTCTGCAATGCGGTTAGGTATGTGATCGGCTTGATCGCCGAGCCGGGCTGGCGCTCGGTCTGCCAGGTGCGATTGAGCTGGCTTAGCGGGTAGGAAAAACTCCCGGCCATGGCGAGGATGCGCCCGGTCTTGTTCTCGAGGACCAGAGCGGCGCCCTGCACCGTCGGCCGCACGCGCAACTGCGCAACCGCATTTGCGGCGCGCGGAACGTCGGTATGTCCCGCGTTCGCATCGCCTTTGGCGACGCCGCGCTTGACGGTCCTTGCCTTGGGCTCCACCACATGGACATAGACGACGTCGTCAAGGTTGAGGGCGCGTCTGATTGTGGCAGTCCAGGCCGCCAATGGCACGATACGGCCATCGGGCAGGCCGACGCGGATGGCATCACCGCCGTTCTTGCCGCCCTTCTGCAACACGACAGCCGGCGTCCAATGCACATCGTAAAGCGGCAGGTGCACAGCTTGGAGCGCCTGCTGCCAGGCCGGCGTGCCGGATTGGTCGCTGCCACCGAGCTTCTGTATGGCGTCTGCGATATTCGCTTCCGGCCCTCGAAACTGCATGCGACCGGTGGAGATTTCGTAACGCGCCAAGCCCTCCTGGAGCGCGGCTTCGGTGTCGCGCTGCAACTGCACATTGATCGTCGAATGTACCGTATAGGGTTCGGCGGTCAGGCTTGCGATGCCGTCAGCCTTCGCTTCGCGGCCCACATAATCGACGAAATTAAAGCCGGTGTCGCGGTGCGGCAGTGAAAAGGCAACGAGCTTCGGCAAGGCGGCGGTCGCTTTGTCCCGTTGCGCTGCTGTGATGTAACCGTCGTCCTTCATGCGGCCGAGCACATAATCGAGCCGCTCTTTGGCGCGATTGGGATGGCGGTCGGGATTGTAATAGCTTGGCCCCTTGAGCAGGCCGGCCAGCATCGCCCCTTCGGCGAGCGTAAGCTGCTTGGCCGATTTGTCGAAATAGCTGCGCGCCGCCATCTCGACGCCCCACGAGGCGCGACCGAGATAGGCGGAATTGAGATAGAGCTCCAGAATCTCGTTTTTGCTCAGAACGTTTTCGAGCCGCGATGCCACGATCATTTCGCGGATCTTGCGCTCATAGGTCACGTCGTCGCCGACAAGGAGATTCTTCACCACTTGCTGGGTGATGGTGGATCCGCCCTGCGGTCGGCCGGGCTCGGCGAGATTGCCGATGAAGGCGCGAATGATGCCACGCTCGTCGACGCCGTGATGTTGGTAGAAGCGCCGGTCTTCCGCGGCAATGAAGGCCTTCTGCACCAGATCGGGAATATCGGAAATCGAAATCCAAACGCGGCGATTGCCTGGCTCGAAAACGTCGGCGAAGGTGTCGCCCTTGCCGTCGAGCACGGTGCTCATGCTGGGCAGCTTCTTGCCCTTCAGCACCGACGGATCAGGCAGATCGGCCGCCGCACTGTTGAAATAGGTAATCACCTGACTGAGGTCGACCACCGGATGCGCGACCGTCTCGTTCTTGCAGAATTGATGGTAGGCGGTGTTGAGGTCGGCGAAATTGATGCCATGGAAGGCCTTGATATTGGCGCCCACCGCCGTGGGGTCGTCGAGCGCGGTGGAAATCAGCTCATCGAGGTTGATGGACTCGATATCGAACGCCTTGCGCATATGGTCGCAGCCGTTGCGCAAAATCTGCACCACCTCGTCCTGGTCCTTGACCGGGTCGAAATGGGTTTTCACCGCCTGCGGCTGAGTCAAAACCTCGCTCAGCGCGAGTGCCGTCGCGAAAATCTTGACGAGGATGGTTTCCATGGGAGGGACGCGACAGCCCGGTTCGAGGGGAGCAACCTACGTACAACCGCGATTATAACCATCCGATCCCTATAAAAAGACTTTTTTACGGGGTGGCGGCGGAGATATTGCGGAAATACGAGAATCGGTCGATCTACCGCTGACGCCGGCATGATTCGCCGACGGAATTAGAGCCTGCGATGCTTTGCGATACCTGTCGATGGACCGAGCGACCCGGCTTCGTCCGCGTCGAACGGCCGCTCTCGCCCGGCGATGGGTTTTCGCCCACGCCGCCATCGCGCAGACGCGAAAGCAAGAATTTTGACTATATCCCGTGCCCCGATTGTGGCGGCCAAGCCATCGCCCATTGCTGCGAGGGCTTGTGCGAGCAGCCGGACGATGAGTCCAACGGACAAAAGTGACCGTGCCGGACAATGACTACCTCGCCGCGGACAGTCCGCGGAAGTGCCCGCGCTGTTGCAGCCAAACGAGCAGGCCGAGCGACGGCAGGCCGGCAAAGGCACAGATCACAAAGAACCAGGCCCAGCCGGTTGCGGCGGCAATGAACCCCGCGCTCGCCGACAGATAGGTGCGCCCAAAGGCTGCAACCGCCGTGAGCAGCGCGTATTGCGTCGCTGTGTGCAGCGGGTTGCGACACAACGCCGAGAGATAAGCGACGAAGATCACCGTGCCGATGGCGCTGGTGAAATTCTCGGCAACGATGGCGAAGGTGAGCCACGCCGGGTTGAGGCCGACAATGGCCTGCCAGGAAAATGCCAGGTTGGCGAACGCCTGCAGCAACCCACCGATCCACAGGCTCAACGGCAGCGAGCACATGCGCGCCACGAAACCGCCGGCAAAGCCGCCGATCAGCGTTGCCGCAAGACCGACGCCCTTGATGATCGCCGCGTATTCGTTGCGGGAAAAGCCGAGATCGATCACGAACGGCGCCGTCATCGCGCCGGATAGCGCATCGGTGAACTTGAACAGCACGACGAAGGCGAGCGCGAGGAAGGCGCTGTCTCTCGACAGAAATTCCGAAAACGCTCCGACCGCGGCGTCGACGATGCGCGCGAGGGTGTTCTCCCGCGCATGCACCGCGTCCGCCTGCACCGACTTCTCCGGCTCGGCAGCGAGCAACGTCGTCGCAATGCCGATGACGACGAGCGCCGCCATCACCGTATAGCCCGCGCTCCAGGCGGCGTGGTGGCCGAAGCCAAGGAGACTTTCAAAGCCGCTGACGATGAACAAGGCGCCGGCCGTCGAAACAAGCATGCCGATGCGGTATGCGGCGACGTAGGACGCCATGCCGGCGGCCTGCTCGTTCTCGCTCAGGCTTTCGACACGGAACGCGTCGATGATGATGTCCTGCGTCGCCGAACAGGCGGCAACCAAAAGCGCGCCGATCGCCACGATGAGCGGCGAAGCCGATGGATCGCAATAGCCGAGCAAGATGATCGCCGCGATCAGCAACAGCTGCGACAGCAACAGCCAGCCGCGCCGGCGGCCCAGGCGCTTCGACAACAAGGGAACATCGAGCGCGTCGATCAGCGGCGCCCACAGAAACTTCACGGTATAGGGTGTACCGACCAGCGCGAACAGGCCGATGGTGCCGAGGTTGACGCCTGACTCGGTCATCCAGATCAGCAGCGTCGAGCCCGACAGCGCAAGCGGCAGGCCGGAGGAGAAGCCGAGGAACAAGATGATGAGGACGCGCCGCTTGAGGTAGACGGCGAACGTGTCCTTGAGGGACGGGCGCGCAGGCGTCACATTTTCAGCCGCCTCAGCCTTCGCAGCCATGCGCCGCTACTCGCCGGCTTCCAGCTTGCGCATCGGCGCGGCGATGACGTTTGACGTGGCCGCCTCGTCGCGGCTCAATTCGACGCGCTGAATGCTCTCGCCGCGACTCTCGATCTTCTCGACCGAGATGATGGACTGCCGGATATCCTCGCTCGACTGATTGAAGTGGGTCTGCAGCCTGCGGATGCGATCTCCAAGAAGCCCAACGTCCTTCATCAGGCGGCCGACTTCGTCGCGAATCTGGTCCGCCGCCTCGCGCATGCGCGCGTCGCGTTGGCTTTGCCGCACCAGTTGGATCGCAAGCATCAAGAGCGACGGCGAGATGATGACGATCTTGGCGCGGAACGCCTTCTGTACGACATCGTCGAATTCCTCGTGCAGCTCCGCATAGACCGACTCAGACGGCACGAACATGAACGCCAGATCCTGGGTCTCGCCCGGGATGAGATATTTTCCGGCAATATCGCCGACGTGCTTGATGACGTCCTGGCGGACCCGCGCCGCCGCCTGCTTGCGTTCGTCGTCGCCCTTGGCGTCGCGATAGGCGGTCACGGCCTCGAGAGGAAATTTGGAATCGATGATGAGAGGTCGTTGGTCCGGAAGAAAAATCACGCAATCGGGGCGCAGCTTGTTGGACAGCGTGTATTGGAATTCGTAGCAATCCTTCGGCAGCCCATCACGGATGATGATCTCCATGCGGCCCTGGCCGAAGGCGCCGCGCGACTGCTTGTTGGCAAGCACGCTGTGCAGCGAGGTCACCTGTGCGGCAAGCTCGCTGATGTTCTTCTGCGCGCCGTCAATGACCGCGAGCCGCTCGTTGAGCTTTTGCAGGTTCTCGGCGGTATGCTGCGTGGTCTTCTGCAGCGAATCGCCGAGCCGGTGCGAAACCGCATCGAGCCGCTCGTTGACCGCTTTCTGCAGCTCCGATTGGCCCTGCTGCAGAGAGACGATCATGCCTTGCAGCCGCGCCGCGGCATCGCTCTGCTGGTGCGCCAGGTCGGCGATGACAGCCTCGGCCGGGCGGCCGGGATTACGGCCGCGCCAGAGCACAACGGCGATCACCACGACCACGGCGCACGCGAGAATGGCCGTAATCGCAAGGCCCGGCAGGCTCTCGATCATCTGCTGTCCCCTACGCGATTCGCTGTCGCCTCCCTATCCGCACGGGCAGGCGCAAAGGCAACGCGAACGAAGCACGAACGGTCATACCCGCTCAGGCTCGAAGGCGCAATCGGACCCGATGGAGCGGATTTGACATTCGCTACCTACCCACCGCGAACTGGTACAGCGAATGTCAAATCCAAGGCTCCACTAGCACTTTGTTTTCTAGTGGTCCTTCGACTCCAACATTCGCAGGAGAGCCCGCCGAACCGGGGTGCGAATGTTGGAATCGGACCACACGCGTGGGCACGAGATTGACCGCGCTTTATGCACGCCTTACATCGCCGACCATGGCGCTGCACGAGATCGTCAAAATCCCCGACAAGCGGCTGCGGCTCGTCTCCGAGCCGGTCAAGCGCATCGACGCCGGCATCCGTAAGCTGGTCGATGATCTGTTCGAGACCATGTATGCCGCGCCGGGCATCGGCCTTGCGGCGATTCAGATCGGCGTACCCAAGCGCCTGTTCACGATGGACCTGTCGAAGAAAGAGGAAAATCACGAGCCGCAGGTGTTCATCAATCCGGAGATCACCTGGACGTCGGAGGAGAAGGCAACATACGAGGAAGGCTGCCTGTCGATTCCAGAGTACTACGAAGAGGTCGAGCGGCCATCGCAGGTCAAGGTCAAATATCTCGATCTCGAGGGCAAGGAGCACGAGATCAAGGCCGAGGGGCTGTTGGCAACCTGCCTCCAACACGAGATCGACCACATCAACGGCGTGCTGTTCATCGATCATATCTCCAAGCTCAAGCGCGACCGCGTCATCAAGAAGTTCACTAAGGCTGCCAAGAAGGTGGAGGCGTGATTGGCGCTGCGCCTCGTCTTCATGGGTACGCCCGACTTCGCGGTGCCCACGTTGGTCGAAATCATTGGCGGTGGCCACGATGTTGTGGCGGTCTATACGCGCGCGCCGCAACCGGCCGGACGCGGCCTGGCGGCGAAGCCGACCCCGGTCGCGCATGAGGCGGAACGGTTCGGCATTCCCGTTTTCACGCCCAAAACATTGCGCGATGCCGATGCCGCCAAGACCATGCACGCGCACGATGCCGACGCCGCCGTTGTCGTCGCCTATGGCCTGATCTTGCCGACGGCGATCCTGGAATCGTTTCCGCTCGGCTGCTTCAACCTGCACGCCTCGCTGTTGCCGCGCTGGCGCGGCGCGGCGCCGATCCAGCGCGCCATCATGGCCGGCGACAGCGAGACCGGGGTGATGGCGATGAAGATGGCTGAACGCCTCGACACCGGCCCGATCGCCATGGCAGAGCGCGTGCCGATCGGACCCGACGCGACAACGGGTGACTTGCACGATCATTTGGCGCGGCTTGGCGCCGACCTGATGTTACGAGCGCTCGCGGCACTGGAAAAAGGAGCGCTCCAGCTGACGCCGCAGTCAGCGACCGGAGCCACCTACGCCAACAAGATCGACAAGGACGAGACGCGCATCGATTGGACGAAACCCTGGCAAGCGGTCCACAATCATTGCCGCGGGTTGTCGCCGTTCCCGGGCGCATGGTGCGAACTTGCCGGTGCCGGCCGCGTCAAGATTCTGCGCACAACGAAGGGCATTGGCGATGGAGTGCCCGGCCGCGTGCTTGACGACAAGCTGACGATCGCCTGCGGCAGCGGCGCAGTGCGGCTGCTCGAGTTGCAGCGCGAAGGCCGAAGGCCCATGTCCGCGGACGAATTCTTGCGTGGAGCGCCCATCGCCCCTGCAACCGTCTTAAGCTGACGGACGACGGTCGAGCGCGAACATGCCACGCTATAAGCTGACCATCGAATACGACGGCACGCCCTTTGTCGGCTGGCAGGCCCAAGATAATGGTCCGTCGGTGCAGAGCACGCTCGTCGATGCCGTGGCGGCATTCGCCGGCGAGGCCATCGCGGTGCAAGGCGCCGGGCGGACCGATGCCGGCGTGCACGCGTTTGGCCAAGTGGCGCATGTCGATCTCGCCAAGGAATGGGACGTCGATACGGTGTGCGACGCGCTCAATTTCCACTTGCGCCCGCAGCCGATCGCCGTGCTCGCCGCGGAACAGGTCCCGGCGACATTCGACGCGCGTTTTTCGGCGACCAAGCGGCACTATCTCTATCGCATTAGCAACCGCCGTGCCGACTTGGCGCTCGAACGGCACCGCTCCTGGCGGGTGCCGCGCCCGCTCGACAGCAAGGCGATGCATGCAGCCGCACAAATTCTCGTCGGCAAGCACGACTTTACGACCTTCCGCGCCGCCGAGTGCCAAGCAAAATCGCCGCTCAAGACGCTCGATCGCCTCGACGTGGTGCGCGACGGCGACGAGGTGCGTATCACTGCATCGGCACGCTCATTCTTGCAGCATCAGGTGCGCTCGATGGTCGGCTCGCTTGTTCACGTCGGCGAAGGCAAATGGCGCGCCGACGATCTCGCTGCGGCGCTTGCCGCCCGCAGCCGCTCCGCTTGCGGCCAGGTCGCACCGCCGCACGGGCTTTATCTGGTGCGGGTGGAGTATTGAGCAAAAATGCAGGGCGACGCCGGCCGCCAGGTCCGGTGGAGCGATCCGGCTGACGTCAGCCAAAATACCTTTCGATAATTCGCCGATACACCGCCGTCAGCGCGACGAGATCCGCGACCGGCACACGCTCGTCGACTGCATGCATGGTTTGCCCGACCAAACCGAATTCAAGCACCGGGCAGTAATCCTTGATGAAGCGTGCGTCGGAGGTGCCGCCGCTGGTTGACAGCTTCGGTCTCCTGCCGGTGACCTCGGCGATGGCGGCGGCCGCCAGATCGATGAAGGGGCCGGGCTTGGTGACAAACACGTCGGCATTCGACGGCTGCCACTGGAGCGCGAAGCGGATGTGGCCCGCGGCGGCGGCTTGAGCGCGCTCTTCGATCAACGCTTTGAGCGAAGCCTGGCTGTGGCGGTCGTTGTAACGGATGTTGAAACGCGCGCGCGCCTCGCCGGGTATGAGATTGACCGTCGCGTTGCCGACGTCGACCGACGTGAATTCGAGGTTCGATGGCGCGAATTGGTCGCTGCCTTGGTCGAGCGGCGCCTGCAGCGCGGTGATCAGGGTAACAAGACCGCGGATCGGATTGTCGGCGCGCTCCGGATAGGCGACGTGACCTTGCCGGCCGGTGACAATGAGGGTGCCGTTGAGCGAGCCGCGCCGGCCCGCTTTGATGGTATCGCCGAGCGCATCGACATTGCTCGGCTCGCCGAGAATGCAGTGATCAAATGTTTCGCCGTGTTCTGCGGCCCAGTGCAGCAGCTTGACGGTGCCGTTAATCGCGACGCTCTCTTCGTCGCCGGTGATGAGCAGCGAAATCGAGCCCGCCGGCTTGCCGCCATTCGCCCCGAGATAGTCCAGCGCGGCGGCGACGAAGCAAGCAATGCCTCCTTTCATGTCAACGGCGCCGCGCCCGTAGAGCATGTCGCGCTCGATCGCGCCGGCAAACGGCCCATGACGCCACGCCGCCTCATCACCCGGCGGCACCACGTCGGTGTGGCCGGCGAACATCAGGTTCGGCCTTTTATCGCCGATGCGGGCGTAAAGATTATCGATGGACGCCGTGCCGGCCTCCGCGAATGTCATGCGATGAACGGCGAATCCCGCCGTCGCCAGCAGGTCGTGGAGATAGGCGAGCGCCCCGCCCTCCTCCGGCGTGACCGAGCGGCAGCGGATGAGATCGCGCGCGATGGCGACAGGATCGGCATGCAAAGTCGTCATGAGCAGGCTTTAACGGGCCGCGCGAGGAAGCCTCAACGCTTGTGGTCCGATTCTAACATTCGCATCCGGGTTTGACAGTCTCTCATGCGAATGTTGGAATCAAAGGACCACTAGCTACTACGTCATGCTAGCGGAGTTTAGCATTTAACATCCGCTTCGCGCGCCAACGGCCGGGTGGGTGGCGAATGTTTAAATCCACTCCACCAGCCGCTTGACTACGCCTTGGCCAGCGGGTCCGGCCCATAGACGTTTGGTCCGTTTGTGCCTCGCAGGCAGCCGAACTCGACAAACGCCCAGATGCCGATCACGACCGCAGCCACGCCGCAGATTGCAATGCTGAGCCGCGACTGCATGGCCAGCGCCACGCCCGCCATAATGCCCAGCAGCCACGGTACGCCGAAGAACAACAGCAGCCACCATGCCGACATATCGCGATCATGCAGGCGCTTGGTGCCAACCGCGAGACCGGAAATGAGGCACACCAGGTCGACGGCAAAGTTGACCACTTGGAAACCCGGGCTCTGTGCGGCCAGGCCCTGACCGGCGGCAATCTGACCGGACACAAGGCCGATGATGCCGAGGATCAAGCCGACGATGAAGTAGATGAGGACCGCCAGCCAATATCTGGCCCGGTTGATTCGGCCACGAAAGCTGAACAGCAGCGATCCCAAATTCATTCGCCCCTCCCGCTTATTCCTGCTTTGCCATCACGCTACTCCCGCGGGCACCGAGCCGGAAGAGCGATGCGGCTGAGCCAAGACTCAACTGCGGGTAAGCGGATCGGGGCCGTATTGGTTGGGACCAGGTACGCCCTTGCGAAGACCGAGCTCGACCAGCAAGGCAAGACCCAAGACCGTGAACGGCAGCGCGATAACAAGCGACAACAGGCTGGGCTGATCCTGCGTGCCGGTCAATTCGAGAACCGTGAGCAGATCGAGCACCGCACCGGCGACAAAGAAAACGATCAGCAGCCAGACCGGTAAGTCGCGGTCGTGGCCACGCTTTATGGCGACGGCGAATTCGGGATAGGTGAAAGCGAGATCGACGATAGCGCTTAGCCGATCGCCCTCGATCTCCTCGGCTACGAGATGACCGAAAATCTCGGCGACCGCCAATGCACCAAGGGCGATCCAGAATGTCTTGCGACTGATGCGGCCGTTGAAATCTTTGAAAACGTACGCCCAATCCATCGTCGCGACGCGAATTCAATCCCGGAGGAGTTCGTTGATGCTGGTCTTGGCGCGGGTCTTTTCGTCGACGCGCTTGACGATGACAGCGCAATAAAGCTGCGGGCTCGGCCCGCCGTCCTTGCCTGCCTTACCCGGCATGGTGCCCGGCACCACCACCGAATAGGCGGGCACCTCGCCCTGCACGGCCGCGCCGCTGTCGCGGTCGATAATTTTGGTAGAGGCGCCGATGAAGACGCCCATGGACAGCACCGCGCCTTCGCGCACGATCACGCCCTCGGCCACTTCCGAGCGCGCGCCGATGAAGCAATTATCCTCGATGATGACCGGGCCCGCTTGCAGCGGCTCGAGAACGCCACCGATGCCGACGCCGCCCGAGATGTGACAATTCCTGCCGATTTGCGCGCAGGAGCCGATCGTCGACCAGGTGTCGACCATGGTACCTTGATCAACATAGGCGCCGAGATTGACGAACGACGGCATCAACACCACGCCCGGCGCGATATAAGCGGAACGGCGCACCACGCAGCCCGGCACGGCGCGAAAGCCGGCGGCGCGAAACGCCTTGTCATCCCAATGATCGAATTTCGACGGCACCTTATCCCACCACACGGCGCGGCCGGGTCCACCGGGGATTTCGCTCATATCGTTCAGTCGGAACGACAACAGCACCGCCTTCTTGAGCCATTGATTGACGCGCCACGAGCCGTCGACGCTGCGCTCCGCAACCCGCGCCGCGCCGCGGTCGAGCAACTCCAACACAGCCTCGACAGCCTCGCGCACGGCGCCTTTGGTCGCCGGGCCGATGCCGTCACGCTTGTCGAAAGCGTCATCGATGGTCTTGGCGAGATCGGCGTGCGACATAGGCCGCTCCTCAGCTCCGGCCGCGCCTTGTCGGAGCAAGGCAGGTGCCTGTCAAGGGTTGTCCGATGACGGATATATCCGCGCGCGCGAGGCGCCGCGCCGACCGAACAAGACGCGGTCGCAATCGCCGGCGACGTGCTGCGGTCGCCTATTACGACGGTGACGCGCTTTCGTACCGGATGGGCCCATTACACTTCTGAAGTGCGGCTCGCCGGCGAGCGCACCGTCGTGGTGCGCATTTCGCGCCGAGAGGACATCGAAGTTGCCTGCGGCGCGGTCTACGGGTCCTGCTTGCTGCGGCCCAAGGGCATTCCGCTGCCTGAGCTGCTTCACGCCGACTTGAGGACGGCGCGGCATCCGTTTCCCTTCATGGGGCACACCGCAACTCTATACCTTGGCGCGGATGTCGCGCAGAAACCCGGCGAGATCGTCGGTGACGTGATCGACATGCGGCGCGTCGCGGCCGGCCAGCTCCCAGTCCTCGCGCAGCACCACCCCGGCGCCGGACGGCACCACCAGCACCGTCGTCATGCCGAGCGCATGAGGCACTTCGAGGTTCCGCGCAAGGTCCTCAAAAATAGCGGCTTTTGTCGGATCAATATGATGGCGGGCGAGGAAGCGATCGTAGACTTGCGGCCGCGGCTTGGGCTCAAGTTCCGCCGCGGTGATATCGAAGACGCCGTCGAAATGCGCGCTGATTTCAAGCCGCGCCATCACCGCATCGGCATGACGCCGCGTACCGTTGGTGAGAATGAATTTTCGCCCCACCAGCTTGCTGATGGCGGCACCAAGCGCCGGATTAGGCGTCAGCGCGGAGTGATCGATCTGGTGCACGATTTCGAGGAAGTGGCCCGGTTCAAGGCCATGTTCCTCCATGAGGCCGCGCAGCGTCGTGCCATAACGCCGGTAATAGTCCTTTTGCAGCCGGAACGCCTCATCGTGCGTGATATGCAAAAAGTCGACGATGTAATCGCGGATGCGGGCATCGACCTGTTGCCACAGGTTGAGGTGATGCGGGTAGAGCGTATTGTCGAGATCGAAGACCCAGGTCTCGACCTTATCGAAGCCGGGGGCGGCGCGCTGCATCATTGACGGCGACTCGGTGTTGCCACGGTTCCCGACGACGCAGGACATTGCGGCGGCGAATCTGTTCTGACAGCCGGCAGTGGCGGGGTCATCGATGGAAGGCGGTTAGGACGATCAGTTCCGTTCTTGCTGGCAATTTTTGGGAGCAATGGCCGGCGAACTTACCGCCGGTATCGCGCTTTTCGCTTCGCATTGTTAAGACGCCGACCGGCGGCGTCAACTTGCCTCCCGCCATGCCGCCGCCGGAATCAACCCCCTCAGCGCGTTGTCATGCAGCCGTACCGGATCGCGCTCACCCTCCATGGCGAGCCGCAGCATACAGCGCGCCAGCTCGTCGGGCTTGACCGTGCTGTTGCCGATCGCCTTCAATGTGAGCCACGCTTCGTCGAAGGCGGCCTCCAGAACAACTAGTGTTTGAGGGTCGAAGGCATTATTGCGAAACCCGCGCATAGTCCGCCCTCACCGCGATTGCACGGACATTGGCATTACGAAATTGATGAAGCTTGGCCGCAAAGTTAGCCGAGTTTGTGACGCATTCCTCCGGCCTCATTTTGCGTATGCCTGCCTTGCATACCCATCGGTCGCCGCTATTTCACTGATGAGTTTTTTCAGGATCGCGTCGGCGAAGGCGTCATAATTGCTCACCGGAATCATGAAGGCTCCGGGGCCGCCAATTACATTGTCGTGATAGTAGTGATCGAGATCGGGCTCAAGCGTGAGAATCGGCAGCCCGTTGATGCTGACGCCATCGTGCACCGCCTCGTCGCGCGCCTGCGTCACCGATCGACCGCTGTTATTGGAACCGTCGCCGGATATATCGATGATGCGCCGCGTCGCGTTGAAAGGACTCTGCGCCAGCAGGATTCGCGAATAATCGATGGCGCCGCTGATCGAGGTGCCGCCGCCGTATAGCTGGCGGGGCGCCGCTGCGATCGTGGCGGCGAAGGCGTTGGCGCTTGCCGCGTCCTTGATCAAGGTCCAGTCGGCCACCACCACGTGCAGCCGAGGGCCGGTCCATTGCATCATGGTGACCGCAATCGACTGCGTGACCAGCGAACGGATCGCATTCAAAACCTGAGGATTACGAAACGCCTCAGCGTAGCCCTGCTTCTGCAACTCGAACCGGCCGTTGCTGACGCTGCCGGAGGTGTCGACCGCAAGCACCAGGCCGACCGCGACGTCGGTTCGGATTTGCGGCGGCGCCGGCGTGGACGAAGGCCCGCCCGACGCCGCGTTTTGCGCATGCGCCGTGGTGCCGGTCGCAACACAAATAAAGAGCGCACAAAGTGCGGCGCGCAAGCAGGGCATCGAAAGTGTTGCGCGCAAGCACGCCATGGAACGGTGCAAGGTGGCTATCCTCATCCGATCTCGTTGACCGATTCTATTTCAATCTTACGCATTCAGTCGCGGAATGAGTTGGATAGCATTTCCGCTGGCGATGGCTTTGAGATCGTCCGACGACAGCTCGAGCCGTCGCAAATTGTCGATTTGATTGAGCGCAAAATAAGGATAGTCGGTGCCGTAGGTGATTTGCGAAAACGGCACGAGCTTGGTCAGCGCCGCCATAGCCGCCGGATGCGTGACGTTGGCGGTGTCGTAATAGAGGCGTCTGAATTCGGCCTCTATGCCGTCCGGCGCAATTCCGTTCGGGCCGCGCGCTTTCTTGTCGTAGAACGCCTCGATGCGGCCGGCGAGGAATGGAATCGTGCCGCCGCCGTGGGAGAACAGCCATTTGATGTCGCGCTGCCGCGCGAAGCTGCCAGAAAGCAACAGGCTGACGATCGTACGCGTAGTGTCGTGCGGCACCTCGATCACGGCGGGGATGGCACCGACACTGAGATGGCCACAGCAGCTCGCCACCAGGGGATGCACAAAGACCACGGCTTTGCGCCGGTTGAGCTCCTGCAATACCGGTTGATAGATCGGATGGCCGAGCCACTTGTCCCCGTAATTGGTCTGCAGGTTAATGCCGTCGGCATGAAGCGTATCGAACGCATATTCGATCTCTTTGAGCGTGGCGTCGATGTCGAGCATCGACAAGGGCGCAAACAGGCCGTAGCGCCCCGGGTGATCGCGCACCATTTCGGCGGCGAAATCCCCGCACAGCCGCGCCCAGTCGTGGGCCTTCGCGGCGCCGGTGTCGAACCAGGTGCCCGGCGTTGACGCGAGCGACAACACCGCCGTGGTGATGCCGTTCTTATCCATCGCTTCGATGTTCCGCTCGCGCGTCCAGGAATCCTGCACGCCATGCGCCATCTTGTGCTGGTCCTCCCAACCGATCTGGGCTTGCCGGTAAGCGGGCGGATAATAGTGATGATGGGTGTCGATCAGCTTTTCCGGCGCCGCGCGCGCCGGCGGGTCGTTGCCGGGCAGCAGCGCCGTTGCGCCCAGCGCCGCGGCGCCGGCGAGGAAGTGCCGCCGCGATCCCTGACAGCCGCACGTGCAGGACCATCGGTTCGGTCGATGTTTTGCTTCATTCATATCGATCTCCCGGTCGTGTTGAAGCCATCCTACATCACGATGCGACGTTCCCGCGACCTCAAAGGCAGCGTCATCACTTTCATCGCGACAGTTGAAACGCGACAAGCGCAGCGAGCATGATAGCGCTGCCGACACCCTGTACGGCCGTGATCACCTCACCGAGCAGAAACGCGCTGAGAAGCATCGCAATCAACGGCTCGAGCTGCATGATCAGCGCGGTGTGGAACGGGCCGATGCGGACCGTTGACAAGAAGATGAAGAGGATAGCGGCAGTCGAAGCGATACTCATCGCGACCAGCAGAACCCAGCCCCCAGGCAGTTGTGGCGGATTCCAGGTCTGCGTGGTCAGCGAAATCGCAACGAGCACCGCGGTTGACGACAGCATTGAATACCAGGTCGACAGCCGCGCGTCGGCGCCGACCAGGAAGGCGCGAGTAGCGAGCAGCACGGCGGTGCGGAAACCGGAAGCAGCGATCGCATAGGCGACGCCGGCAAGGGCAAGGCCGGCGGGATGAGCACCGATCATGATCGCGAGTCCGCAGAACGCAACAAGCGCGCAGGCGACACCCTTCCACCGCAGCGGCTCAAAGCCGGCGAGCGAGGCGATGAGGCCGGTCATCAACGGATAGGTGAAATACGAGAGAATCGCGGTCGGCACGTCGATCAACGCAACCGCCTTGAACAGACAATAAATGAGTGCGGTGAGCAGAACGCCTATTCCCATCGAAATCCAGCGCACCCGCGCATCAGCGGTCGGCTTGATCCCAACGCGAAGCCAGGATGCGAGGAAGGCCAGCCCGATCACGCTGCGGAACGACAGCATGGTGAGCACGTCGCAGCCGGCGACGAGAATGATCTTCGCCAGCACGTCGGATATGCCGAGTGCCGTGCCGGCGGCGATGCCGGGAGCCAGCCCACGCACCTGATCGCGAAGTGACCGCTCGTCCAAATTTCACCGATGAATAAGCGTTCCGGCGCCAAGCTCGGTGAACAATTCGAGCAGTACGGCGTGCGGCACCTTGCCATCCAGGATGACCACACCTTCGACGCCATGGTCGATTGCATCGATGCAAGTCTCGACCTTGGGGATCATGCCGCCGGAGATGGTGCCGTCCGCGATGAGTCGGCGCGCATCATCGACCGAGAGATCCTTGACGAGCTTTTTCGATCTGTCGAGCACGCCGGGCACATCGGTTAAGAGCAGCAAGCGCTTGGCCTTGAGCGCACCGGCAATCGCACCGGCAAAGGTGTCGGCGTTAACGTTGTAGGTACCCCCATGCGGCGCTGCAGCGACCGGCGCCAGCACGGGGATCAGCTCGCGGCCGAGAATCTGCAGGAGGACGGTGGTGTCGACTTTGTCAGGCTCGCCGACAAATCCCAGATCAACCACCTGTTCGATCGCGGAATCCGGATCGATCACCGTGCGGGTCAGCTTGCGCGCAATCACCATATTGCCGTCCTTGCCGCATAACCCAACAGCCTTGCCGCCGGCCTCATTGATGTAACCGACCATCTGCTTGTTGATCGAGCCGGCTAGCACCATTTCGACGATTTCGAGCGTCTTTTCATCGGTGATGCGCAGCCCCGCCGCGTATTGCGACTGCACGCCGACTTTCTTCAGCATCGCTTCGATTTGCGGCCCACCGCCGTGCACGACGATGGGATTGATGGCGGTCTGCTCCAAAAGGACGATATCGCGGGCAAATCCCCGCGCCAGATGCTCTTCTCCCATGGCGTGTCCACCGTATTTCACGACGACGATCGCCTCGTCGTAGCGCTGCATGTACGGCAAGGCTTCCGCCAGAATGCGGGCCTGCTGGAATGGCGTCACGTCCATCGGAACTCCTTGGGGAACCCCCGGTTGGCGCCGCTATTTAGCCGTCGCGGCGGCCAGGGGAAAGGGCATTTAGCCGTTAGACCATTGGAACGTTGAAGCTTTCGACACGTTATTTCAACACGAAGGCGCGCACGAGCCTTAGCGATGTGCGATGGCGAGGACGGAACTGCTGAATGTCGTCGAAGAAGTTCCGCTCGCAAGTTCACCAAGCATCGGCGCGACCATCACTTTCATGGAGGTTCTCATGTCTATGACATATTCGTCATCGACCACGTCGGCCGAAGCCGCCACCTATGGCGGTTTTGTTGATGCACTGGGCGGGATCGCGACGATCATTCTCGCGATTATCGGCCTGTCGGGGGTCAAGCCTGAAATTCTGGTATCAATTGGCACAATTGTTTTCGGTGCCGCGCTGCTGATCCAGGGCGGTGCAATGCTGAGCGAGTTCGCGCAGATCGAACTGACGCCGGATGCGAATGTGGCCTCGAGCGGCGGCGGTCTATCCGCTCTGTTCCTGGTCGGCGTCGGCGGTATCGTACTTGGCGTTCTGGCACTGCTCGGTGTCCACGCAGCGGTGTTGACCTCGGTCAGCGTGATTGCATTCGGCGCAGCGTTGGTGATCAGCTGTTCCGCAGTGTGGCAGCTACTGACGTCGCGTTCCGTTGCAGCGCGATTTCAGAGCCGCGGGACGATGCTCAGGCTCGTGGCCTCTGAAGTAGCGGCTGGCTCGTCGGGCTTGCAGGGTATGGCCGGCCTCGCCGTCATCGTTCTTGGCATCTTGGCAGTCTCGGGCGTCTATACCGCAGCCTTGACACTGATTGCCTTGCTCGTTGCCGGCGCCGCGATCGTCCTGACTGGTAGCACACTCAGCGGCACGATGATCGGCTTCATGCGTTCGAGCCCGACTACGGTTACGGCGCGCGCTGGCTAAGTTAAAGGCCATCACGCCCCCGATCTGGAAACTGCCAGTGGTTTCCGGATGACATCGCGACAGACGCCAAAGCCGCGACACGCCCCCGATTTGGAAACTGCCAGTGGTTTCCGGAGCAAAGGTTGCGCCAGAGGTGCTACGACATAAAACGTCGCAGCACCTCTGGAAAAGATTATTCGTAAATCTGTTTTCTCAGGACATCCGAAAAATGCCGGCGAGATGATTTATTCTTCGAATTCGTCATCTCGTTCCATCCTATTGTTGTGTGCCTATTGTCGTGCGGCGATGATCGTTTCCGAATCCCGGAGGCCGGCTGTTTAGAGTCATGCCCTAAGCTCGCTCGCGCAAAAGGCGGCTAATGGCAGCGCGCAGTTCCATGATCCCAGCAGTCGACTGCGCCGAAGTGACCAGAACATCGGGATAGGCGGCCGGATGTCCGGCCAACGCGGTCCGAACCGATGCCAAGCGCGACGCACAGGCCGACGGTGGAATGCGATCGGATTTGGTGAGCACGACCTGGTAGCTCACCGCAGCCTGATCGAGCGCCCCGAGAATGGCGGTGTCGGCTGCCGTCAGACCGTGACGCGCGTCGATCAGCACATAGACTCGGGCAAGGTTGGCGCGGCCGCGCACATAATTGTGCACGAGCTTTGTCCAGGCTGAAATCTTGCTCTTTGCGGCGGCCGCGTAGCCGTAACCAGGCATATCGACCAAAACCAGGTGCTCGGGCCCGCCGAAGAATATCAGCTCTTGCGTGCGGCCCGGCGTCCTCGAGGTGCGCGCCAGCGCATGGCGACCGGTCAACGCGTTAATAAGGCTCGATTTACCGACATTCGACCGGCCGGCGAAAGCGATTTCCGGCCCCGCCATGGAGGGCAGCGAATCGAGCGAGCCCGCTGCGGAGGAAAAGTTCCAATTCCCGGCGAAGAGTCGGCGCCCAGCCTCGACTTCGGCGTCTGAAAATACCGCCGTCAAGTCGCCCACGGTGCTCATAGCAGAGATTTATCGCACACCAGCGATGCGAGGGTTGGAACAACAGGCGCCCGTCGTGGTTTCCACAGCGCTGAGGCGCGCGGCTTGCCTCCAAGCCCGGCCCGCTTCGCCATGGAGAGAATCATGGACGACTGGTCGACCGCAAAACTGTGCGATGTGGCGAACTTGATCCTTGGCATGATTCTTTTCTTCTCGCCCTGGCTGTTCGATCTGTCCACTGGCCCGCAATGGCAGATCGCCGCGATCGTTGGTGGCGCCATTGCGGTGCTGTCGATCGCGGCGCTCGCCGCATTCGCGATCTGGGAGGAATGGCTCAACTTGGTTGCCGGCGTTGCGCTCATCGTATCGCCCTGGCTGCTTGGGTTCCAGGACAGTGATGCGATGACGATCGACGTGGCGATCGGCCTCACCGTCGCGGCCTTGGCGGCATTCGAGGTCTGGCTGAGCCATGGACCGCCGCCCCGGGTTACGGCGAGCCACTGACCCGCGCCGGTAAAGCGTAAAAAACCACCCCTCCCCCCTTCGGCAGGGGGCTTGAGACAGCCCGAAGGGCCACAACAGCCTTAGGCGGCTACGTCGGCAAGGCGGTCGCGCCATTGATTCGAAGCTGGCGCGTAGGCGGGATTCTTGGCGCTGCCCTGATAACGGACGGCAGCCGCAACAGCGGAAATCCCGATCTGCCCGTAACAGCAATCAAGCGCTATGTTTTCGCCTGTCGCCTTGCGGTCGTTGTCCTTCCCTTGGCTGGCCTTTTTGGCCAGCTCGTTCGTCGCGTCTGTCATAATGGAACTCGTTCGTCGTCGAACTGTGACGTTTGGCTTTCTAGGTGAGGAGTACGGCGGAAATAGGCGGCAATTCGTGCGCTTGCGTGACATTTCGTGCCGGACGGGAAGGGGACCCTCGGCGGTCAATCGTGGTAAACCATCACTTAAGGTCTCCGCAGTCATACTGCTGGGGATTTGCAGGATCGGTGCATTTAATCGCCGGTTATCCAACGCTGTACGAAAAGAGTGCGGCATTCCTGCAACACTTAGCGCCGACGGTGAGCCGCGGGTATACTGATGACTGGTGCGAGCGGAATGATTTCGCTATTGGATCGGGGGTCGGCGGCGTCAGCGGCCTCCTCGGCGTCCTCGGAGAAGTAGGCATCCCATGGCCATGCGTGCGATTGCATTCCTGATGTTGGGTTTGATGCTCGGCGGCTGCATGCAGGAGACGCTTGAGCCCGCCTCCGAAGTTGGCTGGAAGCCGCGCGACAAAGAGCTGATGGCAAATCTGCCGTACGCGCAGGCGAACATTCCCGAGGAATACCGGCGTCACATCGTCGATTATACCCGCAAGGAAGCGCCCGGCACCGTCGTCGTCGATACCGACAACAAATTCCTCTACTACGTGCTGCCGAACGGCAAAGCGATTCGCTACGGCATCGCCGTTGGTGAAGATGCCCAGGCCTGGAGCGGCATTGCGAAGATCGGCCGCATGGAAGAATGGCCGGCGTGGATTCCGACTGCCGGCGAGCAACAGCGACTTGGGCCGTTACCTGCCTACGTCACCGGCGGGCCGCATAATCCCATGGGTTCGCGCGGCATGTATCTCTACGCCAACGGCAAGGACACGCTCTACCGCATCCACGGCACCAACCAGCCCGAATATATCGGCCAGGCGATCTCGTCCGGCTGTATTCGGATGACCAACGAGAATGCGATCGACCTCTACAATCGGGTCAAGGTCGGCACGGTCGTCGTTGTGCTGGCACCGACAACGCAATCGCATGTGGCGTCGACATCCGACGCTGATCAACCGCGACCGTTCTAATTCCGCACAGCGGCCCAAGACTTATGCAACGGCGCCGAGCTTCGGCGCTGTTGCCATTTGGCGGCTCAATTGGACCCAGAGCGCCATCGTTTCAACTTGAATCGATTTGGCGCGCTGGCATTTTGATGGAGCATAATCTTTTCGGAAAAACGGCGTCCATCCCCGGATCAAGTCCGAGGACAGGCTTTTTCCGGATCATGTTCTAAGCGCCAAGCTCGACGAGGAGGATTTCGGGGGGCACGCCGAGGCGAGCTGGGATGATGCTGGTGCCGAGCCCGCCCGATACGATCATGTGTCGGCCAGCCTCGACGATATGGCCATAGGCATAGCGCGCGCCATAGGCCGACGGCACGAACGTCGGCCAAATCAGCGGTACCCGGATTTGCCCGCCGTGGGTATGGCCCGCAAGTGTCAGCGCCACGCGGGACGGAACGGCTGGGAAGATGTCCGGCTCGTGGACCATGAGCAATACCGGATCGTCGGTAGCAACGCGCGCGAGCGTTCCCGGCAGGTCATCGACGCCGAGAAATCTGCCGGGTCCGAGTCTGAAGGCAATCTGGTCGCCAATGCCGGCCAGCCAAAACCGCTGACCAGCCGCGCCGAGCAGCACGGCATCGTTTTCGAGCACAGGAATATGCGCCAGCGCGAGGCCGTGGCGCACCCCGGCAAGGTGGTGCCACCAATCGTGGTTGCCGAGAATCGCCCATGTGCCGAGGGGGGCGACTAGCCGCGCGAGCTCCCCCGCCCATACAGAATCGGCGACCGGCTCCCATTTGAACTTGTACCACGCGGTAAAATCGCCGAGCAGAAGGATGATATCGGACTGCAAGGAATTGGCGGTATCGATCACCTGGCGAATGTGCGGCAGCAGCATGTCGGGGCCGCCGGCGTGGAGATCCGCGATCACCGTGATCGCGAGCTTGCGGCCCGCGGGCCAAGCCGGCAGCGCCGGTGCATAACGAGTGACCACGAGACTGAACGGCTCGATCGCGCCGGCATACGCGGCGGTTCCGGCGCCTGCCAAGGCGGCCAGTCCGGCTCCGCCGAACAGGACACGACGCCGCGTCAGGCGCGACGTTGCGACATGGGGCGAAACCTTACCCACGACATCCGTTGTCATGGCCGCGACATAGCGCAGTATTGATGAACGGAGCGTTCATGACCGGCAGGCGAAGTTGTCCGTCAATCCAGCCCTGCCAAAAGTGCGGCATTCTGACTGGCCGGGGCACGGTCAGGATCACGCAAGCCGCTCGCGCGTGACCCAATCGAGCGTCTTATCGAGGGCACGCGCCAGCCGGTCGAAGAATTCGTCGATCTCCGCCACGCTGATGACGAGCGGCGGGCATAGCGTCAGCACGTCACCCGCGACGGAGCGCACGATCAGCCCTTCAGCCTCCGCGAATTGGACAGCGCGCGCACCGACGGCGTGCCGCGGCAGAAACGATCGCTTGCTGCGTTTGTCGGCGACCAGTTCTATGCCGCCAATGAGTCCGAGCCCGCGGGCTTCACCAACCAACGGATGCGTATTAAATGCATCAAGCCGAGCTTGGAACAGCGGCGCCTTTTCCGCTGCCTTCTCGAAGATGCGATCGCGCAGATAAATTTCGATCGCCTTGAGCGCCACTGCAGCGGACACCGGATGGCCGCCATAGGTGAAGCCGTGGCCAAATACGCCGATCTTTTTGCTCTCGACAAGCAGCGCCTGGTAGACGTTCTCGGGGATCATGACTCCGGCGATCGGCAGATAGGCCGATGACAAGGCCTTGGCGATCGAGATTGCGTGCGGCGCAAAACCGAGCTTCTCGCAGCCGAATGCCGTACCGAGGCGACCGAAGCCACAAATCACCTCATCGCTGATCATGAACACGTCATACTTGGCGCACACCGCCATGATTTTCTCGAAATAAGTTTGCGGCGGCACGATCACGCCGCCCGCGCCCATCACCGGTTCGGCGATGAACGCCGCAACGGTTTCCGGGCCCTCTTTGACGATCAGTGCCTCGAGTTCCGCTGCAAGACGCGACGCGAACTGCGCCTCGCTCTCGCCGGGCTCGGCAAAGCGATAGTGATGTGGACACGCAGCATGCAAAAAACCCGCCAGCGGCAAATCGAAGTCGCGATGGTTGGTGGTGATGCCGGTGAGCGAGGCGGCGACCACTGTGACACCGTGATAGGCCTTGATACGACTGACGATCTTCTTCTTGTTTGGTCGCCCGAGCGCGTTATTGAGATACCAGACAAACTTGACCTGGGTGTCGTTTGCCTCCGACCCCGAATTACAGAAGAAGACCTTTGAGATCGGCACCGGCGCGATCTCCTTGAGTCTTTCCGCAAGCTCGATCGCCGGGTCATGGCTCTTGCCGGTGAACAAATGGGCGAAGGAGAGCTTGCGCATCTGTGCGGCCGCGGCCTCCACCAATTCCTCGTTGCCATAGCCGAGTGCCGTGCACCACAGCCCGGCCATGCCTTCGATATAGGGCTTGCCATCGGTGTCGTAGACGTAAACGCCATGGGCGCGCTCAATGACGAGAGGCCCGCTTTCGCGAAAGCTCGCCAGATTGATATAGGGATGCACCAGCGTCTCGACATCGCGGGTTGCAAGATTGCTAAGCTGAGACATTTGGTCCTTCGATATCCTGATCAACAATGTTCTGCGAAGAAGCGCAGAGCATTTTTCGTGGATCACGTCTGAATTCGCGGCGACTATTGTGGCCGCATCACCTACCCGCCGTCAAAAGCCAATCAGGACCAGAGCGCCCGAACGCACGCGCGCCAAGCATTTGGGTTCGGCGCTTGGAAGCGAATGCGGATATCGAATCTGAATACCCGTTCAGAACCATTTTGGGAACAGATTTTCCGACTGCGAATTGTGAATGTGGAGAGAACCTTCCAAGGAGATCGGAATGCGAAAATTCGTTCTTTCACTTGCCGCCCTTGCCGCGCTCGGCTTTGCCTATGCCGCGCCAGCAATGGCCGACCCGGTGGTCGTCGTGCACCATCATCACTCTCACGGGATGGTCATGGTTCCGCCGCACCACCACCACCACCATCACAGCAAGACGGTTATCATCAAGCACAATTGACACGCTTATTGCTTGCTTTCCGGAGAGCCCGGCACATGCCGGGCTCTTTTTCGATTGCGATCATCCCAGGACCAAAGCCGTCAATTGCGGTCATATCGCCGAAGACGCAGGCCGGCCATTGGCGCGTCTGCCGCAGCCGGCCGCGGACGCGGCAGTGGCACGCCGTCGCGAGGAGCGATCTGCGGTTCCGGCGACATTGCGCCTTCGGTCAGTGGCAGCGGTGC
>JASHQI010000322.1 GCA_030037645.1 Xanthobacteraceae bacterium
CTGATCTCGGTCACCGCAAGGTCGGGCAATGTGCCGGCGAGTTTTGCCGCCTGGATCTTCGCCAGCGTCACGTCATAGTTTCCGGTGTAGGTCGCCGTCACACGAATATCCGGGTGGGCCCGATTGAAATCGGCGACCATGCCGTCGATCGTCTTGGCGAGCCCGCCGCCGAGATCGACCGGATACCAGAAGCTCAACGCCACCGGCTCGGCCGCAAAGCTTGGCACAGCCCAGGCCGCGGGCGCGGCGGCGAGCAGGCGGACAAATCTTCGGCGCGTGGTCATTGGCTTTCCCTCCCGTTCTGCTGCGTGGGTCCGCGGCCTAAAGCGACGAACGCCGTCAGCCGGAGTGAGCGTAGCGAGCATTCGCGAACCGAGTCCAGGGCCTCTCCGTCTCTAGCGCTTCAAGCCGGCATGCATGTGACTGCGGATGAAATAGCGCTGGGTGAAGAAGAAGATGACCAGCATCGGCGCAGCGACGAACAGGGTCGCCGCCATCAGCAGATTCCAGTCGGTCGTTACCTCCTGCGTCACGAACATGGCGAGCCCGATCGGCAGGGTGCGGATTTCGTCGCGATTGGTCACGATCAGCGGCCAGAAATAGTCATTCCAATGGGCGACCAGAGCGACCAGCGCGAAGGCAAGCACGGTCGGGCGCGACAACGGCAGAAGCACGTGCCAAAGAAACGATAGCCCAGTGCAGCCGTCGAGCCGGGCGGCATCCTCCAACGCCTCCGGTACCGCCAGAAACGCCTGGCGCAGCAGGAACGTGCCGAACGCGCTGGCGGCAAACGGCGCGATCAGCGCCGCGTAGCTATCGAGCCAGCCGAAATGCTGCAAGGTGATGAAATTGGCGAGGAACGTCACCTGGATAGGAATGATCAGCGCGCCGATGACGGCGAAAAGGATGAGGCCGCGTCCGGCAAAGCGGCGGCGGGCGAGCGCGAAAGCCGCCAAGCTCGAAGTGACGAGCTGCAGCACAAGGATCGCGGCGGTGACCAGGAGGCTATTGATGAAGTAGCGGCCGAACGCAGCGCCCTGCCAGGCGAGCGCGAAGTTTTGCCAGTGTAGGCCGGCCGGCAGCCAGCGCGGCGTCGGCGTGAAAATCTCGTCGCTCGTCTTGAACGCGCTCACCAGCACCCAGTACATCGGCATAACGGCGATCGCCGCGAGCACCAGCACGGTCAAATAAAGCGCGGCGCGGAGCACGGCGTGCTTCATCGGTTGAACCAGAAGCTGATGAGCGCGCTCAGCCCGTACACCAGAACGAACATCGCCACCGCGCTCGCGGCGGCGAAGCCCAAACGGAAATATTGGAAGCCGTGCTGATAGATGTAGAACACCAGGAGGTTGGTGGCATTGCTCGGTCCGCCCTGGGTCATGATGTTGACGAGGTCGAAAGCCTGGAACGACAGGATCAGCGCGATGACAGTTGCGAACCAGGTAGTCGGGCGCAGCAGCGGCCAGGTGATCGACCAGAACCGGTCCCACGCACGGGCGCCGTCGAGGCGGGCGGCCTCCAGCACCGCTTGCGGCAGCGCCTGCAGGGCGGCGAGATAGACCAGCATGAAATAGCCGAACGTCTTCCAGACGCCGATTGCGATCAGCGTCCACAGCGCAAAGCCGGAATCCGTAAGCCATCCCACCGGCGCAAGCCCGAACAGCCCGAGCAGATAATTGATGAGGCCATAATTGGTGTTGAACATCCACATCCCGACGGTGGCCGCCGCGACCGTAGGCAAAATCACCGGCGTGTAGAACAGCGTCCGCCACAAGCGCGCGCCAAAAAGCTTTTGGTTGAGCACGATCGCAAGCGCCAGGCCGAGCCCGATGCTCAACGGCACGGTGACGAAGGTGTAGATCGTGGTGTTGCCGAGCACCCGCCAAAACAGCGGATCGGCGAACATTTCGCGATAATTTGTCAAGCCGATCCAGCGCGGCACCGGCGAACTGGCGTCCAGTTTGTGAAACGACAGGTCGACGAGAAAAACAAGCGGGTAATAGTTCCACAGGACGAGCGCGGCGAGCGCGGGAAGGACGTAGAGATACGGGGCGAGCCGTTGGCGGCGTCGCGGCTGCCGGCTGCTGCGGATCGACAGCGCGGTTGCGGCGGCAGTGACCATGTTGCGAATGATCGCTGCGCAGCCGACCATTGACAAGCCCGGTGCGCCGGCCATGCTGGCCTGCCCCCTCGAAATCGCCGACCCTGCGGAGGAGCCCATGCAGCAAAGCAACGTCAAAGCCGCGATCGTCTACGACGATTTGCGCGAGTGGCTCGCCTTCGCCGAGCAGCTCGGCGAGGTTCGCAACGTCAGCGGCGCGACCTGGCAGGAGGATATCGGGCTCGCCGCCGAGGCCGTGTTGCGCGCCGAGAACGGACCCTGCGTCGTTTTTGACGATATCCCCGACTGCCCGAAGGGCTTTCGCGTGCTGCTCAATATGTTTGCCGGCACCCGCCGCAACATGACAATGGGCTTTCCCGATCACCTCAACAAATGGGAACTGAGC